>JBGPDH010000093.1:0-12751 GCA_041482195.1 Verrucomicrobiia bacterium
ATGCCCGGCCACGGCTTGGTAATGCACAGTTTGCCGCCTTCGTTCACGGCGCACGGTTTGCCGTCATCGCGCAGGACAACCGGTTCGACACCGAAGAACGGGCGGTTCGCACTGCCGGGTTTGAGCGTGTGCGCGCCGGGCAGCGGCGAGATGAGGGCACCGCCGGTTTCGGTCTGCCACCACGTGTCCATGATGGGACAACGTTCGTTGCCGATGACACGGTGATACCACATCCAGGCTTCGGGGTTGATGGGCTCGCCCACGGAGCCGAGCAGGCGGAGCGTGCCGAGGTCATATTTGTCGGGCCATTCTTCACCCAGCCGGATGAGGGAACGGATGGCGGTCGGCGCGGTGTAGAAAATGGTGACCCTGAATTTGTCCACGAGATGCCAGAACCGCCCGGCATCCGGGAAAGTGGGCACGCCTTCGAACATCACGGTGGTCGCACCGTTGCAGAGCGGGCCGTAGCAGATGTAACTGTGCCCGGTCACCCACCCGATGTCGGCGGTGCACCAGAAAATGTCTTCGTCGTGAACGTCAAAGATATATTTGTGCGTGAGGCTGGCCTGGAGCAGATAACCGGCGTTGCAATGGACCACGCCCTTGGGTTTGCCCGTGGAACCGGACGTGTACAGGACGAACAGCGGATCCTCGGCGTTGTTGACCACCGCCGGGCAATCGGCGCTGGCGTCGGCCATCAGTTCGTGATACCAGGCGTCGCGGCCCGTTGTCATGTCGCACGGTTGCCCGTTGCGTTTGACGACGATGACCTTCTTGATGCTCTTCGTATGCTTCAATGCCTCGTCCGCAATGCCCTTGAGCGGAATGCTCTTGCCGGAACGCAGGGAAACATTCGAGGTAATGAGCAGGCGGCAGGTGGCGTCGTTGATGCGCCCGGCCAGGGCTTCGGCACTGAAACCACCGAACACGACCGAATGAATGATCCCCAGTCGCGCACAAGCGAGCATGGCGATGGGTAATTCCGGAATCATCGGCAGGTAAATGGAAACGCGGTCGCCTTTTTTCGCGCCCTGGGATTTCAACACGTTGGCGAACTTGCAGACTTCCTGGTGCAACTGCGCGTAGGTGAACGTGCGGACATCGTCCTCGGGTTCGCCCTGCCAGATGAGGGCGATTTTGTCGCGCGTTTTGGTCTTTAAATGGCGATCGAGACAATTCACGGCCACGTTGAGCTGGCCATCCTCAAACCACGTGTGCTCGATGATTTTCGCCGATGTATTCCAGATGTATTTGCGGCCCTTGGTCGGCGGTTTAAACCAGTCGAGCGTCGCGGCCTGTTCGAGCCAGAATGCGTCCGGTTCCTTGATCGAGCGCGCGTACATTTTTTCGTATTGTTCGGCGTTGATCAGGGCGTGTTGAATCACCTCCCGGTCGGGCGGAAAGGTCCGGCTTTCCTGCATGAGGGAACTGGTCGAGACGGGTTGAGTTAATATTGTCATGATAGTGCGCTCCTGTTGGTTTTGGTTTTTTTGTCAATTGGAAGGGACCCGCCGGGTGTCCATAGGGTTTGCCGGGGACTGGCACAAATTCCGTGGAACTGGAAAACGTGATGGGCGAGATTGTTGAGGGTGGCCTGCAATTCCGGCTCCACGGCCCGGCGTTGCCCGCCCGTCACGGGAAGGACCCGGTCCCGCAAACCGCCCGCCCATTCGGTGTTGGCCAGCATGACGCCGCCCATGCCCATCCCGAAATCATCTACTTCCTCGCCGCAACACGCGCGCCAGGCCAGCGCCCAGCCGCGGACGGTGTTCTCGACGTGGTACCCGCCGCCTCCGGCCACGAGCAGGGGACGATGGAATTGCAGCAGGGGTTCGAGGATTTCCACCACGATATTGTTGGTCATGCGCAAGTGCGTCAGCGGATCGCCCGCCAGCGTGTCCATCCCCAGTTCCAGGACGATGACATCGGGGGCATAGGCTTCCATTAACGGCAACACCACTCGCTGGAACGCCATCAAATACGCTTCGTCGTACGTCAGCGGCGGGAGAGGGACGTTGACATTGAATCCCAAGCCCAGGCCTTCGCCGATTTCGTCTTCAAAACCGCCCCAGGGGAAAAGTGTGCGTCCGGTTTCGTGAAGGGAAATGGTCAGCACATCGTCGCGCCGGTAAAACGCCGACTGCACGCCGTCGCCATGGTGCGCATCCACATCCAGGTACAAAACCCGGCGGCCGGCCCCGGCGAGTTTCAGGCAGGCAAACACCACGTCGTTGAGATAACAAAATCCCGCAGCGCGTCCGGCCATTGCGTGGTGAAAACCGCCCATCAGATTAAAAACAACATCCGCCTTGCGTTGCAGCAACAAATCGGCGGCCATCAGTCCGGCGCCACAGGCCCACGCGCCCCACTGGAACATGTCCTTGAACACCGGCGTGTCCGGCCCGCCCAAACCCATGTTCCAGCCTTCCACCGTCAGGTCCCCGTTGGCGGCGCGCTGGAGTTCCTCCAGATAACGGCCCGAATGAAACCCTTGCAATTGGTTCAACGAGGCCGGTGTCGGTGCGATTTCAAATCGGTCTTCGCTGCCGAGCAGCCCGAAGGATTTCAGCCGCTCACGCGTCAGCCCGACGCGCCGGGTTTTGAACGGACAATCCGGCGGGTAACTCAGCCGTTCCAGTTCCGGCGAGTAAAGGAAGGCGAGGACACGATTGTTCATGAGCAGAGGAGGGGAACGCGACCGGGACGCCCGGTCTGGGCATGAGGCTTTCCCGTCTGGCGCTCGAGGAGCGCCGTTGCCTGGTGAGCCATTAGCTGTTCGCGTCTCACGGTCATCTCATCCTGTCCGGCGCTGGACTTTTCCCCGCTGGGGAACGTCTTCCGGCGACCAGTTGTGATGCCATTTCGCCCGGCGGGGCATATCTCTCCGCCGGCAAACTCAGGACTTTCCCGTTGCGGTATTTCTCCGCGCGCGTATCGGTTTTTTCCGTGGCGACCCGGTTCGCTTTGATCAGACCGGTCCACTCTGTCAGCTCCGACACGGCCAACGGTATTTGTCCGAGTTTGTCTAAATAAGCTAAACTACAGAAGACGATATAGCTCAACCATTATTGCTAATTGTTTGATGTTTTTTGGGTGAGCAGAACGAGGGATTTACAAAACGCAGCGAGGGGGGTGAGTCGGTGAGCCTTAAAGCGCGTTGTTAACATTTAGAAAGCGCTGCCTCTTGCTGTTTCTGGAAGATTATGCAATCAGTTAATCATATTTGCATTGCGGAGTCCGGTTGCATGGCCGTGACCCGCAATGGCGGGTTTTGGCTCGTTAGTCCTATACTTTTAAATTTTCGACTAAAACACAACCAACAGAAAGGATAAGAACATGAATTCGCAGAACCTGGGATTGCGCGTTGCCGGCACCATCTTCGGCCTGATATGCCTGGCGCACTTATTGCGCTTAGTGACTCAACTTGAGGTGTCGGTCGGAGGCTACCAGATTCCACTTTGGTCAAGCGTAGGTGGCTTTGTGATCGGAGGCGGCTTGTGTCTTTGGCTCTGGAAGCTTTCCCGGTTACATTCCGATGAGTGAATTCAAGCCCACGACACCTGACACCGCGCCGGAGCCGGAGGAACAGAAGACAGAAGTCGGGGGGCAGAGGACGGGTAAAATTGGGCCATGAGATTTGAGAGTTCAAATTGTCCCACACTGCGGGATGAGCCAATCGCTCTATCCTCCGTGGCAGGACTACTGCGGAGGACGGGCCGTCGGCCTGGTCCCGCAATTGCGGGATTTGGAATTGTCAGGCTAAAAGCCGGTGATTACTATTGTTCCAGGGCGTGTTTGAAAGCCTCGATTTCACGGGGGTTGTTGCCGTTTTGTTGTTCGAGGCTCAGGCCTTGCTGAAGCACCTTGCGCGCTTCGTCCACCTGTCCCGCCTTCTTCAAAACCAAACCCAGCATGAAATACGCCTCGGTTTTCTCCGGTTGGGCCTGGACGTAGCCACGAAAACTTTCAATGGCCTCGGGCAAATGACCCTGGCGCACAGCCAACACCCCTTGAGCGCGCAACAATCGCCAATTCTTTGGGTTCACGGCCAGGCCGGAGCGGTACCATTCCTGCGCCTGTTCCAGATCCCCGATTTGTTCCGATTTTGTGCCTTTCAACCACTGGAGGTCGCAGAAGAGCGCCTGAGATTTCGGGTCGTCCGGCTGCAGGGCATAGAGCCGGTTCACCATTGGCGCAGCGGCGACGAGATCTCCGTCCTCCAACGCGAGAGTGCTCAGGAAGGCCAGTGCGTCGGGGTAGTCCGGCCGCATTTCCAGCGCCTTTTGCGCGGACGTCCGCGCCGCGTCGCGCTGGCCCAGCGCGAGCAGCCCGACGGCCAGATTGTAGCGCACATCGACCTGTGTGAAATCCAGCCGAAGCGCCTCCTGCAATTCCACCACCGCCTGCTCGTTCTGACCGGCGCTGCTTAACGCATAACCCAGCGCCGCGCGCACTTTTGCGTTCGCTGGCCAGCGTTGCACCGCCGGCTGAAGCGAGGCCACCGCATCGTCGGGCCGATGCAGGGAACAGAGCAGTCGCGACAGTTGCACGCGCAAATTGGGGTCATCCGGACAATCGCTCACCGCCTGTTGCAACGTCTGAAGCGCCTCCGCTGGCCGGCCGGTCTGTTCGTAAATCGAATACAACGCATCCCGCAACAGCGGGTCTGCCGGGGCAATCTGGATCGCCCGTTTCAACAAATTCTCCGCTGCATCGAATCTGCCCTGGTTGAACGCATCCATCGAAAGCTCGCGCAGGCGGTCGGCGTCAAAACAAAATTGCGCAAGCTGGTCGAGCCACGGATCTTCCTTGGGCAAAAGCAGGCACGTCGAAGCCACCCGGCGTTCCTTCGCCGCCGCGGCTTCGTCGCCCGCCGCGGCTTCCAGTTCGGCCAACAATTTATGCGGCTCCCGGTATCCGGGATGGGCCTGCGTGAAATCCTCCAGCCGACGGCGAAGATCGGTGCCCCCGCCGTTGCGCACCTCGAACTCCAACAACAGGTAGGCGGGCATGAGGTCGTTCGGGTTGGCGGCGGCGGCCGTCACATAACATTCATGGGCCTCAGTCACCGCCCCGCGTTGGGTGAGGATTACACCGAGTCGTATCCAGGCCATGGCATATTTCGGATCGAGCTCCGTGGTTTTCCGAAAGTCGGCTGCGGCAGCGTTGGTCTCCCCCAACCGCATGTGCGCGTCCGCCAGCAGATAACGCCATCTGGCACTGGACGGCTCCAGCCGGCACAGCGCCACCAGCGGCGGCTTTGCCTGGGCGACATAGGAATTTCCCAGATACAGATCCGCCAGGTGGCCCAGGGAGCCAACGGGGTCCAAACCGTTCCGCGCCCTGGCCGTCGTCTCCCGGATTTCACGCGATAAAGTATCCGGCCAACGGCTCAGGTCCGGAATTTCCGGAACGCCCGCCGCCACGAGGGCGGTGACCTGCTGATGCCGCCATACCAGAATTGCCGCGGTCGAGCAGCCGAGGATTACCAGAATTAAAATGGCACCCGGAATAGCGTGGCGTTTTTGCATCAGTTCAAGGTGATTTGCGCCGCCAAAGGGTGACGCGGCTCATGCCGGTGAACGGAGGATAAACGAAGAACCCGCCGGTGACCAAAACCGGCACCCCGTTACCATCGAGATCTCCCGCAGCCACCGTTATCAGATGCGTCGGCGAATGCGCCAGGGGAACCCGAGTGAACTTTTCATGGCCGTCGTTGAGCCAAGCCGTCAACCAGACGGACGACATGTCATTGGCCTTGTTGAAGGCCGAAACCGTGACGATATCCAGATGCCCATCGCCATTAAGGTCCACAGCGACGGGACTATAACAGCCGGGTGAGTCACCGATGCGGTGATAAATAAAATTCCCGCCAGCCCGGTTTTCCAGCCATTGCAGGCCGTGCCAGGGAGGCGGTCCGTAAAACCCGGTGTCGAAACCATCGCCGTTGCTGTAAATCAGGTCCGGCAGGCCGTCACCGTTAAGATCCGCCACTTCCAGACCACTGCTGTTCCATTGTTGGTTCGGCGACTTCCAGATCACGTTGTCTTGAAAATCTCCGTTGCCGGGATTGTGGAATAAATGGACCTCCTGGGATTCCTGGGCGATGACCGCCGCAAAATCCGGTTTGCCGTCCCGGTCAAAATCCGCCACCGGCGTCATGATCGTGCCGGCTTTTTCCAGCAGGATATGATTGCGGAAATTCCAGTTACCGAGATTTTCCATCCACCGGATCTCCCCCTGTACGTAACCGAACTGGCCGACGACAAGGTCGATGCGGCCGTCGCCATTGAGATCAACTCCGCGGACGTCCGTCACGCGGGGGATATTTTCGGCGACAACATGGTTGCGAAAATGGCCATCACCGAGATTTTCCAGGATGACGACTTTTCCGATGAGATCATTGTCCGGCAGGATCACCCCCATGCTGGCAACCAACAGGTCCGGCTTGCCGTCACCGTTGATGTCCGCCACGGAAACGTGGGCTGGCCCCGGAATCGGGTCGCCCAGGGGATATTCCGTGAAGACACCGCGCGGAAACTGGCGGATCCAACTCACCCGGTTCGCGGCGCCGTCACAAACCAGAATATCGGGCAGACCGTCCCCATCGAGATCATAAATGGCGACCTGTGTGATGACCGGATGATTTTCCACCGGCAACCCGATGGCCTGCGGCACGTAGTTCAATAACGGCCGGCTTTCAGCCGTCGGCGCAGGCTCGATGGCAGTCGCCGTCGGCGGGGGCGGTCCGTGTAACAGAACGAATACCACCACCCCAACGGCCACGGCCGCCAGAAATCCGAGCAAACCCAACAGCCACGATAGCGACTTCGTCGACGAATCGGATGAATCAGGATTTTGGGATTTCACAAAAAACAAATTTCCCGGTCAAAAACCGCAATCCAGCCGCGTCCACCGGGGGACACGAGTTCAGACCTCTGTTCATCGGATGAAGCAAGCTTGATCGGCCTCACTTTTTCATATCACTCCATGAATGAATCTTGAGACCGGGTTCAGGTTACTTTTTGGTATTGGTTTTGTCCATCCCCGGCAGGGAGAGGCAGTGGTACTTTTTGCGCCTTCGGTGGAACGAGCGCCGGTCGCGCCACCGCGCTGATACGCGTGATGGCGCGTCAAAGGCGGCGGCCTCTCCAGTTTCACGCTCGCGCTCATTCGTGCCGTGGCCCCCAACTTCGCTCTTGTCGAGCTTCGCTGAGGCAGTCAGCCTGGGTTCGTTAACAGGTCTGCGCGCATGAAATACCGGGTCACCTGCATAACCGCATTATTCATCATGGGGCTACTGAGCTTATGCGGATGCTCCCACAAGTCTGACCTCGACAAGAGCGTGCTCATCCAGCTCAAGCATGCCGGTTCTGATCTTTCCAAGCCGCACCACATTGAGTTCTTTTTGTATTTTCCGACGCAGGCGGCCGCCGAGCAAGCCGCGCCCAAAATCAAGGCTGCCGGTTTTGACGTCAAGGTCGAGCCGGCCGCCACAGGCAGTGATTGGCTTTCCTTTACCACCCGAACCATGGTTACTGAGTTGCCGGCGCTCCGAACGATTCGCATTGATTTCGACAATTTGGCTGCGTCGTTGGGAGATCGATATGATGGTTGGGGCACAGGAGTTGAGAAGTGATCGAATTATGGCAGGGTTGAGAGCTGACACCGTTGGTCTGACGGCTGATTGCGCAAAGTGAATTCATGGTGTATGAAAGGCGGCGCCTTGAAATTGCTATGAATAAACCCGGATTATTCCTTCAGGTGGAGAGCGGGACTTTTTTGCTGGCTGCGTGCATTCTTTACCATCAGTTGCATGGAAGTTGGTTGTGGTTTGCGTTGCTTTTCCTGGCTCCTGATATCTCCATGTTCGGCTATCTGGCGAACAAAAAGGTGGGGGCGCTGGTGTACAATCTGGCACATACCTACACCATTCCCGTTTTGCTGTCGTTGGCTCTGTGGCTCTCCGGACGGACATCGGATATCTGGCTTCCTTTGATCTGGCTGGCGCATATTGGTTTCGACCGGATGATTGGCTACGGCTTGAAGTATGAAACAGCCTTCAAAGACACACACCTGCAGAAGGTATGACTTTGTTGTCATTGATAAAAAAACGCAGCCTGACATCGCGCTGGAACCAACGCCGGCCGCAGTTGTGGTCCAGTTCGGGATCGTCAGGCATCATGCGTGTTGCCATGCGGCTGCCAGTCACAGGATTCACCGCCTGCAATTAACTGATGTTAATATGAAGCTTTTAATCTTTACTCTTTGTGTTGCGTTTACGGCAGGCGATCTGAGCGCGCAGACGAACACGTGGCAGCCGTCTCCAGGACATGCGCAAATACCAATCTGGCCGGGAACCGTGCCGGATGCGCAGCCTGTTCCTGGGCCGGAGTATGTTAAGGACGCATTGACGCCAAAAGGTAAAACGATGATTTGGGTATGCAATGTTTCACGGCCAACCATGACGGTCTATTTACCGAAGGGAACGAATACGGGAGTGGCGATGGTCGTATTTCCCGGCGGAGGTTACAATGCGCTGGCCATGGATCTGGAAGGCACGGAAATCTGTGATTGGTTGACGTCCAGAGGCATCACGGCAGTGCTCTTGAAATATCGGGTGCCGACGAAACCCAAAGTGGGGCCCTATGCAGAGTCGCCACAGGCGTTGGAAGATGCGCAGCGGACGCTGGGGCTGGTGCGTTTTCACGCCGCTGAGTGGCAGATTGACCCGCACAAGATTGGAGTCATCGGGTTTTCGGCCGGGGGACACATGGTGGCCGCGATCAGCACGCACTTTGACAAGCGGTTGTATCCGCCGGTGGATGCAGCTGACCAGGAAAGCTGCCGCCCGGATTTTGCGATCGCTTGTTATCCGGGGCATCTGTGGGATGGCGGCGAAGATTTAAAGTTGAATCCGAATGTTCCGGTGACCACGAATACGCCGCCTGCATTTATATTACAGGCGGAGGACGACCACGTGGATGGTGTTGAACAGTCACTGGTTTATTACACCGGGCTGAAAAAGGCGGGGGTGCCGGTGGAGATGCATTTGTATGCGCAGGGTGGGCATGGGTTTGGACTACGGCAATCTCAGTTGCCGGTTGCCGGATGGCCTCAGTTGGTCGAGAAGTGGCTGGTGACGATCGGGATGACTTCGAAGTAGGCGCTGGTAAAAAAGACGCCTGACCAGGCACTGCAGCCAACAGCCGCTGTACCCGGTGCGAATTGGTACGGTCAGCGAAACGCTGTATTCCAACGGACACCGCGCGCCACGATGCATACCAAACTCAAAGCGTATTAGAAATAATCAGGACGGCTTTGGTAGTGATTGTCGTTCCCGGTTCCAGCGCAACGCGTGGTCGTGTTTAGAATGTCATCGTAATCTTGGCCCAGAAAAAATTACCTTTGGTGGTGTTCACCGTGTGCAACTGCGGCAGCCACGAGCCGTCCACGATCAACTCCGAATTGCCGATTTTATGCACGTAGGAAACGGTCGGACCAACGCCGTAGGATTCAATTTCAAAACTGCCGAGCCGGGCTCCGGAGCCGCTATCACCAGTGATTTGGTTCAGGTAAAAGGCCGAAGCGCCCGCGCCCGCGATGCCACCGAACAACGGCAGATGCTGCGCCAAAGTCGCATCCACGTGGAAAATATCGCCCGATTGATAATCCGACGTGGTGTTCTCTGTGTTGAAGTCCACGCCGGTGAAGACGGAGAATTCTGTGCCGATCTTGGTGCTCAGCCAGCGAAAGGCCAGCATCGGTTCAAACGTCCAGTAACCCAAACCGGGATTGGCCAGTTGTCCGGCGTCGTAGTCGCCACTCGGCGCCCAGACATTGAACATGCCGCCGACGGTGAAATCACCATTGGTCCAGGCGGCCATGATGGGCATGAACTGGATGTCTCCCAGACCGGTGACCGATTGTTCTACGGCGCCCGAGCGCGGGGTGCCGTCCCGGTTAAACGTCGCGGTGGCCTTCACATCCACCCAGACGATGGGAAAAGTAGCCCCGGACGAAAAGGTGATGTCGTAAAGACTGAACGGGTAGGCATAAATCGCGAGGGGAACCTCGGCCTGGCTGTTGGCGGTGACACCGGCGGCGAAGATACCGCCCAAAGGCAATTGCTTGCTGGCGCCAATTTCGCCGTTGCCATAATCCAGAAAATAATTCCCGGCGTAAAATCCCGGTTGAGAAGGGGGCATGCCACAGAAGTCAGAATATTCGCCTGATATATAGTGCGTTGTGCCGCCTTCGGTTGCACGGGCGGTGAAGGCCTGTGACAGGGCGCATACGGTTATCGCAATGAGGATTTTATTTTTCATAACGTACTGGGTTTGTTTCAAGTCAGGTTTTTTTCTTAAGAACCGGGTTTTTGGGTTGTGGTCGGACCCAAATCATCGCCGGACGGGTTTGACGGTCGGGATGAATACAGCGCCACGAGCCGGGCGATGAGCACGGCCATAAAAAGCGTACCGGTGGTTGCTTCCGTGGCGGCCAACATCCGGGCCACGCGTGAAACGGGAACAATATCACCAAAGCCCACTGTGGTGAGCGTGATAAAACTGAAGTAATAGGCGTTGAAACGGTCCAGGACATGGCCGGAGTCCGGCCCGGCGGTGAAGACGAATGCGCCCGGCGACCAATCCGAAACCAGCAGGTAGGCAAACATCCACGCCATGCCTAACAGGAGGTAAACGGAAAGTCCGGCGCAGAGCACCTCCGCATTCACGCGGGGCGCATGCAGAATGAAATACAAGAAGTTGCCAATCAGGAAGACGATAAACAGCAGACCGGGCACGAGGAAAAATTCCTGCGGCAGGTCGGGGCGAAACAGATGCACCCAACGGCCGGTGACTGCGGGAGCTGCCAGGATGATCGCGACCATCAATTTCCGGTAATTCCAGCCCACTGCGAGCACGCCCAAAATCAGCATCAGGGTGAGCAGGCTGCCGTCAACGAAATCGCCATTCGGCAGCTTTTCCACGAACGGCGCAGACACAAATAAAAAAGCCAGCGCCATCAGGAATTCCACCGTTGAAAAGCGCCACCGGCCAATCCGCCGCGGCGTTGTCTGAGCGGTCTTAAGATTATTCGATGTCATGTCCGTCACTCGCCTAACTGCTTCTGGATATCCTTGAGCAGCTCGTCATAGGGACCTTTGCGCATGGACCGGACCGGGTAACTTTCCTCAAAAGTCGGGTCGTTCTCCGACTTCACCAGCCAGGAGTTGCATCCGATGAGTATGGAATCCGGGGTCATTTGCTGGACCGTCACCTGCGTCCTGACGGTCATCGCCTGTTGGACCACGTAGCTGCCGTAGGCGATCTGGTCCATCGCGTTGCCGGGCCGCCGGAAAATGAACTGGCCGGACCCGATCGGTCCGCCGGTGAAGCCATGCGTAGTAAAGACCGTCACCGTGGCGTTGTTTACGTCCGCCATCGGGCGGTTGGTAATGGTGACCGAAGTCAAGTAATCGGGCTCCGAATTCTTAAAGGACTGGCACCCGGTGACGCCGACACATAACCCGGCCAAAATTCCCAAGCCAACCCATTTTATAGCTGATCTGTTCGTTTTCATGGTTTCATTCTTCGTGTTTGATTACATCCGTTTTTGCGGTTGAATTGGCCGCTTTCGCAAGTCCGCGACAATCCGGTCCACTTCAGGAATGGCGTGCGCGAAGTATTGCTTGAAACCCCGGCACAGATAATTCAGGCCTGGCTCGCCGTCCGGTGTGCGAATGATGCGGTTCTTCGGACATTCCCCCCAGCAATCGCTGAGATACGGACACTTACGGCAATACTGCGGCAGGGTTTCGTTCTTGGCGTAGCCGAACTTCACCTGCGTGCGCGAAAATACCTGCGAATCGAGCGTGTGGTCCTTGAGGTTGCCCAGCCGGTATTCCGGATAAACATAATGGTCGCAGGAGTAAACGCTGCCGTCATGTTCCACCGCCACGCCTTTGCCGCAAAATTCGCCGTAAATGCAAATCTGCGAGCCCAACCCCATGTGCTGGGACACCAGCGTCTCGAAATGATTGACCAGGACTTTGCCGACGTCGTTTTTGTGCCATTCGTCAAAGACTTTGCACAGAAAATAACCCCAGTCGTCCGGGTCCACTGACCAGTCGGTCACAATGGAATTCGGCTGGCCGGGCCGGGCTTCAGGGTCGCCGTCCCGGGGCAGCGCGTCGTTGTTCCACTTGTGCGGCGCCGTTGTTTCGAAGCCCTTATACTCGACGATGGGGATGAACTGCATGTAGGTGGAGTCAAGTTCGCGTCGGAGAAAGCGGTAAACATCCAGCGGCCGCCGGGCGTTGAACCGGTTGACGCACGTCAGGGTGTTGAACGGCACTCCGAACTTTCTGAGCAGCTTCGCGGTGTTAAAGACCTTGTCGAACGTGGGCTTACGGCCTTTGGTGACGCGATATTTGTCATGGATTTCCCGCGGGCCGTCGATGCTCAAACCGACCAGGAACCGGTTGGCCTTCAGAAATTCGCACCATTCCTCGTTGATCAGCGTCCCATTCGTCTGCAAATCGTTTTGAATGATCTGGCCGGGCTTCGCGTATTTCTTTTCGAGCGCGACGACCTTGCGGAAGAAATCCAGGCCCATCAACGTCGGCTCGCCGCCCTGCCAGGAAAACACCACCTCCGGCCCGGTCACCCCCGCGATGTACTGCTGGATGAACCGTTCGAGCACTTCGTCGGACATCCGGCCGGTGCCCGGCCCGTTGGGCAGGGTTTCC
>JBGPDH010000094.1:0-12617 GCA_041482195.1 Verrucomicrobiia bacterium
AACCTTGGATTTCCTTCTTCGGTTCAAGTTCGCGATTTATGGTTACGAAAAGATCTTGGCCGGCAAACAGAATTTACAGCCGATCTGCCCGCGCATGGTTGTATGCTGCTTCGCGCGAAGTGAAACTACTTACGCCACCGATAACTCCAACGTCGTAGTTTACGCCAGTACCCAACCCGGTGTGATTTCCTGGTCCAGAGCTGTCGGTTGAAGGCCCGCGGATAGCTTTCGTTCGGCCAGAATTCCAATCATGGCCGCGTTGTCAGTACAGAGATTCTTCTCAGCCAGACGCAGTACAAAGCCTTCCTTTTCGCATGCCCGGGACAGCTCGCGACGCAAAACGCGATTGCAGGTCACGCCGCCGGAGGCCGTCACGCAACGCACACGATTGCGCTTGGCCGCCCGAACGGTTTTAGTAACCAGTACTTCGACGATCGCCGCCTGAATGCTGGCGCATAAATCGCGCACCGACTGCAGGTTGTTCGCCAAATCCGGATGGTCACGGAGAAAGTAGCGCACCGAGGTTTTCAAACCGCTGAAACTGAAATCATCGCCCGGGTCATTGAGCAGCGGGCGCGGAAAATCAAAAGCCTTCGGATTTCCCGATTCCGCCAGCCGGTCAATTTCCGGACCGGCGGGGTAGGGCAGTCCTATCATTTTGCCGGTTTTGTCGAAACATTCGCCCGCGGCATCATCCGTCGTCGAGCCAAGTACTCGGTGTTTTAACTCCGATTCCACGAGTACCAGCAGGGTATGTCCGCCGCTGACAATGAGTGAAACATTGGGTTGAAAACCGGAAAAGTCGGCGGAGCCAAAGCCGGAGCGCCGGGCACCGTCCCGGCCAGATTGATCCGTGTCATCCGAGCCGAGCCGGTGCTCGGCGCTCCGAATCCACGGCGAATACAGGTGCGCTTCATGATGGTGAATGCCGAGGAATGGTTTCTCCAGGGCAAATGCGACCGCTTGGGCGGCTTTGAAGCCGACGAGCAGTGCCGTGGGCAAACCGGGTCCTTGCGTTGCGGCGACGGCGTCAAGCTGTTCGGGCGGCACCCGCGCTTCCTGTAATGCCGCCTGCGTGACGGGAATCAAATTCCGCAAGTGCTCACGCGCGGCCAGCTCCGGAACCACACCGCCGTATTCGGCGTGCAATTGGATTTGCGAAGAAACGACACTGGAAAGAATTCTGCCGTCCTGCACGACGGCAGCACTGGTTTCATCGCACGAAGTTTCAATGGCCAAAATCGTCATCTTATCGTAGCGGCGTGTCGGCAGACCGCCGCATACCTTCGGAAAACAGAGTTGTCCGGCTTTCTGCCGAAAGCCGCTACGTTTCCTTTTCAGGGGTCTCAATTCATTTCGCCGCGACCTTTTCCGGGTTCGCCAGTTGGCTGTACAGCAAAATGCCTTTCAACAGGTCCTCGGCCCGTTCCAGTTGGACGTCCTGGATTTGTTCGACTCGGGTGCGTTCTTCCGGGCTGAGCGAATACAGGCCTCCGGGCGAACGTTTAAAGAACATTGCCGCTTCCTGCTCGTCGGTCATGGGTACAATCACGTCCGGCGTAATGCCGTATTCATGAATGACCCGGTGGCTCGGGGTGTAATACTTGGCGGTCGTCAGTTTGAGCGCCGAGCCGTCCTCCAGCGGGAAAATACTTTGCACGGAACCTTTGCCGAAGGTTTTCTCGCCGAGAATGACCGCGCGATGCAAATCCTGCAGACAGCCGGTGACAATTTCCGATGCGCTGGCACTGCCGAGATTGACCAGCACCACAATCGGCATGCCTTTTAATTCGTCGCCGTGGCCGTTCGCACGCCGAGTCGAACTCTCGTCAGGATCACGGCCTTCGGTAGTGACCACGAGTTGTCCGCGCGGCAGGAACTTGCTGCACACGCCGACGGCTTCATCGAGCAGACCCCCGGGGTTCCCGCGCAAATCCAGTATCAATGCCTGCATTCCCTGGGCTTGGAGCTTCTTTAACGCATCTTGCAGTTCATCGCTGGTGTTGTCGCCAAACTGGGTGATGCGAATGTAGCCGATCTTGTCCGGCCCCAGTGGGAAATCCTTTTTGCCGTTGATATCCTTGATCATGTCCACGTTGATGACCGCCCGCGTCAATGTCATGTCCTTGCTCACGCCGGACGAGGGGCGTTGAATCGTGACGCTGACTTGGGTGCCGGGTTTGCCGCGCAGCATTTTCACCGCATCCGGCAGCGCCATTTTGTCAGCATTGCGCCCGTTAATTTTTACGATGCGGTCACCGGCCATAATGCCGGCACGGAACCCCGGCGTATCATCCATGGGTGTGACTACGGTGACATAATTGTCTTTCATCGTGACGACCAGGCCCAGCCCCCCGAACTCGCCTTCCGTATCGCTCTGCAATTCCTGGTATTCCTCCGGGTCCATAAATTCGCTGTGCGGGTCGAGCGAGTCGATCATGCCCTTCAGCGCGTCGGAGACCAGGCTGTGATAGGTCAGGTTGGTGCCGTCCACGTATTCGGTACGCACCTTTTCCAGGACATTGGCAAACAGTTCCAGGTTCGGATAAACCGAGTCCTTCTGTTCGGCCGCCTGAGCGGAACTTAAATAAATGTGCGTGCCGATGGCCAGATTCAGCAGCAGCGCGGCGATGACCGCTCCATAGATCAGACGTCGTTTCATAAACGGTGGAAAACTAGCACAAACCGGGGAAATTTCGAATCAAGTTTTATTTTGCAACAGCATTTCGATGAACGGCAGATCGCCGGGCACCGTGACCTTGGGATTCGGAGAGATGCTTGATACCAGCCGCACGGGTTGGCCAATCAACTCGCAGGCCGCCGTATCATCGGTGAAGACCAAATGACGGCGGCGGACTTCCGCCAGGGCGCGGCGGATGACTTCGACCCGGAACGATTGGGGTGTCTGTACCGTCCACAGTTTCGACCGGTCGAGGGTGCGCTGAATCAACCGGCCATCCTCGGATTCCTTGATCGTGTCCGTGACCGGTTGGGCCGCCACCGCGGCGCCGGTTTCGTCGGCCGCCTGCACCGTGGTGGCAATTAATTCTCCGCTCGTACAGGGGCGGGCGGCGTCCTGGATCGCCACAATTTCCGCGGTTACCGGCAGGGCTGCCAGGCCGTTCCAGACCGAATCCTGTCGTTCGGCTCCGCCGGCCACGATATGAAACGGTTTTTGCAGATTGTATCTCGCCGCCAGTTTCACGAATTCATTTTGCATCCCGTCGCGCACCACCAGAACGATCTCACTGATGCATTGCGCGTTATTGAACTTTTGCCACGTGTGAGCGACGACGGGACGGCCGGCCACTTCGAGAAACAATTTATCCACGCCTGCGCCCATACGGACGCCTTTGCCGGCAGCGACGAGGATGGCGGCGTTCATTTTCCAAAGTCTAAAGTCCGAAGCCCAAAGTCCAAGGCCAAAACTTGAAAACTTTGAAGTCAGTCATATGACTTCGGACTAATGGGCAACCCGCCAGTCGAGCACCTTCAATTGCACGGTACAGTTGCCGTTGAACTGGTTGACTTGCGGCACAAACGCCAGGTCAAACCTTCCGACCGGGAGTGATTCATCGCCGGCATTCCACCAGACGGCCTCCAGCACTGTGCCACCGGCAGCGCCGGCGCTGCCTTGCGGTGAAGGCGTGTCCGTTACCCACAGCTTAACGTGTTTCCGATCCGCACCGATACGCTGGAGCGGCCGGGCGTGAGCCAGGTTACGCGCACAAAATTGCACTCCCGGATTGCCCTGGCCGGTCGGATTCAACCGTGACAGTTCGCGGAGCATTTCCAACGTGATCTCCTCCAGCCCTACTTCGGTGTCGAGGCGAAGCAAGGGATGTAAATCCCCGGGCTTTAGCGCGCGCTGTGCCAGTTCGTTCAATCGTTCCCGCAACGCATCAATTTTACCCGGCTGGACGCTCAACCCGGCAGCCATGGCATGCCCGCCGTGACGCAGCAACAAATCGTGGCACTCCCGCAACGCGGCCGCGAGATCAAAACCGGCAATGCTGCGGCCCGACCCGCGCCATTCCTCGCCCTCACCACCGATGATGATGGTGGGCCGGTAGAATTCCTGGAGCACCCGCGACGCGACAATCCCGACGACGCCGATGTGCCAGAGTAATTGCCCTTCCACGATGACGAAATCGGTTTTGGGGTTGAATTTGGCGCGCACCGCTCCGATAACTTCCTCGACAATGCCGCGTTCGATTTTCTGGCGCTCACGATTCCGCGCGTCCAGATTTTGGGCGAGTGGCGTCGCTTCGTTTAAATTGGCAGCCAACAGCAACTGCAAGGATTCCTCAGCGGTTTCAAGCCGGCCCGCGGCGTTGAGGCGCGGCGCGAGTTGAAAGCCGACGTCGTAGGTACCCAGGACCGGGGGTGACTGTGCCGCTTTTTTCAAGGCGACGAGCCCGGGGCGTTTGGTTGAGTTTAACCGCTGCAGACCGGCGCTGACCAGAATCCGATTTTCTCCGATGAGGGGGACAAGGTCGGCAATCGTGCCGAGTGCCACCAGATCCAGCAAAGGCCGCAAGTCGTATTCCTCTGCGCCGGGAAGTTTGAGCTCGCGTCCGCGTTTGACGAGCGCGTGAGCCAGTTTGAAAGCCAGGCCGACGGAGCACAACTCCACCTGGGAGACGGGTGACGGGTGACGGGTGGCGGGAGAGGTGCTGTTCCCGTCACTCGTCACACGACACTTGTCACGCAAAGCCAATTGCGGATTTACCAGCGCGACAACCTCCGGCACGGGATCGGAGACCTGGTGGTGATCGAGCACAATCACATCCACGCCGCGAGCGCGGAGTGAACGAACGGCGTCAACGGCGGTTGAGCCACAATCCACTGCGAGCAATAGGCTGGCGGAAAATTTCTTCAAACAGTTTTCAACACCGTCGGCACTCAGGCCATAGCCTTCGTCCATCCGGTTCGGCAGATAAAAATCCGCCTTCCACCCGAGCGCCCGCAGAACTTCGATGAGCAGGGCAGTGGAAGTCACCCCATCCACGTCATAATCCCCGAAAATCACGAGCGATTCGTTTTTTTCACGGGCGCGCAGCAATCGTTCCACCGCCCTGGCCATGTCCGGCAACAAAAACGGATCGGTCAGGTCCCGGAGGCGCGGGTGCAGGAATTTTTCGATCTGGGCTGGCTCGCTGAGGCCACGGTTGAGCAGACATTGCGCCAGCAACGGCGGGATTTTAAGCCGGGCCGCCAGTTGGCCGGCCAGCAAGGGTTGCGGCGGCGCGAGCGACCAGCGGAATTTCATGGGCTGGCCTTCTGCTCGCGGCGCGCAGCAATTGCGGACAACACGATGGCGGCTGACAGGATGGCGGCGACGACGAGCAACGAGAACCCGGTCGGAATTTTGACCTGGAACCACAAGGGTGACGGCCCATGCGGTTCAAGCAGCATTTTAGTACCGATGAACATCAACACGATGGAGAGACCGGTTTTCAGGTAACGGAAGTAGCTCAAAGCGCCGGCCAGCAGAAAGTAAAGCGAGCGCAAACCGAGAATGGCAAACACGTTGGAGGTGAAGACGATGAAGGCATCGCGCGTTACGGAAAACACGGCCGGGACGGAATCGACTGCAAAAATCAAATCGGTTGTTTCCACCAGCAACAACACCAACATCATAGGAGTCAACGCAAGACGGCCCTCCACCCGAGTAAAAAATTTCCCGCCGGCAAAGTCGGGTGAAACGGGGAACAGTTTGCGCGCGAGCTGCAGCGCGGGATTTCTCTCCGGCTCCATGGTTTTTTCACCTGTGAGCAGCATCCTGGCACCGGTGAAGAAGAGCAGGGCGCCGAATAAATACAAGACCCAGGCAAATTGATGGATGAGGGCAACGCCGACGGCAATCATGACGCCGCGCATGACCAGGGCGCCGATGATGCCCCAAAAGAGCAGCCGATGCTGAAATTCCCGCGGCACATGAAACCAGCTGAAGATGAGCGCGATGACCAGGACGTTATCAAGCGAGAGCGAAAACTCGATGATATAGCCGGCGGTGAACTGGACTGCCGCTTCGCGTCCACGCCAATGCGCCATCGCGCCGGCGAACAGCATGGCCAGGGTGAACCAGAGCATCGTCCAGGCGAGGGCTTCCTTGAATTTGACTGTATGCGGCCGGCGATGGAACAGCCCCAGGTCGAGCGCTAGAAAGATCAGGATGCAAAGAAGGAAGCCCGTCCAATGCCAGGGGGTAATTTGAATCGAGGCAATCATCGTTCGGGTGCGCGGGCCATTCAGTTCCCAATCGTGATCGCCAGCTTAGCCTTAAACCCGGTTGACGGGTAGGATTAAGATAAGGATTGGGATTGCGATCCGGCCGGCAGTCCAGCTTTCGCCGCGGCCACACCTTGCAGGGTCACCTGGGAGGCGCCGATATTCGGGCGATTACCCTTGTGCCACCACAGCACCAGCGCGCTCGCAATGAAGATACTGGAGTAGGTGCCGGTGACGATGCCGATGAGGAATGTAAAAGCGAAGTCGTTGATGACGCCGCCGCCCCAGATGAACAGACAGAGCGTGGCAATCAATACAGTGCCGCTGGTGATAATCGTCCGGCTCAACGTCTGGTTCAATGCCTGGTTAATGACTTCGCGGAACGTGCCGCGCACGCCCAGCTTCAAATTCTCGCGGATCCGGTCGAAGATAACGACCTTGTCGTTGAGCGAGAAGCCGATGATGGTCAGCACGGCGGCGACCACGGTGGCATTGAACTGGCGGCCGGAAACAGCGTTGGCAATGCAATAACAGCCGATGGTCAGCAAAACGTCGTGCACGACGCCCACAATGGCGCTGACGGCAAACGAGAATTCATAACGGAAGGCGACATAGACCAGGATGCCAAACATGGACAAGAGGCAGGCAACGATGGCCGAACGCTGGATTTGCTTGCCGACGGTTGCGCCCACCTGCTGGCTTTGAAGGACCTTGAATTGCGCCTGCGGAAATTGTTGGGTAAGCGTCTGTTGAACCTTCGATTCCGTACCACTGGAAGACGTTACGCGCAGGTTTTCCGAGCCGCCGCTGGCGTCTTTTTGGTACTGGATTCCCGCATCCTTCTCGCCGATGGTGGTCAGGGCTGAGCGGATCTGGTCAACACCAACTTTTTGGACGAAGGCGAACGTTGTGCTGTCGCCGCCCAAAAAGTCCACGCCGAACAGCTTGTCACCCCGCGCAAAGCCGCCGTATCCCAACGAAAGCACGACGAACGCCCAGGTAATGATAAATAACGGCGTCGCTACCCCCATGAAATTGACATTGGCGCTCCGGATGATGTGGAGCATGGGCAGTGACTTCAACCAGTTGCGGTCGAGCATGAAATTGAAGATCAAGCGCGTTACGACCAGCGCGGTGAACAGGCTGGCCGCCACACCAATGGTGAGCGTGACGCCGAATCCTTTGATTTCGCCCGTGCCCATCAATATCAAAATAACGGACGAGATGAGGGTAGTGACGTGTGAATCGAAAATGGTGCCGAAGGCACGGGCGTAACCGGCATTGATCGCGCCGCGCAGTGATTTGCCCTTGGCCAGTTCCTCGCGGATACGTTCGTAAATCAGCACGTTGGCGTCCACGGCCATGCCGACGGTGAGCACACCGCCGGCGATACCGGGGAGGGTGAACGTCGAACCGACAGAACACATGACGCCGAGCAGGATGATGACGTTAACAATGAGTGCGACATTGGCCGCCAGCCCGGCGACGAGATAGTAAATCAACATGAACGCGGACACAAAAATGACACCATAAATCGAGGCCTTGATGCCGCTGCGAATGGAGTCCGCGCCGAGCGTCGGGTCCACGTCGTAGGCATAAACCAGCTTGAGCGGGGCCCGCAGCGGATTGCGGAGGACGGTCGCCAGTTCCTGCGCTTCTTCGGGGGTGAACTGGCCGGTGATCTGGCCACTGCCCGTTTCAATCGCACTCTGAATGACCGGCGCGGAATATAACTGGCCGTCCAGCACAATAGCCAATTTTCGTCCGATGTTGTTGCGGGTGACTTCCCCGAATCTTTTGGCGCCATTATCATTGAGCTCAAAGTCAATCATGGGTTCACCCATGTTGCCCCGGTCCACCCGCGCATTTTTTACGATGTCACCGTGCAGACCGTTTTCGGGCCGTTTTTTGACCACAGCCTCTTCAATCTTGGGCGGCAGGTTGTTGGGTTGCGGCTCAACGTGTCGGAGCAATTCGTACCCGGGCGGAATCGGCAGGTGATTATCGAGGATTTGCTGACTGTCCTCCTTGACCATGCGGAATTCGAGGTACGCCGCCTTTTGAATCTGTGCCTTGGCGCTTTCCTTGACGGCCTCGGACAGGCCGGGCAATTGGATCAGGATCTGGTCAGCTCCCTGTGGCTGGATGACCGGTTCCGCGACCCCGAACTGGTCCACGCGTTTGCGCAAGACCTCGACCGCTTGCGAAATGGCCCCGGCGGTTTCCTCTGAGACCACAACGCGATTTGATTCGCCGGCATACATTTGGGCGAGCGCGTTGGTGTCCATTTCGACCACGAACGCCGTGCCGCCCTGCAGATCGAGGCCGAGTTTGATTTTGCCCGACGCGTCGCGTTGCAGCCGGTTCAAAATGAACGTGGTTGGATTGGCCACAGCCTTGGCGTTAAAGAACGGGAAATAAGGCTGGATATCATTGGTACCGATGGCCTCCTGCAGATTGGCGAACTCCCGGTCCGGGCGTGCCTGTTGCAGTGGTGCCAGCTGCGCCACAATATTGGAGAATGTGCCGTCTTGTTTTACCGCCCGAGTCTCAAATTCCTTCACCAGATCCCGGCTGGTCGGCGGGTAGATGGAATAAAACGACCAGCAGATAATGAAGGCAACCAGGATGAACTTCCAGAAATCGTTGTTTTTCATGGACGGCTTAGGAACCGGTCGTGGCGCTGGATTCGAGAATTTCCACTACGGAAGACTTGGTAACTTCCATTTTGGCATCCGCCGAACGGAGGGAAACAGTTTTGTCTTTTACGGTGATAACCAGGCCGACGATGCCGCCGGCAGTGACCACCTTGTCGCCCGACTTGAGCGCTTGCAGCAATTTCTCCTGTCTTTTGCGTTGCTGCGACTGGGGCCGGAAGATCATGAAGTACACCATGACGACCATCAACACCATGGGGATCAGTAGTCCGCCGAAAGCGGGACTCTGTGTGGGTTGCCCGGCCGGCGTTCCAGCGGGCGCCGCTGTTTGGGACGTGGTTGCCGGCGCGGCAGCGGTGTCCGCCAGCATCACGTTTAAGGTATTGATGTGCATAGTCTGAAAAGTGGTCGCTCACTGTAAGCAAGCGGACGCCTTTGGGCAAGCGTTATTGGCTGGAACTCAAGACAGGCACCAGCAGCGCCGAATCTGCCGGATTCTTGGCCGGCAGGACATGGCGTTGTCGAAATCAGCAACCAATTTCTGGTTCCCGGCTAACATGGCGACTTCCTCAAATGCACCTCCACCCATTTACCCGGATAAGCACAGAAATAGTTTACGCGAGGGGGGTAGGCTGTTTTTGCGCGAAGCACTACCGGGCGGCCCAGGCGCGGCATCATCTGGAAAATGCCACTTAAAATTTTCTGTGAACCAGGACCGGTAGATGGTAAACTTTAAACGTGGAAAAGGTTGCCCGCAAATTCCGCTCCTTTGCTGAAGCCGACAAGGCGGATCGCGAATTTTATCAATCGCTAACGCCGGAGCATCGACTCGACATTCTCGGCGAAATGATCCTACAAAAATGTCCCGATTGGACGTCTCGGCGGATAGAAAGGATTGGTCGGAAAATCAAGCTCCGTAGGCCATCCAGCCGCAGCGCCGTAGGCGAGAAATCTCTGTAGGACGAAAATCGAATTTCGCGCCCTAAGCTCCGTCGGGAGCGACACCAAAACATGCCGCACCTACGGAACCCACAGTTTATTTTCTTTCAATTTTCCCTCTGCCAATGCATGAGCTTCTGGCGTTTCGATGACTAACAGCATAGACATTTCAGGAAGATAGTTAAACACACTGGCATAACGAAATCCACCTGTAAGTTCATTCGCATTTGTCGGAACATCTATGCTCCATAGATTTGCCCCCGTTACATCAATGAAAGCAGAGGCTACAGGATCACAGTCAACCCGGATTTAATTTTTCTTCTTTAAATCTTCGGCCATTTCTTTGAGGGCATCACTGATTTTATAAGCACGACATTCAAGATGGGCGGGTTTTCGAGAAAGATAAACACCTTGTTCTTCTTCTCGGAATTTCATTTGTGCCCAATTTGCCAGCATTTGGAACTCGCACTCCAAGTAACATCCAAATGTGCCCGTGTAATGAAAAGTTTCAAAACCGCATGCTCCGCGATTTATCCAATTCGTTTCATCCGTCCGATATGCCACAACGAGTGTTTCCATTTCGGTCTGATACGAAACATTTGGCGAAACGATTTGAATATCGGCAGGGGTGTTATTTAAAAATACAACCTGCGTAACAGAACCATGACTTGCCTTGGCAACAGCTGCATTTACCGTTGAAACAACATCGAGGATTGTTGCATTCGTAAAATGCAGTTCCGATATCGCATGATCCTCATAAAGGTAGTTGTGCGGCTTTTTAGAACAGCTGGATAAAACTATCTCGAAAATAAAAGATAAATAACAAACCCCAGGTTTGTTTTTCTCTTCATTTTACGCTTGGAGTTGATGCTCGACTTTTTCCGGCACCGGCTCCACCCATTTGCCATGTTCCTTGATCAGGTCCACCAGGCGTTCCACGGCTTCGGCTTCGGGGATGTTGAACTTGATGGCTTGTTTGCCCACGTAAAGATTGATTTTGCCCGGTGCGCCGCCCACGTAACCAAAGTCCGCGTCGGCCATTTCACCCGGGCCATTCACGATGCAACCCATGATGGCGATCTTCACGCCCTTAAGATGCTCGGTGCGTGCTTTGATGCGCGCGGTGACAGTCTGGAGATTGAACAACGTCCGCCCGCAGGAAGGGCAGGCGACGTAATCGGTCTTAAACGAGCGGCAGCCCGCTGCCTGCAAAATATTATATGCCAGCCGCAGGGATTGCCCGCCACCCGATTCGCCGCGGACCAGAATAGCATCACCGATACCGTCTGCGAGCAGCGAGCCGATGACCACTGAGGCGCGAAGCAGGGCAATCCTGGGTTCCAGCGCCTCGTAGCCGCCGACGTGAGGAGGCGGATTCCCGGTGGCCGACGCGTCCGCCTCGTTACCACGGCGGCTACAATCTGAAAACAGCGTGTCCTTCAGCAGAATCGGATTATTCCGTCCCCGCCGCTTCAATTTTGCTGCAAGCAGACGAAACGCCGTGATGGCCGGCAGGTTCACGCCGTCCTTCACCGTCACCAGTTGTGTCTCGCAGTTGATTTCGAAATCCTGCATCGGGTCAATCTCGGCGACATTTAAATCTTCGTAAACCGCTTCCGGTTTTACGTCGGCATTGGGACGGATCCTGGGCGCGACCTTGTCCCACGTAGCCCGAGTAACCACCACGCGGACAGTTTGTTCGCCGCTGCATTTTACGCCATCGGCCAGTTCAATTTCCGGTGTGGCCCGGCGCTCGAAGTGGAATGGGTCGAAGGGAAAATCGGAATTCGGAATTCGGAATTCGGAATTGGAAAGAACGGGAATCTGCGCCAGCAAATCGCGGCAGACCTCAATTTCGCGCGGTGAATCTTCCGTGAGCGAAACCCGGATGGTATCGCCCAGGCCGTCGCAGAGCAGGGAGCCGATGCCGATGGCGGATTTGATGCGGCCATCCTCGCCTTCGCCGGCTTCGGTGACGCCGAGATGAACCGGATAATTCCAATCCGGCCCTTCCTGGTCCAATCGCGCCACCAGCAGGCGATAACATTCAATCATCACCTTGGGGTTGGACGACTTCATGGAAAACTTGAAGTTGTGAAAGTTGTGTTTGCGGCAGATGCGGGCGAATTCGAGCGCGCTTTCGACCATTCCCAGTGGCGTATCGCCGTAGCGGTTCATGATGCGGTCGCTGAGCGACCCGTGGTTGGTGCCGATGCGAAGCGCACGCTTCAGGCGGATGCACTCCTGAACGAGCGGCGTGAACGCCTCTTCGATGCGCTGCAACTCGGCGGCGTATTCCCCGTCCGTGTATTCCTTGACCGCAAATTTCTTTTTATCGGCATAATTGCCGGGATTGACGCGGACGACCTCGACCCATTTCACCGCTTCCATGGCGGCATCAGGCTTGAAATGAATATCGGCGACAATCGGCACGGTGCAGCCACGTCGACGGAGTTCAGCCGCAATCTTTTGAAGGTTGGCCGCGTCCTTGATGGTCGGAGCCGTAATGCGGACCAGCTGACAGCCGACGGCGACAAGTTCGAGGGTTTGCTTCACGCACTCGGCGGTATCCATGGTGTCGCAGGTGAGCATGGACTGCATGACGACGGGATAGTCGCCGCCGATGATGACGCCACCGTTCTGCGGGTCGCCGATGACCACTTCGCGTGTTTTGCGTTGCTGACGAAAGTACGGTGACTGGCAATAGCGCATGGTTTACTTGTCGGGTGCGGAAGGGGATGTGGCGGGGGAGGTAGTTTGTTCGATTTGCACTTTGTTATTAAACAT
>JBGPDH010000095.1:0-12549 GCA_041482195.1 Verrucomicrobiia bacterium
ACGGTCAGCGCGATACGCTCGTCAAATGCCCCCGAAAAAAGTGCCATTTTGCCGGCATAGGAACAACCGGTTACGGCAATATGGTTTAGATCTATCTGATTAGTGCCCAACATGCCATTAAGCTTATACAAGCCATCAATGACACGGCTGACACCCCAGGCCCATGCGCTGTATTGTCCCGTATTGGATGGAGTCAGATTGGGATAAAGCTTATAATAAGGATTCGAGAGTTGCGGGTTGCTGGAAGGCGTTACCTGACTGGAGGAGAATGAGATTCCGGCAATATGGCGACCGGTAAACAGGCCGGATGGAAGAGCACCATAAGGACCGGTGTCCAACCCGATGCATACCGGGTAGGGGTTGGCTCCCCCCGATGGGAAGCTAACCGGGCAACTGAGGGTGAGCGGCGTGTTTGCACCATTAGTGACAGTCACGGTGAGTACGCCATTCGTGAAACTGGCGGTAATTTGTGACGGATCAACCGTCGGCTTGGTGCCGATCTCATAATTTTGGAGCAACGCTGCGATTTCATTGCGGTGTTGTTCCCAATCCACGAAGTTGGTGGACCGACTGTTAAAAGTACGGTTGGTATAAGAACTCAGCCACATGAAGGGGTCGGGCAGAGGTTGAACCAAGGGGAGTTGGCTCATGGGCGGCAAATTCGTTATCCCCGCGTAAATTGTGCCCGTGTTCTCCACGCTATAGACCAGTGGCGGGTCCGCCAGGCTGCGCCCAGGCATTCCGAGCAGGAGCGCCGCCAACGTGGCGGTGTAACAACACGCTTTCATGGCTGTACCGGTGGCAACTGAACGTCCACGCTCTTGTCCGAAGGAAGGTTCCGCCACTGTCTGGCTTGGGTTTGATTGGGCGATTTGCATAGTAATCTCTCTTGTTTCCGGCGGGCCGCAACCCGGATTCACAAGGACCGCGTCATAAGGCCTGCCGGGGAAAAAATCTCGAATCATTTCACATGAATAAGCAAGGTATTTCAAGTCAAATCTCGGAGTTAAGCATGGATAATTCAACGAGTTACCCCAAGAACCGTATCGTCGCCTTCCCTGCTGAAATTGGCGTTCCGGTCGAAGGACAACAAGGATCGCCGTCGGCAAACCGACGCAAAGTAGTGGGCAGGGACGCCGCGCCAAGGAGTCGCGCTCTGTACTCAGCATCATCCGCCGATTTCGCAGATGGACTAAGATGATTGCCAGCCGCAAAGCGCCGCAAATATCCAAAAAAGGTAGGGCGCGATGCCCCTGTCGCGCCGCCCAATTATCATCCGCAGATTACGCGGATGGCGCAGATGTCTGCCATTTTTTGGTCAACTGCAGGGCAATATCTGTGAATTGACAGAATTTCAAAGTCATGAGCGAATGGATTGTCGTGAAGTGTCGTTAACCAAAACCTTATCACCGATATGAAAGCTCAATTCCTGATTGTTCTGACGTGTCTGTTGATTGTTCGCGCGCAGGCGCAAAGTGTCCTGTTTGATTTTGCGAATGCGCCTCAATACACGTCCTTGCCCCTCAACCTGACCGTTGGCGGAGTTACGGCCAACTTCTCCGCGACGGGACAGGGTTACTCCATCCAGTTGGATAACTGCCAGGGCCTCAGTCCGGCGGGATTTACCGGCCTCTGCATTTATCCCGGCAGCGTCTACGCAGCCGATCTCATCGTGGATTTCTCCACGCCGCTGACTGATTTCTCTATTCTGTACGCGCCAGAGGAATATGCCTGCGACTCGTCGGCGACAATGCGGGTGACGGCTTACTTGAATGGTGCACTGGTGGGGACCGCTACCACCAACGCGCAGGCCGGCACCTGGCCGTCGGAAACCCTCCGGTTCAGCTCCGCGCAATCGTTCAACCACGTGGTAGTCCATTACGCCGCGGCCCCGGTGACCGGCGGTGACTATGGGCCTATCTTCATGGCGGACAACATGGCTGTGACGCCCGCGCCGTCGCCGATCATTCTGGGACAGGCGATGATGCGGGCCAATGGCGCCTTCCAATTCGCCTTCACCAACACCCCCGGCTCCACCTGTACAGTGTGGTGCTCGACGAATATGGCACTGCTTCCCGCCAGTTGGTATAGCCTTAGCACCGTCACGGAAAACCCGCCCGGTTCGGGCGTCTTTCGTTTCACCGACATGCAGGCGACGAACCTGCCGATGTGTTTCTACCGGGTCAGCTCGCCGTAGCGTTCAACAGGCCCTGATGGTGACCCGGTTTCCGTCCGTCCTGCAACTGCTCCCTGAGTTTTCAGGACGCCCGTCAACTAAACTCATACCCTCGCAAAGGATTAACCGCGGATGAACACGGATGGACACGGATTTTTGGAAAGGCCGAAAGCGAAAGTGCGGGAGCCTCACATTTCAGGGACGGCAACATGCCGTCCCTCCCGGTCATGCTTCGTTTCCTCCGTTTGCTTCTGTAAGAAATTCGAACAGAAATTATCTCCGACCGTGTAAAGCGGACAGTAGTCTGACCGAAAACCTCCAGCGTAACCTGCGGCGATGAAACGATTTAGTTCCTTGGCCAAACCCCAGCAACGGACCAGCCGCCGCCCGGTATTTACGCCGGGTATCGCCCGCAGGTCACACGGCCCTTGACAGGCGTCAGCTTCGCGGCAAAAGTGAATCTGTTGGCCTTCATTAGACGGTGTGCTCTGCACCCGGTGGAGCGTCAACCAGTAACCATAAATAATCCAGGAGTGACCTATGAGTGACTTTGTGAATTGGGCGATGCAGGGTGTTGAATACTCGAACTGCAATTGCGCCTGGGGCTGTCCCTGCCAGTTCAACGGCCTGCCGACGACGGGCAACTGCCGCGCCGTTTGTTTTGTGCAGATTGACAAGGGACATTTCGGCGATGTGCCACTGGATGGCCTGCGATGGGGTATCATGGCGGCCTGGCCAGGCGCCATTCACTTCGGCAACGGCAAGTTCCAAACCATTATTGAGGAAAGCGCCAATCCCGCACAGCGCAAAGCCATCGAAGCCGTGTCACACGGACGCGAGACGGATCCCGGCTCGCTTATCTGGCAGGTCTTCTCGACGACCATTACCGAATACCTGCCGACGCTCTACAAACCGATTGAGCTCGCCATTGATTATTCGGCGCGCACGGCGCGGGTGAAAGTGCCCGGGGTCGTCGAAGGCAGCGCCGAATCCATTCGCAATCCGGTGACCGGCAAGTCACATCCGGTGCGGGTTACCATGCCAACGGGCTTTGAATTCACCGAAAGCGAAGTATTAAGCGGCAAGTCCAAGGCGGGTGGCCCGATTGAACTGAATCTTGATGGTTCGCACGCGCATCTGGCGCGCATCAACTGGAGCACACGCGGCGTCGTGCGTTGAAGTTTTTGTGACGCCCGACCGTACACCGCTCGAATCCCTGCTGTTGCGTGACCGCTGGCTCATCGGCGGGGCGCTGGCGGTCGCGGTGGCGCTCTGTTGGGCGTGGATCGTGCCGATGGCGCACGATATGTATGGTTCCATGCACGGCCCGTCTGCGTGGATGATGACGGGAAGGTGGGACTTGCCCCATCTGGCGCTCCTGTTTGCAATGTGGGTGGCGATGATGACGGGCATGATGTTGCCGTCCACCGCGCCGACGCTGTTCCTGTATGCCGGCGTGATTCGCAAAAGCCAGGATGGCGCCCGCGCCCGGGCTTATGTTTACGCGTTTGCGGCCGGTTATCTGCTGGTCTGGACGGCATTCAGCCTCATCGCGACAGTGTTGCAGCGCCTGTTCAGTCATTGGTTGTTGCTTTCACCGATGATGGTGGCGGATGACCGGGGTTTCGGCGGGACCCTGCTGGTTGTAGCCGGGCTTTATCAATTCACTCCCTTCAAACGCACCTGCCTCGAATCCTGCCGGTCGCCGGCGGCGTTTATCGCGCACCACTGGAGACGGGGCCTGGCGGGCGGCTTTCGTCTGGGCGCGGCGCACGGACTTTACTGCCTCGGCTGCTGCTGGGCCCTCATGCTGCTCCTGTTTGTGGGCGGCGTGATGAATCTCTGGTGGATTGGCGCGCTGACGGCACTGGTCCTGATTGAAAAACTGGCGCCGCTGGGAGCGCAAGGCGGGCGCCTCTCCAGCCTGCTGATGATTGCCCTGGGTCTGTGGAATCTGGCGCAGAGTTTTTAACGACGGAAGGACACGGACGAACACAGATTGATCCCGCAACCTGGAACCGGTCGGGGATCAAGCGTTGGAGAATTACGAAGCGCCGGCCGAAGAATCTGAATGAACCTGTGACCGCACAGGCAAAAATACTTAACGCCCCGTCCTCCCGGTTTCCTTCTGTTCAGCTGAACCACTTAGCTTCGCCGATTGGCGCCGATCAGAGCAGATGAGCGGTTAAAGCGTACCCCGAAAAAATTGCGCATCTAAAATCGCGGACCACGCGAAAGACACGGATTGGTTTTCAATTGTGGATCGTAAACGGGATGGTTCTCTGAGGTCGAATGAACCGCTGATCGCAAGTCCCTGTGCGCTCCCTGTCCACCGCGCCCTGGTGAAGGTGGATCAACGATCAACCGGTTTCAGGCCGTCGATTCATTGCACACCGGCTTCCAGCGGGCCAGCAAGTCACGTTCTTCACTGCACCGGGCCGCCTGCCCAGCGGTGTCATAATGGGCATGGATATGGGTCGCGCCGTTTTGAATCGCGTCCTGGACCGTCACGTGCCCCTCCAGCCGCTGACCCAAATTCCGCGTTTGCGTGATGTAGATCGGAACCCAACTCCCATCCTCGGCTCGTCCGGCATAAATGAAATTGCCCGGTGTCATCTGGAATTGAGTGTCGAGCGCGTAAATCGTGTAGGGATATTCCTTTCCAGACTGGCCGGGCCAGTTGACCAGATCCGTAGCCGGGGTCGGACTCTCAGAGGGCCGGTGATGGCTGAATAAGTTTTTAATAAAGTTCACCTTGTTTACATAAGACCATACAAATGAGCTCCTGTCAAGGCCGGCGTCAGTATGGCGTCGCTCCAGCCTCTCCCTCCTCTGCTTTAGACGTTCAACGTTCGAAGTGCTCTTTAGAAACCATCGTCCAGCGTCATAAATTCGTTTCCCTCTCCCCGGCCCGCTCCCCCAACTTCGTTGGCGGAGAGGGAGTTCAAATCGAAGTACCGGTTCGGATTTCGATGATTTCTACAAACCACGTTCGATGTTCGATGTTCGTAAACGGGTCGATTCCTGGTATGGAAGTATTTCTGGGATTAAGAATCGGAAAGTCCAAAGCCAGGAACTGGTTGATTGATGAGGGTTGATCCGCCTACGTCAGACTTCGGCGCGATAGGTCCACCTGCGTCAACTCCCGTCTTCTCCCGCATTGCGGGATACGACGCGACGAGTCGGCGCGACAAGAGGTTGGGAGTTTAAAGCCGCAACACTTCATTTCAAATTGCCGGAATTTGTTTTGCCCTCCGCGAGTTGACTGGCTTTAATCCTGCGCGTTCGCCCGTAACCCGCTTGATTTGGCCAAACGCATCATGATGAACGGAATCGGCAAAATATGGACGGCCTGACTATTCCTGCCGCGTTCCTGCTGGCAGCGGGAGTGACTTCCGTCACGAATTGGTTGGCGTTGATTCCGTGGCGTCGCAACCGGGACAAACATTGGTCGGAACAGGCACGATTGGTACATCCGGTCGTTATGGCAGCCCGATCCAATCTATGGACCATTCCCGCCGTTCTCGTGTTAATCGTGCTGTTGCAGTGGCCGGATTCATCGCCGCTCTGGCTGTTCACCGGCATTGCTGCGGTGCCGGGTGCTTATGCAGGCACTCTCCCCCTGGACCGCGAGTTGTTCCCAAGGATTGCCTTGCGTGAATTATTGCGCCAGGTCGTTATCGGCATTCTGTTCCGGTTTCTGATCTGGTTTGTATTTCTGGGGGCCATTGTGCTGATGCCTGATGAATTCAATCAACTGGCGCTTACCATCGGCGCAACCGTCCTCGTCCTGTGGGTAGTCTGGCTCCGAGGCGGTGTGACGTGGCTGGGGCGGATGCTGGGTTTGTTCCAGCCGGCTCCGGAACGTCTGAAGAAAATTGTCGCGGATGTTTCCGCCCGGATGAACGTCCCGTATCGCGAAGTACTGTTGATGCGTTTCCCGACCGCACAGGCGTTCGCCCTGCCCAACACGCGTCAATTGCTGTTCACCGAACGCATCCTGGAATTGCTGACCGACGAGGAAGTCGCCGCCATTTGCGCGCATGAATTGGCGCATTTGACCGAATCCCGGGCGGCCCGGTACTCGCGTTCCATTCAGTTGCTGGCGTTTCTGCCGTGGATTTTCTTCAATCCATTAATCTATAAATTTGGTGTGTTCGCTTTTTATGGTTTGTTGCTCATCACTCTCGGGGTTCCGCGCGTTTTCCGTGGCCTCAGCCGGAAACTGGAGTCGCGGGCAGACGCGATGGCCATGGCCAACGAAGGCGATGCGGGGACCTATGCGCGGGCTTTGGCGCGATTGTACGAAGACAATTTGTTGCCGGCGGTCACGGCGAAGAACCGGTCGACTCATCCCCATCTTTATGATCGGCTGCTGGCCGCCGGGGTGACACCGGATTTCCCCCGGCCGGCGGCATCCAAATCCATGGCGTGGCACGGGCATGTTTTTGCGGGTTTGGTGGGATTGTTATTTGCCTTTTTTACAATTCGCCTGATGCATTGGTCGATTTAACCGCAAGGAACGCAGGGAATTGTTTTTTCCTATGTGGTCTTTGTGCTCTTTGTGGTTAAACGATTGGTTTCTTTTCCTTCGTTTCCTCCGTTTGCTTCTGTAAAACATTTTACCAGGAGGCAATGGAGAGAACGGAGATTTACCGGGATGGACGGCATGTTACCGTCCCTGAAATTTGGGTCGGCGGCACGCCGACCCTCCCAACTTTGCGGTTATTGAGCGGTCAAAGCATTCTGCCATGACAACGGCGCCGCTTTGGTGTAGGTATGAATTGAACGCGTGAAAGCAGCCTTACTCTCCGGCATCCAAAAATTTGAAACAGGAAAGGTTCCGGTACCTGAAATCACCCGGCCCACCGACGTCCTCATCCGCATCAAAATGGTGGGCGTTTGCGGCTCAGACATCCACTACTACAACACCGGCCGCATCGGTTCGCAGATTATCCAATTTCCGTTCACCGTCGGACACGAAGCAGCCGGCATCGTTGAGCAGACCGGGTCGAACGTAACCTGGATAAAACCCGGCCAACGCATCGCGATTGACCCCGCGGTGTATTGCGGCCAGTGCGATCAATGCCGGGCCGGACGGGAAAATACCTGTCGGGAATTGCTTTTCCTGGGATGTCCCGGCCAGTTGGCCGGCGCGTTGTCCGAATATCTCGTTTTACCCGAGATTTGTTGTTTCCCGATTAAAGACCAGACGAGCTTCGAGCAGGCGGCGTTGTCCGAACCGCTGGCCATCGCTGTTTACGCAGTGGAACAGGCCCGCTTGCCGGCCGGGGCCAACGTGGCTGTTCTCGGCGCGGGTCCCATCGGGATGTCAGTCTTCCATGTCCTGCGGGCGAACCGCGTGGGCGAGGTTTTTGTCACCGACAAAATCCCGGCACGTTTGAAATTCGCGCAAGCACTGAAACCTAAATATTCCGGCAATCCCGACCGGGCGGACGTGGTCAGGGAAATTACGACAGCCGAACCGTTGTTGTTGGATGCCGTGTTTGAGTGTAGCGGCGACCGGCTGGCTTATGACCACGCGGTGCGATTGTTAAAGCCGGGCGGGACCCTGGCGCTGGTTGGCATCCCGGAATTCGACGATGTCTCTTTTCCCATCCACGAATTGCGCCGGAAGGAAATTACGATCGCCAATATCCGTCGCCAGGCGCATTGCACGCAAAAGGCGATTGATCTTCTCGAAGCCAAAAAGATCAACCTGGACCCGATGGTGACGCATCACTTTTCGTTGGCAGAAACCCAACCGGCTTTTGATCTGGTCGCCAATTATCGTGACGGCGTCATGAAAGCGATGATCGTGGTGGAACCGTAGCCGCCGACGTGAGTCGGCGCTGACTTTCGTGGAGTCCAGACAGCGCGGATTGACATCCGCGGCTACCAGGTTTCAGGAGAGTGCCGGACTTGAGGCTGGGACGCCGCGCTACGGCGTCCACCCCAAGGTTCAAATTTTCCTACAGAGACCATTCGGATTACGATTTACGAATTGCGATGTACAAATGACATTTGGGGAACGGCTCTTTGCGCTCTTTGCGGTTGAACAAATGGCTTCTTTTCTTCGCTTTTTTGGGAACTGTGATATTGTCCGCCCCGATGATTCCATCGTCCAACGACAATCTGGCGTCTGGCGATGTGCCGCCACCATTGCCGCCACAATCCAGTCCCTCATCCGGGTCCATGCGGCATCTGTTGGCCACTGTGCTCAGCGTCTGCCTCATCGTGTTTCTCGTAGACGCCGTGCTTTCGTTGGCAGATGGCTCTCTCATTCTTTTTTGCGGCGTTAATCCCCTTTCAGGGTTGTGCGGACTGACTTCCTTCTTCGCTTTGCTCGCGATGGTGGCACTTTACGGCCTGATCGGGCTGACGCCCCTGGTCCCCAAACGCCTGTTTCTTCCCCTGCCGCTGTATTGGCTGGTTGCGACACTCGCCGTGTTTCCGGTGCTGATTTATGGCTTTGGCAGGCTACAATTGTTCTGCTGGGGCATCTCAGTTTGTGAGGTCGTTATCGGCGTGTGGGTTCTTTACCTCGCTCAGGGTAAATTTGGTTTCCGCTGGCCGCTGGTGTCGGTGGAACGGTTGGGTGTCCGGGGTTTCAGCTGGCTGAACCTGTCCACATTCGTGCTGGTGAACGTCTTCGTGTTGCTGCCCGCGATCGCGGGTTATCTTGTCGTTTGCACCGCCCTGGCGGTGGGGCATTTCACCGGAGGTTTCATGACCTTGCGCCCCAACGGATTCACCGTCCAGGTGCGAAAATACGTTCGCGACGACGGCAAGACGATTGAGCTGTTCCCGATGGCACACGTCGCCGATGCGCGCTTTTATCACCGGGTTTCGCAGACCTTTCCGACCAACTCCATCATTTTGATGGAAGGCGTGACCGACGAACTAAATCTGCTAACGAACAAGATCAGTTACCGGCGCATGGCGAAAACGCTCGGCCTGACCGAACAGCGCCAGGAGTTTGCGCCCAAACAGGGCGAGCTGGTGGACGCGGACGTGGATGTGGACATCTTTTCACGGGACACGATCGATCTCCTAAACCTGGTGATGCTGATTCACACGAAAGGATTCAATCTCAAGAATCTCCAGATCATGATGCAATACACGCCGCCAGCCAACCTGGACGAGGAACTCATCGATGATCTGGTCGGAAAACGCAATCAACATCTGGTGAAGGAAATTCAGTCTCATCTGGCCGATTCGGACTTCATCATGGTGCCGTGGGGCGTGGCCCACATGCCGGGGATTGCCCGGGAGATTCAAAAGGCCGGCTTCCGGCTGGAACAAACGCAGGAGTATGTGGTGATTCAATTCGGCGGGGACAACAGCCGGAATGCAGAACGTTGAACCACTCATCGGCACCGATATGAATACGAAAAGTGAAGTTATTCGGGTTGGACAAATCGGAATCAAATTCCTGCTCGAAGCCGCCGACACCAACGGAGCATTAGCCATGTTCGAATTTTCCGTTCCGGCCGGAGCGCGGGTCCCGGCCCCGCATTCCCATGCGCATTACGATGAAACCATTTACGGCGTGGCCGGCGTCATGACCTTCACCGTTGATGGAAAGACCGTGCCGGTCGCTTCGGGTGAAGCCTGTTTTATCCCACGCGGTGTCGTCCACGGGTTCAACAACCTGGGATCCGCTGAAGCCAAAGCACTGGCGGTAGTAACGCCCGCGTTGATCGGCCCGGATTTCTTCAAGGACATCGCGGCCATTGTCAACACCGGCGGCCCGCCGGACATGGCGAAGATGAAGGAGACGATGCTCCGATATGGGTTGGTGCCCGCGCCAATTCAACCGACAGACGCTAAATCGAAGTGAAGCCCGCCTTAAATGAGCTGATAAATTCTGCCTGCTCTCGTATGAACGGGCCCAGCGGTTCAGGTTTCTTTCCGGGACGTTGCGCTCGATGGATTGTGTTTGTATCGATTTTCAGTTTCAGCCCGCTTCTTTCGGCTGCGGTTATCGGCACCAACTCACCCGCGCCGTCATTGACCAGTGAACGTATTGACGCGTTGCCGGCGGCGCAGCAGGCGGTTTGGAAGGAATACCTGCAACGGTCTGAACAACAACGAGCGGCAGACCAAAATTTCCTCCGGGCGGAAATGCACCGGAACGGCATTAAAACTCCGATCGTTCCTCCCTCCGGTTCTTCCGCCAGGGGCATACCCCAAAACCAGCTCGCCCTCTGGTACGCCGGCACCAACGCGGTCCGGGTTGCGAACATCATCGTCTCCTTTCAGACACCGGCGGGTGGCTGGAGCAAGAACCTGAATCTGACGGCGCAGGGGCGGGCTCCGGGTGAAAGTTTTGCGCCCGACAACAACTCGCGATACCCGGGCACAAACGATTTCGATTCACCACTGTCCAGTCATTGGGACTACGTCGGGACCTTTGACAACAGCGCCACGGTAACGGAGTTGCGTTTCCTGGCGAAAGTTATCGCCGCCGGAGGAACGAACCAGCTCATGCGATTTGGCGCGTCGTTTACGCGTGGCATGGATTACATTTTTAATGCGCAATATCCCAACGGCGGCTGGCCGCAGGTCTGGCCTTTACAAGGTGGTTATCACGACGCCATCACCTATAACGACGACGCGATGATCAACATCCTAAACCTGTTGCACGAGGTTTCGACGGGAACAGATGAATTCGGCTTTGTCCCTGAAAAAACCCGCCAGCTGGCCGCGGCCAGCCTCGAGCGCGGCCTCGAGTGTATTCTGGCGAGCCAGATTACGGTAAACGGCCACCGGACGGTGTGGTGTCAGCAACACGACGCGCTGACGCTCCAGCCGGTTTCGGCGCGAAATTACGAGATGCCGGCGGAAGTCAGCCATGAAAGTGCGAGCATCGTCCTGTTCTTGATGGCGCAACCTCATCCCGACCCGGAAATCATCGAGTCAGTGAACGCCGCGGCGGCGTGGTTTAAGAAAACCCAAATTCACAACATGGCTTTTGCGATATTTCCAGGCAAGGGACGCCATCTGGTATCCACGCCGGGTCACGGTCCGATTTGGGCGCGCTTTTATCAAATCGGCACCGACCGTCCGATTTTCGGTGATCGCGACAAGACCATCCATGACGATGTGGATGAAATTTCCAATGAACGCCGCAACGGCTACGCCTGGTACACGGAGTCCCCGCAAATCGCGCTTCACCGTTACGTGGAGTGGAAAAAGACCAAGCCGGGCTATTGACGCAAACGATAAACCAGTCAGTCCTTTACGCCGGTTCGGTTGAACCACTAATCTTCGCTAATTAGCGCTGATAAGTGCAGATTCGCGGTTTCAATCTGCGCCATCTGCGGATTAAGGTTTCTCGTATTGCTGACGAATTTCGGGAGGTAGATCGCGGAAATCGATTTTAGTCATCGCCCAGCCGCCTTGCGCCGGGGTGTAACTGATGACAATGGCGTCCGATGTCACTCTCTGCACCTCCACATTTTTGTAGGTGGTCCCCGTCGTCGTCACCAGTTCATTGGACGGCCTGCCCTGCCCGGTCGAACTCGTCGGCAACGTCCGCGCCGGTGGAGCCTGGGTCCGCATCACGTCCGATTCCGAATTGACAGCGGGACCGACGGCCACTGCCGCAGCCGCGGACGCGCTGGAAACTTTGGGTGCAGGAGCGACCACCGCCGGCGCTGCAAAATCCGGAGCCACCGCGGCGGAGGCGATCGCCGGAGCCACTGCCGCCGGGGTTTCCGCAGCAGGCGATTCTGTCACCGGCGTGGCGGAGGCCGAGGCTTCATTGACGGGAACCTCCACTGGAGCCGCCATGGCATTGGTGTCCGGTAACGGCCGGGTTTCGGCCTGGTTCAACTCAATCATCTTTTGCTCCATCGCGGCAAGGGCGGCGGCCTGGGCCGAAGCGTTGGCAGCGGGAAGGTTTGATATAAAATCAGGGTTGGCGTTGTCGTTCGCACGGACGACAACACAACGCGCAACCAGGGCGACGCACATAATTACTAATCCAACGGCTTTCATGAGATGACCATCTTCACCCGCGAGGGCGGGAACATTTAAGGCCAATCTCTAGCCGGCTTCAAGCAGGCAATTGAGACGGCGATGGGTTAATTTGGCGGGCGAAGCTACCGACGAGCCGGCTTTGGACTGCGGCGACATGTCGCCGCTTTCAAAGCGCGGACATGTCCGCGCACTCCAAAATTCCATCTTCGCGAGTATCAGCCATCGCAGAACCAGGCACGCGAGTATCTCCGCTGAGCGAGACAGGTTGGCATGTGCTCAGCGGATGGGTTACAGAATATCCTCACCGCATGGGTGACACTTTCCTGGCAAATATGCCATGGAAAACCGACTCCGAGCAGGAGCAGCGTTGGGGATTTGTCGAATTA
>JBGPDH010000096.1:0-12400 GCA_041482195.1 Verrucomicrobiia bacterium
CCCAGGCACGTGTGGTGAGTTCGCCCTGCACCTGGAGTTCACCGAATTGCGCCTCGTCATTGGCGTCGGCAATCGAGCCGGGTCGCAGACCGTCGCCGATGCTGAAGCTGACGTCGTAGGCGGCCATGATGTCGCAGATTTCGTCCCAGTGGGTGTAGGTGAAGTTTTCCTGGTGATGCGCCAGGCACCATTTGGCGAGGATGGACCCGCCGCGCGAGACGATGCCGGTCATGCGCCGCGCGGTGAGCGGGATGAACCGCAGCAGCACGCCGGCGTGGACGGTGAAATAATCCACGCCTTGCTCGGCCTGTTCAATGAGGGTGTCGCGGTAAATTTCCCAGGTAAGGTCCTCGGCCTTGCCGCCGACTTTTTCGAGCGCCTGGTAAATCGGCACGGTGCCGATGGGCACGGGCGAACTGCGCAGAATCCACTCGCGCGTGGCGTGGATGTTCTTGCCGGTGGACAAATCCATGACGGTATCCGCGCCCCACTTGGTGGCCCAACGCATTTTTTCGACTTCCTCTTCGATGCTCGACGCGACGGCGCTGTTGCCGATGTTGGCGTTGATTTTCACGAGGAAATTGCGGCCGATAATCATCGGCTCGAGTTCGGGGTGGTTGATGTTGGCCGGAATGATCGCGCGACCCGCTGCCACCTCTGACCTGACAAATTCGGGAGTGATTTCGGCTGGAATTCTTTGCGGGAACCGTTGAAACACTGACGGCATGTAAAGATTTCGGATTTCGGATTTCGGATTTTGGATTGAATCTTGCGCCGAACCGATATGTTGTTTCGCAAGGTCATTGCGTGCATCGTCCTTCGATAGTTCCGCAATCTGCAATCCGCGACCCGCAATCTTCATCTGCTCCCGTATGGCGATAAATTCCATTTCCGGCGTGATGATACCGGCCCGCGCGTAGGCGAGCTGGGTGACCACTTTGCCGGCCTTGGCGCGAAGCGTCCGGCGACGCGGAGCAATCAACCCTTCGAGCCGGAGTGACGTTTCATCCTGACGTTTCGCCCGATCCAGTCCACGATGCTTTTCCGAAAGATAACCATCATCAATCGGCTTTACCTCGCGCCCGGCGCTTTCCTCAATATCACCCCGTTTCAAGATCCAATCGCGGCGCAAGGCGGGCAAGCCTTGTTCGACCGTGCCGGTGAATTTGGGATCGCCCCACGGGCCCGAGCAATCGTAAACACGCACGGGTTCATTTTGCTCGATCGCACCGGTGTAGGATTTGGTGGGTGTCAGTTCGATTTCGCGCATGGGCACGCGCACGTCCGGATGCAACTGGCCTGCCACACAGACGCGTTTTGAATTCGGCAATTGTTCGGAACTATGTGGTTCGAACGAATCTTTGGTTGCGATCATATATTTGTGACACGTGTCAGGTGTCGGGTGACAAGATCCAAAAAAGTGGGCAAGGAATCGAAACATTCCTACGCCGGCATTATCCGGATCAGGTTCAACGGGTCGGCGGCGCTCCCGCGTCGCCCTCTCAGCCTTCGCCAGTCATCCGCGGTCGTTACCGCTGCTACAACCGGACGGGTTTGGCTCCCCGATATCTGGAAGCTAGGACGAATGCATGGCGGCGTCAAGTCGTGCGCGGGCTTTGTGCCGGGGCGGCTCACTAATCAATCTCGATTGTTGCATTACCCGGCTTGACCCTCCCGGCAAAAACCGGTTTGATGTAGGCAGACATTTTATGAGTTCGCCCAAATCTCCACTCGATGAGTTGCGCATCGAGCGTCGCCCGGAGCGGACGGCCCGGTTCAGTCCGTGGCTGATCGCCGGCCCGGTCGTCGTTTTGCTGTTGGTGGGCGCGGTGATTTGGTGGCACTCGCGGGCTGGTGCGGTCGAGGTGCAAATGGCGGTCGCACGCGATGCCAATTCCGGTGGTGCAGACAAACGCACGGTGTTAAATGCGTCCGGCTATGTCACGGCGCGGCGGGAGGCGACGGTTTCCTCCAAAGTCACCGGCAAGGTCATGGAGGTGCTGATTGAGGAAGGCATGAGGGTTACCAATGGCCAGGTGTTGGCGCGGCTGGACGATTCCAACGTCAAGACCAGCCTCGATGTGGCCGTGGCCCAGTTGGGATCGGCCCGGGCCGCCGTGGCGGAAACCGAGGCGCAACTCACGAACGCAAACCTGGAATATCAACGCACCGTTGAATTGGCCAAACAACACATCGCGTCGCAATCCGACCTGGACTCAGCCGAGTCGAACGCCAAGTCGTTGCAGGCGCACCTGGCGCAGCAACAGCTTGATATTGTCGTCGCGGAACGTCAGGTTACGCTGTGGCAGCAGCAGATGGACGACATGATAATCAGGGCACCCTTCGACGGCGTCATCACCACCAAGGACGCTCAGCCGGGCGAGATGATTTCACCGGTCTCGGCCGGGGGCGGTTTCACGCGTACGGGCATCGGGACCATTGTGGACATGAAGTCGCTGGAAATTGAAATTGACGTGAACGAAAGCTACATCAACCGGGTGGAGCCGAACCAGGCGGTCGAGGCTACGCTGGATGCGTATCCGGACTGGAAAATTCCCTGCAAAGTTATCGCCATTATCCCGACTGCGGACCGCGACAAGTCCACGGTCAAGGTGCGCGTCGCCTTCGATCAGTTGGACCCGCGCATTCTGCCCGACATGTCCATCAAAGTGGCTTTTCGTGACAATGCCGGGACGGCGGCGGGCCATACGGTGATTATTCCCAAGGGCGCAGTGCTCAATCGCGACGGCCGGGACGTGGTGTTCGTTGTCCAGGACGGCCATGCCGAACGCCGCGCCGTGACCGTCAGCGACACGCAAGGCGACGAGTCGGTGTTGAGTGCAGGCGTGAGTGCCGGCGAAAAAGTCGTTGTCGGCGCGCCAGCCAATTTGCTGGATGGAACGGCTGTGAAGGAGAAAAGTTTATGAATGAAATCAAATCGAGCAATGGCACGCTGGTGCAGGTCGAGCGCGTGGGAAAAGTTTTCCATCGCAGTTCGGAGGACATTCATGTGCTGGCGGACCTGAGTTTGCAGGTCCCGGCCGGTGAATTTCTGGCGCTGATGGGGCCGTCGGGTTCCGGCAAGACCACGCTGTTGAATTTAATCGGCGGCCTGGATCGTCCGACCAACGGCACGGTCGCGGTCGCCGGCGAACGACTGGATCGATTGTCCGATCGCGCCCTGGCGGCGTGGCGCGCGCGGCACATCGGCTTTGTCTTCCAGCTTTATAACCTGATGCCGGTGCTGACCGCGGAGCGGAACGTGGAACTGCCGTTGTTGCTGACGCATCTTTCCAGGGCTGAACGTAAGAAACACGTGGAAACGGCGCTGGCAGTCGTCGGGCTGTCGCACCGCGCGAAACATTATCCGCGCACGCTTTCCGGCGGCGAGCAACAACGCGTCGGCATTGCGCGCGGCATTGTCACCGACCCGACGCTGCTGCTGTGTGACGAACCGACCGGCGACCTGGATCGCAAGGCCGGCGACGAAATTTTGAACCTGCTCCAATCGCTGAACCGCGAGCACGGCAAAACCATCATCATGGTCACGCACGATCCGCATGCCTCGGCGCGCGCGGCCCGGACGCTGCATCTGGACAAGGGGCAATTGAGCAACGACGCCTGAAATGAAATTTTTTCATCTCATCTGGTGCAATCTGCGGCGGAAAAAACTCCGCACTTCGTTGACACTGCTTTCAATTATCGTGGCGTTCATCCTGTTCGGTTTCCTGTCGGCCATCCAGCAGGCGCTGGTCGGCGGCGTGGCGCTGGCGGGCGCGGATCGGTTGGTTGTCCGGGAAAAAGTTTCCATCATCAATCTGCTGCCGGTGAGCTACGAGGCGCGCATGGACCGGATCCCCGGCGTGGATTTCTCCACGTTCCAGACCTGGTTTGGCGGCATTTACCAGGACCCCAAAAATTTCTTCATGCAGAATCCCGTCGAGCCGGAAAAATTCCTGAAGATACACCCCGAAATCACCCTGCCGCCGGACGAGGAAAAGGCCTGGCTGGCCACGCGGACGGGCGCCATTGTCGGCCGCCGGACAGCCGAGCGATTCGGCTGGAAGATTGGCGACAAGGTGCCGATTCGATCCACCATCTGGTCGCAGGCGAACGGGAACCTGACCTGGACGTTTGACATTGTGGGCATTTACGACGGAAAGGACAAAGGCACCGACACCACGCCGCTGTTCTTTCGCTATGATTACTTCGACGAAGGGCGACAGTTTGGCAAGGGGCAGGTCGGCTGGTATACCATCCGCATCAAAGACCCGTCGCAGGCGGCGGAGGTGGCAAAACGGGTGGACGCAGAATTTGAAAATTCGCCGGCGGAAACCAAGACGGAGCCGGAAGGCGCATTTATTCAGGGCTGGGCGGCCCAACTGGGCAATATCGTATTGATCGTCTCCTTCATCCTCGGGATGGTGTTTTTCACCATCCTGCTGGTGACGGGCAATACCATGGCGCAGGCAGTACGCGAACGGACTGGCGAACTGGGTGTGCTCAAGGCCATCGGCTTCACCAACGCGCAGGTGGTGGCGCTCGTCCTCGCCGAATCCTGCCTGCTTACCATCATCGGCGGGATGGTTGGTCTGGGGCTGGCGCGGGCCATTACCCCCGTCATCGCGCAACCCCTGGCCGGTTTGCTGCCTTTGTTCTATCTGCCCACGCGCGCGTTGTTCATCGGATTCGGCCTCAGCCTTGCGCTGGGGTTGGTCACCGGAATGTTCCCCGCGCTCCAGGCCATGCGCCTGCGCGTCGCCGATGCCCTGAGGAGAATGTGAAGAAGAAAATGATCGACCAACATCGAACATTCAACATTCAACGCCGAACCTTCAATGAAGGTCGAATCCGCGTGCATTTGAATGTTGGGCGTTGGGCGATGAATGTTGAATGTTTCCTGCAGGTTCAGGAATTCAATACGCAAATAATTTTACACAAATTCTCATCTTGATTATGTCCGGCCCTCTCAATTGGTTTTCACAGATCGGCTCGATCACGAAGTTCGGGCTGCTGAGCCTGCCGCAACGGCGGGGCGCGGTCGCGGCGACAGTCATTGGCATCGCCGGCGTGGTGGCGGTGCTCGTGGGGGTGCTTTCCATTGCCGCCGGTTTCCGCCAGGTGATGAAAATATCCGGCTCGCCCGATGGTGCGATTATTATGCGCAGCGGCGCCGACAGTGAAATGGTTAGCGGCCTGGGTGAGAATGAAACCCGTATCATTGCCGACACGCCGGGTATCGCGCGCACGGCACAGGGGCCGCTTGCGTCCGCGGAATTGTTCGTCATCATTGACCTGCCCAAACGGTCCACCGGCACGGATGCCAACGTCCCGTTGCGCGGCGTAGAACCGGCCGCACTGCTGGTGCGCGATAATCTGAAAATCAGCCAGGGCCGGATGTTTGACTGGGGCAAGGATGAAGTTATTGTCGGGCGCGGCGCCGCCCAGGAATTTGCCGGACTCGACGTCGGTTCAACCATCAAAGTGGGCCGTTACCAATGGCCGGTCGTAGGGATTTTTTCGGCCAATGGCGGCGCGGCGGAATCCGAAATCTGGTCCGACGCGAAGATTTTGCAGGATGCCTACAATCGCGGTAATTCGTTCCAATCCGTTTCCGTCCGGCTCAATTCGCCGGCCGCGTTCCAGGCGTTTAAGGATGCGCTCACGTCCAACCCGCAGCTGAATGTGCAAGTCATCCGGCAATCCGATTATTATGCCCAGCAATCCCAGAGGCTGACGCTGCTGATTACCATACTGGGTTACGCGATCGCCTTTCTGATGGCGTTGGGCGCCGTGTTCGGCGCGTTGAACACGATGTACAGCGCAGTGACGGCGCGGACACGGGAGATTGCCACCCTGCGGGCGCTCGGCTTCGGCAGCAGCGCCGTCGTGGTCTCGCTCCTGCTCGAATCACTGTTCCTGGCACTGTTGGGCGGAGTCGTCGGTGGGGCGCTGGCCTACATCGCCCTCAACAATTTTCACACCTCGACGATGAATTTTCAAAGCTTCAGTCAGATTACTTTCGCCTTCCGGGTTACGCCGCAATTGTTGGTACAGGGCATTGTGTGGTCGGCGATCATCGGCCTGATTGGCGGCCTGTTCCCGGCCATTCGCGCCGCGCGCCTGCCCATCGCTTCGGCTTTGCGGGAATTGTAGGCCGATTCCGATTCGCGGTTCAGCGGGACGGACCACTCTGCCAGAAGGCGATGACTTGTTGCCAGAATTCCGTCGATGGTTCCGGAATTTGGCAGTGCTCGCCCTCGGGAACTTCCCAAAGTTTTTTGGGACCGGTATAACCCTCGTAAAGACGGACGCTGAATTTCTTCGGCACCACCGTGTCTTTGCCGTCAACCGTTACACCCAGTTTGCCCCGATAATTCCGGAGATATTTTTCCGACGGGAAACGATCCACGACCAACCACCGCACGGGCAACAAGGGATAGTGGTATTGCGCCACGTCGGCCAGACTGTTGAAAGGTGAGATGAAAATAACGCCCGCGATTTTGTTGGAATTAGCACCGGCCAGGTATGAGGCGACACCGGTGCCGAGCGATTCACCGACAAGATAAATTGGCCGGTTGGTTGGAAGCTGTTGAAACGCTTCGTCGGCCGCTGCGAACAAACTCTTCTGGCTGGGCGAACCAGGACGATCCTCGTAACCGGGATATTCCAGAATGAAAACGTCGAAGGCGGCCACCGCTTGAATTTGATCGGCGTAACGACCCGAACCGACGGCCGTGCTGCCGTTGCCATACATGACCATGACTGAGCCTGCCGCCGGTTGTTTGGATGACAGGCGTTTTAGCCCGATGAACTGGCCGGCGGAGTTGGTCCAGCGCTCCAACCCCGCTTCTTTCGTCATTTGGTCCACTTGTTCGCCGGTGACAACGGCAGGAAAATAAATCAATCGACGTTGGAGGCTGGCACAACAGGCGCAGATTAAAACATAAAACCCGGCAAACAGGAGCAACCCGCGTCGGAGTTTTTCCCGAAACGCAGGTTTATCCCGCTGAGGTGTCCGGTCCATGCCCGGCGATGATGACAGATTTGCATTCTGAGCGTGAATTGAAATTGTTGTGCAATTATTGAAAGACAAACGGAAACAGTTTGTTTCTTTGACTGCAAACGGATGGACTTGGAGCATTCGTCTGCCTATGGTTGCGAGAGAATCATTGAAACGACCCGAACGCGGATGAAAATGGGTTTGCCATCAACGACCGGAGCAGTTGTGGTGATTGGCTTTGTCCTGTTCACTGCGGGCGCCGTTTGCGGTGAAGCGCCTCTCGATTTGATGAAAAACCAGATCGCGTATCAGGCTCCCGTCCTTCAGGGTGACCAACCGCAGAAGCCGGCCATGGGCTGCGAATTGTCTGATTTCGGTTCCTGGTACGACATTGCCTATGCCGGTGGCATCGACCGTTTCATGCTCGGTTCGGTCCGGCAGGGCGTGGGTCCGAACAACGAGTTTTTCAACACGGCCCGCGATGTGGGAGTACTTTCGTTGTTCTTTCAAACCGTATCGGGTGAGCGAATCGACGGAGACGGGGAGGCGGCTGTCACCTGGTATCCTTACGGTTGGAGGACACTGACGCGACACGGAAACTTTGAAATCGAATCCACGACTTTCTTCACTTCCTTCAACACCGTGGCGATTTATGTCAAAGTCACCAACACGGGAGACCAACCGGCCTCCATCACTCCGGGTATGCTCGTGACGGCTCGTTCGGGCTACGACGGTCGCACGGACGGTCGGGTCACCGGCCACCTGGCAAAGGACGGGCGTCAACTCTGGTTCCGGAACGCCCGTGTTGGATCGAAAACCACGCCAGACCTGTACACCGACACACTGGCTATCGGTTCGACGCTGGGGCCGTTGAAAGCGGAATTTGCGCCTGTGAATCTCACGCGTGCCGCGCAGGAGGAAGTAAAATCGGCATTGGGCGGCCGCCTTGATTCATCGCTGGACGCTCCGGCGGGAACAGCGGTGATCAGCTCCCAGGTTTCGCGGTTGAAGCCGGGAACATCCCTGGAATTCGTCTTCATCGTCGCGGCCGCAGCGGACGGTGAAACAGCGGGTGCTCAGTGTGAAAGGGCCCTAGAAGCTTTCGCGCATTCACCACGATTGGCATTGACCCGGATGGAAACCGATTGGAACGGATTTTTCCAGGGCCTGCCCAAACTGGATATGCCAACCGACGCCTCCACCAAACTCTATTATTCAGCCGCCACGGCCCTGCGCAAGAACCGCATTCTGCGGGAGTGCGACGGACAATTGTACAGCGCCTCGTATCCGGCGCGAGGCGGTTTCAATTACTACTTCCAGAGCGACTCGTGCTGGAACCTGCTGGGTTACCTGGACATGAACCCGCAGTGGGCGGAGGGCAACGCCGTACCGATTCTGGTGCCGCCTTGCGAAATTATGGACCCGCATTTCTTCTGGTCCATGTGGGAATTATACTCCCGCCTGCCCGGGGGCAAAGTGCAGCAGGAATTTGCCGCCAAAGTTTATCCGCTGTTGACGAACGCTTATTGGACCTGGACGAACCAGGTGGATATTGACGATGACCTGTTGACCGCGACGCCAAACAACTGGGACGACAATCCGCGCTACGATCTTATTTTCAAGGAAATCAAATACGTCCCCGGTTGGAACAGTTGGTGGAATGATTTGACCCGTTGTTGCCGTGAAAACAAGCTCGACGATCCGGCTCCCAGCTCCCAACTGGGTTATGGGGCAGTGGTGTTGAATCGGTTGGCCCTGGTGTTGGGCAAAGACGCGGAAGCCGCAGGTTGGGCGCGCCAGGTCCAACGCCACCGGCTGGCGGTGGACTCGCTGTGGGACGAGCAGTGCGGCTATTGGATCGTCACCTACCGTGGCACACAGCGGGACGACGTCCTGACCAGCTCGATTATGTATCCGATTTTTTGCGACCTTTGCCGCGACCCGGCGAAGATCAAGCGGGTGATTGAAGGTCACCTATTGAACCCCAAGGAATTCAACGGTCCCTTTCCGGTTCCGACGGTCGCCTACGATGATCCACGATTTTACCATCAAAAACCCCCGTTCCAGGACCAAGCCGGCGGTCTCTGGCGGGGCAATATCTGGATGCCGGAGACCTGGATCATCGTCAAAGGATTGTACGAATACGGCTACGAAGACGAGGCCCGAAGCATGGTGACGCGATTGGTCAACATGATGTCCAGCCAGGCCGCCTCCGTCGGTCCGCATCCGCAATTTGCCCACAGTCCAGCTGAGTGGTACGACTCGCGCACCGGGCTGGGGCAAAACAACCGGGCGTTCTCGTGGTCCTCCGCCGTGGCGATGGATTTTCTGCTCGGCAATTATCAAAACGAAAGGGTGATCGGGTCCGATCCCGACCGGGACCGGAACATTCAGGGTCATGTCCGGGAAATATTCGACTTCGATACCGGTGGCAGTCTGTTCCGGGTCGAAACCACCAGCACGGTCTTTCCGGTCCTGAAAATGAAAACCGCTGACGGGCTGCCGATCGGACAAAGCCGGCGGGTTCTGTTCAGTTTTTCCGATCCGGGCGGTAATTTTGTGAAATCAACCATTCCTTTCAGAGTGGAAGAAGCCAAATGGAAAGTGCAGGTTGCCGAAACAGGCCGGGGAGTTCCGAAAGAGCACGACGGCTGGTATCAAGCGCCGACCGGTGTTGAAATGGCTTTGGTTTCCCGCAGCGGAACCGCTCATTGAGGAGCAAATAAACGTGGGACGATCAGGTTTCCTTCAACGCACGGTTGATGCGTTCGATGGCCTCGTCAATTTCCTGACGGTTTTTGAAGCCGATGACCACTGCGTCGATTTCCGGCTGAGACATGGCGAAGCGGATGGATTTCTCGCGGTCGGCCGGGCTGGTGAACGTGCCGTTGCCGCAGATTTTCATGCCAATCACGCCGCGGCCTTTCGTATGCATGATTTTAATTTGCTGTACCACGGGGTTGATCTCATGGCTGCTGAAGCCCCAGCTGTTGCCTTCAGCGTCGGTGAAGCTGCCCTGCGGGTTTACACGCACGAGATGCACTTCGGGCCAGTCCGAGGCGACTCCGGCGCGCAACGCGGGCAGTGTGTGACAGGACACACCTTTGGCCCGGATCCATTTCCGGTCCTGGGCCTGGTTGAATCCGTCCATGACGTGTTTCCATTGATCGGTCCACTGGCCACGCGTCATGCAGTGCACGAGCAAACTGTCAACGTAATCGGTGTTAAACGTTTTGCGATGATAATCAATCACGGCCAGGATGTCTTCGGGTCGCCCGTCCACCTTGGATTGGATAAACAGTTTTTCCCGCGGCAATCCTTTGGTGGCGTCGGCAATCCAATCAAACGTCTGGTAGGCCTGGGCGGTGTCAATGTATGTGATACCCCGGTCGTAGGCGTAATGAATCAGGTCGACGAAGGCGCTTTTGCCGTCCGCAGTCTGGATATATCCGTTGTTACTGCCGGTGCCGAAGCCCAGGCGGCTCAGCTTGATGCCGGTGTTGCCCAGCGTTACTTGATCCGTGGCTGTGCGCTTCACGCTGGGACCGGCGGCGGCAGCGCTGCCGGTCAGGGTCCAAGGCGAGAGCAGCACGGTCCCGGCCAGCGCGGTGGAGGTTTTGAGGAATTGACGGCGATTCAACCCGTCACGGTTCTGGCGCGGTTTCTTCATGGGAATTTCCTGTTCAGCTTGCGGTAAATGAGACGGCTCAACGCCAGCCACACAGAAAGGCGGCTATCGGGCAATGAGGCGGTCTGGCACATGGGTCACAGATACCACCGGCTCAAGGAATTGCAACCGCAATTTGCCTTGACAGTATCAGACCTTTCAGGGTATTCTCCGCAAGTCAAGAGGGAGAGCAAGCAAAGCGGGGAAAGTGTTGGAACATATTTCCGGTTTCTCCCTCTTATAACGGAACGCGGGACAATTTTTATCAAAAACCCTCCAAATTGAAGGAAGATGCCATGAAAATAATTCGTACAAAACTGATTTTAAGTGTTCTGACGGCGCTGGGAACGGCCTCGGTTGCCTGGGCCCAGGGAGAGTCGGCTAGCGGGACCGTGAGCGGCGTACAGAACGGCGGTCTGTATGATTATACCATAACGCTCCAAAATACCTCCGCCTCGGTTTCGATTGGCAGTTTCTGGTATTCGTGGACGCCGACCGTACCGCCGTTCTTTTATCTGCCAGGTACTCCCACTACCGCCGGGGCTCCCGCGGGCTGGTCGGCTGGTGTCGATGGAAATTCGATTCAATACACCAGTTCAGGGACACCGTTGGCTCCCGGTCAAACCATCCAATTTACCTACTCTGCCTCGTTTACGCCAGCCCAACTGACCGGGAACGCAGGACTTTCCTACCTTTACACTGGCGCCATTTTCAGCGACGCCGGCGCGTTAGTAAATATTCAAACTGTGCCTGAACCCGCTTCACTGGGTTTGTTGGCGATTGGTTCGCTTGGCTTGGCCCTGGCTCGTCGCCGGAAAGTGTAGGATTCGCCTGCTTTGTCTGAAGGCTGATTCAAAACAGTGTTGTTCGTAATAAAGGCGAACGGGTTTCCGTTCACCTTTTTGTTTTCAAGCTTGCCTCTCCGACTTTCGTTCGGGCGTTGAATGAACCTCACCCTTTTCCGGCAATGCGGATTTGAGGAATGACACGCTCAGCGGACCGGCTCAAACATGTCGTTGCTGGGGCCGTTGGACAGGAGTGGTGTGTTTGGGACGCATTTTCTCCAGGCACTCCGGACAAATGCCATGGGTAAAATCAACGCCCGTGTGCTTGTGCAGGTAAGCTTCCACCTGATCCCAGTAGCCCTCGTCATCGCGGACGCGTTTGCACCAGGCACAGATGGGCAGTAATCCTTGTAACGTTTTGATATGATTCAGTGAGTCCGCCAGGTGCACCGAAACCCGCCTGAGCTCCAGCAGGGCCATGATCTGACGCACCAGGGCTCGCATGGCCTTCTCCTGTTTGGCGGAAAGCTCGCGCGGTTTCCGGTCCATGGCGCAAAGTGTTCCCACGGCCAGTCCTTGTTGATTGACCAGCGGAAAGCCAGCGTAAAACCGGAGGTGTGGTTCGCCGGTGACCAGCTCGTTGTTGGCAAACCGTCGGTCCTTCTTCGCATCCCGGATCACCAGGGGTTCGCGCTGAAGAACCGTGTGCGCACAGAAGGCGATCTCGCGCGGCGTTTGTCGCCGGGTCATACCGACCCTGGCTTTAAACCATTGTCGGGCTTCGTCCACCAGAGAGATAGTGGCAATCGGAACCTGGCAAATGTGGGCAGCCAGGGTAGTGATGTCATCGTATGGCTGCTCACTGCCACATGGGAGTGACCGCTTTCTCAAAATACTGCCGCGAACTGGTCAACATCCCGCCCGTTGAATATCTAAACCAGTGCC
>JBGPDH010000097.1:0-12377 GCA_041482195.1 Verrucomicrobiia bacterium
AGCCGCGCCTGCGGATTCATGCTGTAGGCGAGGTACATGTAGTCCCGCTCGTCTTCGGTGACCGCATCGAGCGTGAGCTCGTCGTGATTGCGCAGGAACAACGCCCACTGGCAGGTTTCGGGAATCGGCGGCGTTTGCTCCAAAATGTCCACAATCGGCAACCGGTCCTCCATGCGCAACGCCATGAACAGCCGCGGCATCAACGGAAAATGAAACGCCATGTGGCACTCGTCGCCGCGACCTTGTCCGAGATACGCCACCGCGTCCTCCGGCCATTGATTCGCCTCCGCGAGCAACATGCGATCACGATATTTTTCGTCCACGTGCGCCCGCAGTTTTTTCAGGAAGGCGTGTGTCTCCGGGAGATTTTCGCAATTGGTGCCCTCCTGTTCGTAGAGGTACGGCACGGCGTCCAGCCGCAGACCGTCCACGCCGAGGTCAAACCAGAAATCCACCACTTTGAACATGGCCTTGTGGACTTCCGGATGGTCGTAGTTCAAATCGGGCTGGTGCGAAAAGAACCGGTGCCAGAAATACGCTTTGGCCTCATGATCCCACGTCCAGTTCGAGGCTTCCACGTCCTTAAAGATGATGCGGGCATCCTTGTATTTCCCGGACGTGTCGCTCCAGACGTAAAAATTCCGCCACTGACTGCCCGGCCTGGCGCGGCGGGCGCGCTGGAACCACGGGTGCTGGTCGGAGGTATGGTTCAACACCAGTTCCGTGATGACCCGCAGGCCGCGCTGGTGCGCCTCGCGGAGGAACATTTTAAAATCACCCAACGTGCCATACATCGGATGCACATTGACGTAATCGGCTATGTCATAGCCATCGTCCTTCAGCGGGGAGGGATAAAACGGCAGCAACCAGATGGCGGTGACACCGAGATCCTTGATGTAATCCAGCTTTTCCGTCAGGCCGCGAAAATCACCCGAGCCGTCGCCGTTCGCATCGAAAAAGGCGCGCACGTGCACCTCGTACATGACGCCATTCTTGTACCAGAAGGGGTCCCGGTCGAGGCCTTCGCGGTTGTGGTGGGCAGCGGGCATGGCGGTCAGGGCGATTTCTGGGATGAGACCGTTGCGGGCGGCGATGAGGCTCCTTGTTCACGCGTCACCTCACTCAACTCACGCAAGACACGGCGGACAACGGTATGGCTGCTTAAATAATAACGTGCGGCGGTGGTGGCCAGTCCGACACGGACCGACCAGGCGGTCGGTGGCAAGGCACGGAACAGGTCTTCATCCGTCCAATCATCGCCGATGCTCAAAATAAACTCCGGTGGGTTGCCCGTCAGCCATTCCATCGCGGCGGTGCCCTTGTTCATGCCGGTGTTCCGGATTTCGATGACTTTATTTCCCTCCAATACCTGCACGTCAATATTGCGCGTGTAACCGGCCAGGTCATCGAGCAATTCCTTGGCGCGCAAGGGGCCCTGCTCCGGGTCGGCGCGGCGGTAATGCCAGGCGAGTGAAAAATCCTTTTCCTCCAACAATGCCCCCGGCAGACGATCCACATAAAGTTGTAAAATCGGCCGCACCCGGTCTTTCCATTCGGTGGTCACTGTTTTCAACATCTTCCACTCGGCATTCCGGTGCCGCAACCACACGCCATGTTCCGCCACCAGCGCGACCGGCAATTGACCGAACCATTCCTCCAGATCGCGGCGGGACCGGCCGCTGATGATGACGATTTCATTGGCCGGGTCCGCTCCGAGGGCGGCCAGCAACTTCAGTAATTCCTCGTCCGGCCGGGCCTTGGTAGGTTCTTCCGCAAATGGAACCAGCGTGCCATCGTAGTCCAGCAACAAGGCACGGCGGGGTGCCGACCGATACTGCTGGATGAGCGCCGCCTGAGCCTTGCCGGTCAACACGCGCGCGCGGCGGGCCGCTTCGATCGTCTGGGTGGACAACATGACTTGTATAAAATCGTCGGCCCACCGGTTCACATCGTATCGCCGCAGCCGTTCCCCCAGCAGTTGGTTGCGACGGATTTGTTCCGCCTCCGGCATGGCCAGGGCCTGCTCCAGCGCTTGAGCAAAATCTTCGAGGTGAAACGGGTTGATGATGAGCGCCTCGCCCATTTCCTTGGCCGCGCCCGCCATCTCGCTCAAAATCAAAACCCCGGTCTGGTCGGGGCGCGAGGCGATAAATTCTTTCGCGACGAGGTTCATCCCGTCGCGCAAGGGCGTGATCAGTGCCACGTCGCAGCCACGGTAGAGCGGCACAATTTCCTCAAACGTCAGCAGACGGAATTGATAAACGAGCGGCGTCCAATGCACGTTCCCGAAATCGCCGATGATGCGGCCGACGGTCTGTTCCAGTTCCAATTTCATGGCCTGGTAACTTTCCACCCCGATGCGGGACGGTGCCACCGAAACGACAAACACCACCTTGCCGTGCCACTGCGGATTGTTCTTCAAAAACAATTCGTAGCCGCGCAACCGGTTGATCAGACCCTTGGTGTAATCCAAGCGGTCCACGGAAAAGATCACCTTCTGCCCCGCACATTTCTGACGCAATTCCGTCACCTGTGATTCGGTTTCCCGGGAAACCGCGGCCTGGGCAAAGCGGTCGAACTCGACGCCCATGGGAAAGGTTTCCACCTTCACCACGCGGTCGCGCAAGGCCAGGCTGCCGAGCTGGTGTTCGTAGCCCGCCGTGCGCAACACCGACGTCAGGAAATACCGGACGTAATCGTGCGTGTGAAAACCGATGAGGCTGGAGCCGAGCAGGCCCTCAATGATTTCCTCCCGCCAGGCGCGCGGCAGCATCCGGAAGATTTCCCAGGACGGAAACGGGATGTGCAGAAAAAAGCCGATGGGCATTTCGGGGAATTTCTCGCGCACCAGTTTGGGCAGCAACATCAGGTGATAGTCATGAATCCACAACAGGTCATCCGGCTGGAGCGCGTTCACCACCGCCTCGCCAAATCGGCGGTTCACGCTCTGGTATTCCTGCCAGTATTCCTCCTCGTACCGGGCCAGCGTGGGAAAATAATGGAACAACGGCCAGATGGTCTTGTTGCAAAAACCGAGGTAAAACCGGTCCATGCTCTCCTCCGGCAGAAAAACCGGACAGGATTTGAATTGTTGCGCGCCGTAAGTTCGCACCGCCGCCTCGTGTTCCGGCGGTATGCTGGAACCGGGCCAGCCCATCCACAGATAATCCGGATGATTCGGGCCCGGCGGCGACTGGCGGTTCAAGTAACTCCACAAACCCGTGGTCAACCCGCCGGCGCTGGACTTAAACTCGGGCGCGCCCTCCTTAAACGAAACCGTAAACGGCAGCCGATTTGAAACAATAACTAACCGCATAAGAAAAATTCCGATATTTTCAGCCATTGTTCAAGTCCTTCGTCCGGAAAATTTGGGTATTAAAACCGCGCGGGTTCCAGTCCAACCCGAGCTTGTCATTGCGTCGCCGGCCAAATTCGGAAACACTGCGGACGCAGATCATTTCATGCCTCGCAAAACATCAAAGCAACCCGGTTCAGCGGTACCGGTGATGATTCTCGGCGTCGGCTCGTATGCACACAGCCTTGGGCAAACGCTGGTGGACGCCGGCGCAACCGTCTCCACCTACCTGACGCGCAATTACGGCCACTTCCCGCCGTCGCTGGTCGGGCCGACTTTTTCGCCGGAGGCATTCCCCAGCCCGGTGCCGCTCATCAAAAAAAACGGTGTGGCCGTGGTCATTCCGCAGTCCATTGACTGGGCGCTGGCATCCTGGGCGAAGGACTTGTTAAAATCGGGGGTCGGCATCTTCAGTCCCACGCGCGAGGCGATGCGCATCGAACGCGAACGCGATTTTGCCCGCACACTGTGCGCGGATTTCAAGATTCCGTTCCCGCAGGCTTACCTGGCGTCCAATCGGTTGGCGGCCGAAAAAATTCTGGCGCAACACCCGCAACCGTTCGTTATCAAAAACCCGCTCTGCTCGCCGACCAGCCCGATTCATACAATTCTGTGCGAAACCGTCGAGGACACGCGGGCATGGCTGCGACACGTCAATTACGCGGAGGGTGTGTTTCTGCAGGAATATCTCGGCCGCGCTGAAGCCGGGCATATCGCCCTGGTCAGCGGCGGTGAGATTTATTCCCTCGTCACGAACCAGGAATACAAATACGCCTTCAATGAAAATCAAGGCATCGTGGCCGGGGCGCCGCTGGGCGGCATCGTCGAACGCGATGAGAAGGACAAATACGGTCTGGCCCGCGAGCTGATTCATCCGCTGTTGCCCTGGTTGCGCCAGACCAAATTCAATGGCCCGCTGCAGGTGACCGCGGTAAAGCGGAATGGCCAATGGCATGTCATTGAATACAACATCCGCATCGGTGTCACTTCCGGCCCGATGATTCTGCGGATGCTAAACAACCCGTTGGAGACCCTGGTTCGAACCACGCGCAACGAGAAACTCGATCCGCGGTTCAGGTCCGGACTCAACTTTGGCTGCTCGCTGACACTGGCCGGTTATGGCTATCCGTTTACCCAGGTCCGCAGTCCGCATCTGCCGCTGGAAGTGAACGGCGGGTTCGATTGCGACGTGTGGTGGAACGAAGTGGCGCGCGGGACCGATGGCCGGCTCGTTTCCACCGGCCATCGCATTGCCGACGTCATTGCGCTTGCGCCGGCGCTGCACATGGCCGTGGCCAAAGCGTACGCGAACGTCCGCAAAATCCGCGTGGTCGGCAGCTACTTCCGCACCGACGTCGGCCAAAGTCTCTGGCCGCCGGGCGAGGTTTGACCCCGATTTCAGGGGGTTTCAAAGATTCTGGTTCGCACTTTTAATTGAAATGAATTCGTAAAATTCGTGTCTGATTTTACGTGCCATTTGGCATGATTCATGGTTAAACAGCCTTGGATGTAGTATGGATTTCGATTCGACCAACTTTCCGTTGCGGCCGGCCTGGACTGAGATTGACCTCGGCCGGTTACGAAACAATCTGCGGCTGATCCGTCGCAATCTGCCGAAACCGGTAAAATTGCTCGCGGTCGTTAAAGATGAGGGCTACGGCCACGGGGCGCTCGACGTGGCCCGCATCGCGCTCGAGGAAGGCGCCTGGGGTTTTGGTCTGAGCACGCTCGAGGAAGCCATGTCCCTGCGCGAAGCCGGCATCGCCGCGCCGCTGCTGCTGCTGGGCGAACGGCAGGAGGCCGAACTGCCCTGGTGCGTCGAACATGACCTGACGGTTTGTGTCAATGAGCCGCACACCGTTCGCAAGCTGGCGATCATTGCCACTGCCCATGCCAAACGCATGCCGGTGCACGTGAAAATCCATACCGGCATGAGCCGTTACGGCGTGCGCTGGGACGAGGCCTTGCCGCTGATCGAACAGATTGTCGCCGAAAAATCGCTGCTGCTGGAAGGCGTCATGACCCATTTCTCCCAATCTGACGAAACCGACAAGTCCTTCGCCGATCTTCAGTTCTCACGTTATAACGAAGTTCTGAAAGCCATGGCGGACCGCGGTATCTCCGTGAAATTGCGCCATACCTGCAACAGCGGCGGTTTCCTGGATCTGCCGCACGCGCACCTCGACATGGTCCGTGTTGGCATCCTGCTGTACGGTGTGTTCCCATCTTCCGTTTGCCGCCGGATTCCCGGTATCGAACCGGTGATGTCGGTGAAGGCCCGCATCGCGGCGATTCAAAAACTCAAACCGGGCGAAGTGGTCGGTTACGGCATGCGCTACACGGCGCCTTCGGAGCGACGCCTTGCCATCCTGCCCATCGGCTATGGTGATGGTTTTCCGCGTGTGCGCAACCAGGGCGGTGCGCTCATTCACGGTAAACGGGCCCCGTTGATCGGTGGCATCGCCATGGACGCGATCATGGTGGACATCACGGACATTCCCGAGGCGAAAATGTGGGACGAAGTCGTCATCATGGGCCGGCAGGGCGACGAGGAAATCACCGTACACGACATGGCCAAGCTGAAAAACTCGGTGAGCTACGACGTGCTGACCAACTGGCGGCTGCGACTGCGGCGCAAGTCGGTGAACGGCCAGGTCAAAGCAGACCGCGAACTGGAAACCGTCGCGGTGAAATGAAACTTCTGTTCTCCGAACAAAATTCCGATTACGAGCATTACCAGTTTCCTTATGCCATCTGGGCCGTGCCGGAGGACGGCGAGTCGCCGGCAGACATTTTTAATGCGGGTTTCCTGCCCTCGTCGCGTTATCTCGACCGTTTCTATCTCTGCCGCCAGGTGCGCGTAAACCTGGGAAAATTCAATCCATCGTCCGAGAACCGCCGCATCCTGCGCAAGGGCGCAAGCATTCAGGTGAAACTCGTGCCCCGGGACCAGTACGATTACACGTCCGAACGCCGCCAGTTTTTCAAGACCTACGCCGACATCAAATTCGGCAAGGACATGATGACGTTCGAGCGGCTGGATGCCCTGTTCAGCACGCCCATTATTTCGCATCTGCTCGTGTTCACCGACTCTAAAACCGGCGACGAAGTCGGCGTGGCCACGCTCTATCTGGAAGGCAAGGCGATGGCATTTTATTACTATGCATTTTACGACCTCAATTATTACGCGCGCAACCTGGGCATGTTCATGATGACGTCAGCCGTGGCGCTGTTTGCGGAGCGCAACGTGAAACATCTTTACCTGGGCACCTGCTATTCGCAGACCGCGTTGTACAAAACTCAGTTTGCCGGCGCGGAATTCTTCAACGGGTTCCGTTGGTCGGACGATCTGGACGAATTAAAATTCATCATCAAGCGCGATAAGCAGGAGCTGACCCAACATCTGCTGGAAACCGAGGAATATCGCGAGAAATTTCACGACGGCGAATTGAAGAAAGTCGTTGATACCAGCGCATTTCGGGTTAAACTGGGTTGAGCCCTGAATAATTATGCGCGTTGTACTCCGTCTTACCGGTCTTTCCGGGTTGCTGCTCTTGGGATTCACCTGGTTCACCGTCCAAACTGCCAATGCGGTCCAGTTCCAGATTTCCGATCCCGTCGAGTTCAACAAGATTATCAACACCAATGCCGTTTTCACCACCAACGTCACGGTCAATGCCTGGATTGAAGGACCGGTATGGCTTCCGGCCAGCAATTGCCTTGTGTTCAGTGACCGCGACAATAACAAACTGAGACGGCTGGATCCGCCCAACACACTTTCCGATTTTCTTCTGCCGCCACCCCAGACCAAATACAACGGCAATATTCTGGATTTGCAGGAACGCCAGGTCTCCTGCGAGAGCGGCAGCAACGGGCTGAAAGTCGTAATGACCATCAACGGCGTGATCACGCCTCTGGTGACCAACTACTACGGTCTGAAATTCTATTCGCCCAATGACCTCTGCGTCAAATCAGACGGTTCCGTGTGGTTCACCGACCCCGGCTATGACAGCGGGCTGCCGCTGCCGTCGGGTGGTTCGGTCCCATCGGGATTCCAGCCCGGCCTGTATGTCTATCGTTTTTACGAGACGAACGGCAATGCGACCATCCTCGAGGTCATCACGAATCTGGCGAAGCCCAACGGCATCTGCTTTTCGCCGGATGAAACCAAATTGTACGTGGCGGAGAACGGCGCGTTCGCCAACCAAGGGACCATCAAAGTTTACACGGTCACCAGCAGCAACACGCTGACGGGCGGCTCGACCTTTTGTACCGTCAGCGCCGGCCTGGCCGATGGTTTCCGGTGCGACGTGGACGGGCGTATCTGGTCGAGTGCCGGTGACGGCGTGGAAATCTTCGCACCTGACGGGCACTTGATCGGCAAGATCTTAATGACCCGAACGGCCAACCTTTGCTTTGGCGGTCCACAATATAAAACGCTGTTCACGGTCGGCCAGCCAAACGTGTGCTCGTTCCCGGTGCTGGTGGCGGGCGCCGTCTCCATCAAAAAAGTGGCCGTCCGCGCCGATGGAAATCAGGTGAGCGTTTCGTGGCCGGCGCCATCCACGGGATTTGCCCTGCAATCATCGGAATCCCTGGGCGCCGCCGCGTCATGGTCGGACGTCATCGACTCACCCCTGGTTACCAATGGATTGAACCAGGTAAGCCAGGACCCGACGAATGCTGCGGAGTTTTTCCGCCTGAGTTTGCACTGACAAGCGACGGACATTCTCACCATCACACAACTCATCACGAAAGGGATGAAGTCTTTTTGTTTGAACCGCCGCGTTTTTGCTTCGGACCGGTGGATTTCCCGCCGGTGGGAGCTGTAAGTTGTAACAATTCTTCCACTTTCGAGATCAATTCTTCCGGCAGGTACGGCTTGGTGAGAAAAACATTGATGCCCGCCTCAAAGCCAGCCACACGGGTAAAATAGCTGTCCATGCCGGTCAGCATGATCACCGGAATAGAGGCGGTGGCGGGATCTTCCCGCAGGGTCTTGCAGATATCCAGTCCGTTCAACTGCGGCAGCATCAAATCCAGTACGATCAAATCCGGCGAAACTGAACGGGTTTTGACGAGGGCATCCACACCGTTGGTAGCGGTGCCGATGGCAAAGCCGGCCTCTTTCAGGTTTCCGCGAATTGCTTCCAGTTGATCCGGATCATCTTCTACGACCAATATCTTTCTGCGCATAGGGTGGGTTTGATCCATACATCAACCGGCAACAACACAGCGGTACGAATAAAACACTGTCCGTTTGGGAGCAGAAACGATGCCGCCCCCAAAATTCACTTTCTCGATAAACAAAGGAAAATACCCGACTCAGGCAGCGAACAACGTGGGGAACTCACGAAGCCGACCCCGATGAACTCACCGATACCGGCGTATTCCGGTTCGAAAGAAATGAGCGAATCAAAACACGGTTGGCAAAGCCAGAGGCGCTTCCGGAGCAGCCAACGGAGGTTCCAATGTCAGCGGTTCGTCGTGGGCCAGGAAATTCTCACAAACCCGAAAGAAGTCAGCCGTCGTAGCGACGCGACGGATTTCGTGCAGGAATTTCTCACCGATGCCTTCGCCGATGAAATTCATGAATTTTTTCATCCGCTGCACCTGGGCGGATTCCTTCACATCGGACGCCATTTCGTTCTCCCAAAGTTCACGGATGTACGCCAACAAGTCACGTCCAGCGGGCAGTTTGATTTCTTCGCCACGCAATTCGGCGCGAATCTGGTCGAACAGCCATGGATTGCGAATCGCGCCGCGTCCAATCATCAATCCGCGTACGCCGGTTTCGGCCAGCAGCTGTATGGCCTGCGCGGCGCTGTGGACGTTGCCGTTGGCCAGCACCGGGCATCTCAATTCCCGCACCGCTTTTGCAATCAAATCGTAACGGAGACCCGGCCGGTACATTTGCTTCACCGTGCGTGCATGGACGGTAAGCAAATCAATGGGATGCTTCGCAAACAGCGGCAGTAAGGCATCAAATTCGGCGGGCGTTTCAAACCCGATGCGGGTTTTGACCGTGAAGGGCACGGTGACCACATCGCGCAAGGCACCAAGGATGGCGTCGATACGCTGCGGTTCGCGCAATAATCCGCCGCCGGCGCACTTGCGATAGACGATCGGCGCGGGGCAGCCAAGGTTCAGGTCAATCGCGGCAACAGGGTATTTCTGTAATTCTTTCGCAGTGCGGACGAGTGCCGGAACGTCGTTGCCAATGAGCTGGGCAACGACGGGCCGGCCGGTGGGATTTTCGGTGATGGAGCGGAGAATCCATTTTTCCGGGCGGGAATCGCCGTGGACGCGAAAGTACTCGGTCCAATACACATCCGGCCCGCCGTAACGCGCAATGACGCGCATGAACTCCAGCGTCGTCACGTCCTGCATCGGCGCCAGGGCGAGCAACGGCGCACCGATGCGAAGCAGGCTGGAAAATGTTTCGGACGGCGTCACCGGCTGCCAAATAAAACAGGCTGAAGGGCAAAAGGCGAATAATTCTTGCCTTTGCCAAGGCTGTCCCCAATTTGAAGCTTAAACCATGAGCGAAACAATTTTCATCGGCACGGACAGCGGCGCGACCACGACGAAGTTCGCCGCCGTCCGGGAAAACGGCGAGCCGGTCACCACCCAATTGCTTCAGCGCACGACCGATTCCCAGAACGGCCGCGATGCCGTCATCGCCGCCTGGATTTCGGGCGTTGGCGAATTTCTCGCGCAGAACCATTTGCAATGGTCGCAAGTCCAGGGAGTCGGTCTGGCCATCCCGGGCCCTTACGAACGCTACGGTGTCCTGGGCAAGTCCGCCAATTTTCCGGCGAGTTTTGCGGGCTGGAACGTCCATGAGGAATACAGCGCGGCCCTGGCCCGGCAGGCCGGACAGCCGGTGAAATTGACGGTGAGCAATGACGGTCACTGCGGCGGCGTGGCCGAGGCGCGGATTGCTCGCGGCGATCGGAAGTTGTCAGTGCTGATGCTGATGCCCGGCTCCGGCCTGGGCAGCGCGTTTGTGAATGAGGACGGCCTGCCTCTCATCGGCCAGACGCTCACCGCCATGGAAACCGCCCACATAGCCGCACCGTTGCATCTGTTCGGCCTGAGCGGTCCGCCGTTCCCGTGCGGTTGCGGGAGAAATTGGGGTTGTGTGGAAGCCTATACCACCATCTCCGGCCTGCCGCATGTGCTGGCCGAAAAGTTGAAAAAATTTCCCGACCACGAGCTCGCCAAATCCAACGCGCCGATCAAGGAAAAGGTGCTTTCTCTCCGCAGCCGCGCACAAAAAGGCGACGCCCTGGCATTGGAGATTTTTGATTTCCAGGCGCATGCACTGGGTTTCCACGTGGCAAACCTGGTCACGTTACTCGATCCGGGCATCGTGGTTATTGGCGGCGGGTTGATGGACCGTGAATCGACCACGCCGGAGTTCCGAGAGCGCTACTTGCACATCGTTCACGAGACGGCCATGCCCTATCTCTGGCCGGTACAGCGCAATACCCTCAAGATTATTCCCGCGGTGTTGGGTGAACTTTCGCAGGCCATCGGCGCCGCATTGGTGGCGCTTTATCAAAGCCGGGAAAGTTGACGCGAATTTCACCAATTCTCACGAATTAAATTCGCGTTAATTCGTGCAATTCGTGTCAAAAAAGATTTTTGAAAGATTTCGCTCCAACGAAGCTTGAGAGGGATTAAACCAAGAATAATTCTCTTGCTTGGCTTTTATCAAACACTGATTTTCCCCGCAAGAAGTCTATGGCTGAAAACGATATGTGGGGCATCCTTAACCGCAATCTTTTCTTCGTTAAAAACGCCGTTGAAAGGCGTGAAGCGAAGACGGCCGACAAACTTGATGTTTATGACCCCGAATCCCGTCAGATTATTCTCGAATGCAGAGAGCCGGACATTGGAGCGCTGACAAAGGTTGCCCGATTTATTGGTGGCAGACACGATGAAGGAACTGAATTTAATTTTGTAGTAAGTATCCCTGGCAGCCACGAACAAGTTCTACGCATTGCTCGCGGCACCTCAACCTTGAGTTTAGGCGGTCCGGCCGTGAAGATTTCCGACCACTGGGATTCACTTCTTGGCAAATTGAAAAAGAAAAATTTTGCTCTAGGATTAAAATTCGCCTTTATTCCAGAGAAACAAGGCGAACCCTTCGTTCTACACATCAAAGGCGCCAAAATCTTTAGCGATGATAAAAAAGTTGCCGCCTTCTTAAAATCGAATTCCGGTTTCTTCAAAGAGAACAAATTTGATTACGCCTTTTCAATTAGCCAGGAAGTTCCGGCCAATTCTCAAATCCGCCAAGTTTTGCTCGCCTTTGCTTTGGCAAAACATCGAATACTAATTCGAACTTCCATCCCCATTCCCATTTAGCCGCTTCACCGTTGCCACGTTTGTTCAGTTGAACTTGGCTGCGGCATCGGCTATGGTGTCAGTCTATGACTTTAACGGAGAAAATTCTCGCCCGGGCGGCCGGCAAGGCGAAAGTCCAGGCGGGCGACAATATCTGGGTGAACGCCGACGTACTCATGACGCATGACGTCTGCGGACCGGGTACCATCGGTGTGTTTAAACGCGAATTTGGCAAGGATGCGAAGGTCTGGGACAAAAGCAAAATCGTCATCATCCCCGATCACTACATTTTCACCGCCGATTCCAAGTCCAACCGTAACGTGGACATCCTGCGCGATTTCGTGAAGGAACAGGACATCGCGTATTTCTATGACGTGATCGATGACCCGAACGGCCACTGGCATTTCGACACGAGCAAGGGTCATTTGAAGAAGCAATATGGTTCGCATTACGCGGGCGTCTGCCACACGGCGCTGCCGCAAAAAGGACACACCCGGCCCGGCGAAATTTTGTTCGGCACGGACTCGCACACCTGCATGGCCGGCGCGTTCAACCAGTTCGCCACGGGCATCGGCAACACGGATGCCGGCTTCGTCATGGGCACGGGCAAATTGCTCATCAAGGTGCCCGAAACGATGCACTTCCGGCTCGAAGGCAAATTGCAGCC
>JBGPDH010000098.1:0-12345 GCA_041482195.1 Verrucomicrobiia bacterium
AGCAGCAGCAACAACAACAATCCCAAAACAATCAATCGCAGCAAAACCAGAATCAGCAGTCGCAGAAGAATCAGCAAAATCAGCAACAATCCCAACAAAATCAGAGCGCACAGAACCAGTCCGGTCAGAAAAGCGCGGCGCAGCAAAATCAGCAACCGCCACAGCCCTCCGAAGGGAAGCAAAGTGGTGATAAGCAGGAGAATCAGAACGGACAAGGGCAGCCGGTGGCGGCCGGGCAAATGTCGCCGGAAGCGGCGAAGCGTTTGCTGGACGCACAAAAGGGTGACGAACAGTTTTTGCAGCTGAAACCGGAGGGAAAACCGCAGGACAATCAGCGCCCGCTCAAGGATTGGTAGCATCCATCCCGATTCTTCCCGCCCGCAGCGTGGTGAATTGTAGCGTTCCAACCCTGGCAGATTTTGTACCACCTGTGTCGGCTGCATTTTTCGAAATTCCCGGCTGAAGTCGCGGAAACCATGGGATTTTCAGATAATCCCCGCCTGGAGGGGCGCGGGCCGGCTGCGGAATACCAACTGCTCTTATGCCTTTGATTAAACATTATGGGTGCACATCTCTTTGGTCCATTTTCAAAGATGATCGACGGAATACCCGTCGGGGCGATTGTCGCGGTGGCCGAACGCCAAAGCGAGGTCCTGGCGGAGGATCTGGCCCGCGGCCGGGCGTGGCTCGGCGGGGAAGCCCATTCCATTTTGAGTTTTTGCCGTTTTTTAAAGGCCGTCCGGTCGGGTAAAGAAATTTCTCCAGTGAGCCTGCCCCTGACGGACACGGCCTTTTATCGGAAAACCACCGAAAGACTGGTGGCGGCCGGAAAATTGCCATCCGACGCCCGGGATGAGTTTGAGCAGGTCTTTTCCGTACCCACCTTGAAGTCATTGAGTTCCGGTTCCTGATTCGGCTCCCTTTGGCGGTCGCTTCTCATTTGACAAATGTAATCACTACGGTTACTTATTAAGCGCCGATTATGAGAACGAGTTGCCGATTTGCCATGGCGGTCCATGTCCTCGCCGTCCTGGCGTACAAGGAGGGCGACCGGGTCACGTCCGCGTTCCTGGCCGGCAGCGTCAACACCAATCCGGTTATTATCCGGCGACTCCTGCTGTGGTTGCAGCGGGCCCGGCTGGTGGACACCTGCAAGGGGGCCGGGGCCGGCTCCCGCCTGAATCGTTCGCCCGGCCGCATTAATCTTGCTGAAGTATATCGGGCGGTTGAAGAAGCTGAAGCATTCGCAAGGCCTGCCAGAACGCCCAATACCGCCTGCCCCGTAGGCCATTGTATTCGTAAGGAGTTGGAGCGGGTTTTTGCGTCGGCCCAGAAAGCTATGGAACGTGATTTGGAGAAGACCAGCCTGGCGGATGTGATTGATACGGTAAAGGCTTCCGTTGCCTGCGCCGGGAAAAAAGCGGTTTGACATCCAATTTTTTTGAACGAATGTGTAACACTAGTTGTTACATATAGTGGAAAGGACCGGAAGAGATGAAAAGGAAGCATGAGAATCAAAATGGTACGAATGGACCGGGCAGAACGGCGCTCAAAAACGCCTGCCTGGCCGCGTGCCGGAAGGTCTTGGAGCGGATCGCCCGGGCCAAAGAATTGATTTTGACCGAGTCGCGAGGAGCGATTCGGGTTCAGGAGCAGCTGGTTCGGCTGGCTTTGAACGAGGCTGAAGCCGCGGCGTGGCAGACGGCGTATCCCGATCTGGTTTTTCAGGTTTTGGCGACCGAGAAGGTGCAGGCGGTGGTCGCCTGGGACGCAAAACTGCAAACAGTGCGCCGGGCGAGGTACGCATTTTGGAACGCCAGCCAGGCCAAAAAACAAAATCATCATCAAGCGAGGGCGAGACTATGAAACCGACCATCGAGATCAATGAAGCCAATTTTGAAGCCGAAGTCCTGCAATCCACCCCACCGGTGCTGGTGGACTTCTGGGCGGAGTGGTGCGGGTCGTGCAAGATGCTTGCGCCCGTGTTGGACGAAATCGCAACCGAACAGAATGGACGGGTGAAAGTCGCCAAAGTGAATGTGGCTGACAACCCGGCTCTGGCCGCGCGTTTTGGTGTCCGGGCTATTCCGACTCTGCTTTATTTTGCCGGTGGCGAATTGCTGCACCAAACCGTAGGGGTCGTGGGTAAGAAAACCATTTTATCCCATCTCGAAAGATTGCCAGTCAAGGCGTGACCATCAGCACCACAAGGAGACCTAATGAAAACGACGTTGAAACGAACCAACCGGCGCGGAACGGTACGCGTTGCGTCGCAGGACAGTCACACGATTGTGCCGAGGCTGCGACGGCTGACCGGCGATCCAGTGTTGCCGCGGGCGGCTACGCTGCCCCAGCCTGCGCTCCCGGCGACAGAATCGGTACCCGCGGAGACGGTTTCCCGGGATTCGTCGCATGGCGACGTGTTGCAACTTTATCTCCGCGAAATCGGCCAGGTAAAACTGCTCACCCCGCAGGAGGAAATTACGCTGGCGAAACGGATTCGGCGGGGCGATCGACAGGCGCGCGAGCAGATGATCAAGGCGAATTTGCGGCTGGTGGTAAAAATTGCCCATGACTACGACGGCATGGGGTTGCCGCTGCTTGACCTGATCAACGAAGGGAACATTGGGCTCATGAAAGGAGTCGAGCGTTTCGATCCCCGGAAAGGGGCCAAGCTTTCCACGTATGCGTCCTGGTGGATTAAACAGAGCATCAAACGGGCGCTGGCCAATCAGGGCAAGACCATCCGTTTGCCGGTGCACGTGGTGGATAAGGTGGCCCATATCCGGCGGGCGGAAGTAAAGTTGCGCGAAGCCTTGGATCGCGATCCAACCGACGAGGAACTGGCGCACGAACTGGATCTCGATCCCCGGCGGATCCGCCAGTACCGCCAGGCCTCCAAGGCGCCCGTTTCACTCGACGCGCCCATTGGAGACGATGCGACGGAGCGCGTCTCCGAGATCGTAGCGGATCCGAATGCGGCGGCGCCCTTCGACCGGCTGGTGCAGGAAACCGACACTCAGTTGGTGCGGGAAGTTTTGGGCACGCTGGACCAGCGTGAAAGCAGAATTCTGGCCATGCGTTTCGGGTTGAATGACGGCCGGCCACGGACCCTCGAGGAAGTCGGTGTGCAGCTGGGGGTGACGCGTGAACGAATCCGGCAGATTCAGGAACAGGCGCTGAAGAAATTGCGACAGAAGATGGAAGAAAGGGATCGGCCCGCCGAGGACAATGGCGCGCTGGCCGTTGCCGTCTGAACAATATCCCGGAACCCTCTCCGACAGACTCAAATCGCGGAAGGGCTGGAGTGGCGGCGCGATTTAAAGCCCGGTAACTGGCAAAGGGGTGGTTTCATCTTGCCCCTTGGCGGCAGGAAAATCAGGCCGGTCATTCGAAAACTGATTTGGCGGTACAGACCCGGATTGTCGGAGCTGTGAGGTTTTGACAGTCGGGATTATGGCAACGGTTGTTATTCCATCCAGGAAGCGGTCGGAAATCTCCAAAACCAAGACCATTCCGGGAACATCAGATGATACTACATGTTTTATTTGCCTGAACCGTTTGATTTACCAGTTTTAAACGAGTAGAGTCTTTTAAAATCCATGTACGAAAGGAAAGGAATCAACGCCGGCGAAATGGTTTCATTTTTTGGCGTTTGAATTGTCCGGATTTCGCAGATCATTTGTAGCAAATTATTCAGCCTCACCAATCCATGAATAAATCCCCAATGCAATATCTCCCGGGCATTTTGTCCCCCCTGCTGGCGGTAAAAAAAACTGGCCTTCGAAATAAATGGCTGAGCATGCAAGCTACGCTTGTCATCGGGTTAATTTTGCAGGCCGGTATGGCGGTCGCGCAACCCAACCTCGTGATGAATCCCGATTTTGAAACCGGCACCACGACCAGCTGGTCCCCCTTTGGTTCATGCACAATTGCGGCGGAGACCAGTCAGGTTCATTCAGGCACCTATGCGGCCCAGGTATCGAACCGCACGGCCACCTACATGGGCATTTCCCAATCGTTTGTCGGTGCCCTCCAGGCGGGCCAGACCTACAATGTTTCGGCGTGGGTCCGGTTGGTAAGTGGCGGCAACCAGACCATGCAGTTGACGATGCAAAAAACGGACGGCAGCGGAACGTCATATGCGGCGATGGCTTCGGGTTCCGTGCCTTCGAGTGCCTGGACGCAGCTTTCCGGACAATACACCTACAATCCTTCCGGGTCGGTCAGCGCTTTGAATTGGTATGCGGAAGTGACCAGCAGTTCGAACGCCTCGTACTATATCGATGACGTCGTACTTAGCGGTGGAACCGTTGTCACCAACACGTCCACCAATGGTTTTTCCGTAGTGGATTGGAACAACCTGCATCAGCGCATTGACGGTTTTGGAGCGTCTTCGGCATGGAACGGCACCTGGAACACGGCCGAGGCCGACCTGTTGTTTTCCACCAATAATAATATCAGTTATCTGTCCGGCACCTATAATGGCGCCGGGCTTTCCTTGCTGCGTAATCGGATCGTTTTTGCCAACAACACTTCTGCCAGCACCGTTCCCACCACGGTCGAGACTCAAATTATGCAGTTGGCGCAGGCCCGGGGGGCAAAGGTTTGGAGTGCGCCCTGGACACCGGCGGCTGGATTTAAAAGCACCAACGATATCTATGATGGCAATCATGCTCCCGCTGGCGGAATCAACGGCGGCAGCTTCCTGGGCGGTGACGCCACCAATAAGGCGTACGCCAGCCAAATTGCCAACTATGTTGCCAGCATGAAGAATACGTATGGCGTGAATATCTATGCGATCTCAGTCCAAAACGAGCCGGACGCGAACGTGACCAGCTACGAAGCGTGCCAGTGGAGCGGCACGCTGGTTCATGATTATGTCACCAACCTCTACAACGCCTTGTCGGCACAAGGTTTCTCTTCCACTAAAATTATGCTTCCGGAAAGCCAGAACTGGACCGACCCGCACAATATAGTGGGGCCGACGATGACGGATCCGAACGCGGCGTCGGAGGTGGGAATTGTCGCCAATCATAATTATGTTAACGACAATTCAGTGGGCGACCAAACGGTTCCAGCAGCGATTAATTCTTACGGAAAGGCACTATGGGAAACGGAAGTGGCGCTGCTTTCCGGCAGCGACAGCAGCATTAACAACGGCGTTTATTACGCGAAACGGATTTATCAATACATGACCCAGGCCCAGGCCAATGCCTATCATTACTGGTGGCTCGTCGCCAGCGGAAACCAGGGATTGTTGGATACCAGCGCTGGCCCGGCTAAACGTCTGTTCACGTTTGGCCAATACAGCCGGTTTGTTCGCCCCAACTTCTACCGCATTGACGCGAACTCATCTCAGCCTTCAGTTTTGGTCAGTGCGTACAAAGACACAAACTCGGCCGCCTTTGCGATTGTCGTGGTCAATACCAATCCTTCGACCGACATGATGGAGACTTTTAATCTGACCAATTTTACCGCTGCGACGGTGACCCCATGGATTACTTCGGCTTCACTCTCGCTCTCGCCGCAATCCGCGGTGACGGTTACCAACGGCTCGTTTACCTACACGATCCCGGCGATGAGCGTGGTGACGTTTGTGGGTCAGGGAACAGTAGGCCCGGTTAACACGCCGCCGGGGATTGGAGCCGTGCCCGATCAAGCGGTCAATGTGGGGGTGACCTTGTTGGTAACCAATACCGCCAGCGATTCCGATGTGCCGGCGCAAGCACTGATGTTTAGTTCTGCAAATACGTTCCCGGCCACCGCGACCGTCAGTTCCAACGGACTGTTCAGCTGGCGCCCGCTCGTCAGCCAGGCCAATACGACCAACGTGATTCGAGTTCAAGTCACCGACAGTGGAACGCCGCCATTAAGCGCCACCAACAGCTTCAATGTCGTTGTCAACGCGGTGACCAATCCCGTGATCGGCCCGGTCAATCTGTCCCTCGGCCAGGTCAGCCTGACCGTGAATGGGCCGCAAGGACCCGATTACACGTTATGGACATCAACCGACCTGGTGAATTGGCAGGCGTTATTCACGACCAATGCGCCGCCCATTCCGTTTACGGTGACGGACACCAACTCCACGGATCCGCAGCGATTCTATAAATTCCAGATTGGACCGTAGAATTTGCAGCAGTCAGGTGGCTGAGTCGCAAACAACGCGACGATCGAATTTCGGGATTGGCGGAAGGGGTCGTTTCTGCACCCTTTGTGACATCTGTTGATCATGGCCATAAGGTCATGATTCGCTCCCCCCAATCGTTGGTTTCCTGACAGTTCAGGCAATGGAGACGCTATCCAACCAATCCTGGAAATTTCGGCCATACATGCCGTACATCCAGCAGTCGTCGCCAGCGGCGAACCTGCCTTAATCCCAGGAATTGGTCCTTGGTAAGTGCAGTCGCGTAGTACATTATAAAAATTGTCAGCATAGGCCAGTTTGCTTGTGCAAGCACCAACGATTCATGCAGCCCGCTTCTGCCATCCGCAAGGTCGCGTTTCTCGGCGATTACCTGCCAAGGAAATGCGGTATTGCTACCTTCACCACCGACTTGCGTTGTGCCATGTCGGCGGAGTTTCTGGCGATGCAATGCCTGGTCGTGCCGGTCAACGATCTCGCGGATGGATACAATTACCCGGCCGAGGTGCGCTTCGAAATTGCGGAACAGGACCTGCCGTCCTACTTGCGCGCGGCGGATTTTCTCAACATTACCGATGTGGACGTTGTTTGCGTCCAACATGAGTTTGGCATTTTCGGCGGGCCGGCGGGCAGTCATGTGCTGGCGCTGTTGCGCGAACTGCAAATGCCCATTGTCACCACACTGCATACGGTGTTGCGCGAGCCGAACGCGGAACAACGGCGTGTGATGCGCGAGTTGATCCGGCATTCCACCCGGCTGGTGGTGATGAGCGAACGCGGCCGGGAATTGCTATGCGAAGTCAATCAGGTGCCGGCGACCAGGGTTGACCTCATCCCGCACGGTATTCCCGACATGCCGTTCGCCGATCCGAATTATTTCAAGGACGAGTTCGGCGTGGCGGGCAAGCAAGTGTTGCTCACGTTCGGTTTGCTGTCACCGAACAAGGGCATCGAGTTCGCGTTGCGGGCGTTGCCGGAAATCGTCCAGGAATTTCCCAACGTCGTTTACATCGTACTCGGGCAAACCCATCCGAATTTGCTGCGCGATGAGGGCGAGGCTTACCGCTTGAGCCTGGAGCGGTTGGCCAAAAACCTCGGCGTACAAAAGCATGTCGTGTTCTTCAATCGTTTCGTCGAGCTGGAGGAATTAATGCGGTTTATCGGCGCGGCGGACATTTATCTCACGCCGTACCTGACCGAAGCGCAAACCACTTCGGGCACGCTGGCCTATGCGTTCGGCGCGGGCAACGCCGTGATATCCACCCCTTACTGGCATGCGGCGGAATTGTTAACGGCGGAACGCGGCAAGCTCGTGCCCTTCCGTGACGCCAAGGCCATTGCTGTGGCTGTGATCGAACTGCTGCGCGATGAGCCGTTGCGTCACTTGATGCGCAAAAACGCTTACAAGCTGGGGCGCGACATGGTATGGAGCCGCGTAGCGCAATTGTATGCGAAGTCCTTCGAGCAGGCGCGGCAGGACCACAGTTTCGTGGGCAGAAAATCCTCGCCCATCAAGACGCTCGATGAACAACCCGGACAATTGCCGGAGTTGAAGTTGGATCATCTGTTTCGGATGAGCGATTCGACCGGCATCTTCCAGCACGCGAGCTTCACCGTGCCGAATTTTGCCGAAGGCTATTGCACGGACGACAACGCCCGCGCCCTGGTACTGGCCTTGATGCTGAAAAAGCTGGGCCATGGTTCGCCGCAACTCGCTGCGCGGGCCGCCACCTACGCCGCGTTCCTGAACCACGCCTTCGACCGCCAGCGCGGGCGCTTCCGCAATTTCATGAGCTTCGACCGGCACTGGCTGGAGGAAGTCGGCTCGGAGGATTGCCAGGGTCACGCGTTATGGGCGCTCGGGCTGTGCGTGTCGCAGGCGGGCCAGGGCAGTTTTCAAATGCTGGCGGCGGAACTGTTCGAACAGGCGCTGCCCGTGGCCGCCGAGTTCATGTCGCCGCGGGCGTTGGCGTTCACGCTCATCGGTATTGATGAATATCTGCGGCGATTCAGTGGCGACCGGCGGGCGAACCAGATTCGTGAATCGCTCACGACAAAACTCACACAACGCTATACCGATGCTGCCACCGAAGATTGGCAGTGGTTTGAAGAAGTCGTTTCCTATGCCAACGCCAAGCTGCCGCACGCGATGATTCTCAATGGACGCTGCATGAACAATGGAGCGATGCTGGAACTTGGTCTCAAGACCCTGCGATGGCTGATAAAAATCCAGACCTCGGAGGCCGGCGCTTTCCGGCCCATTGGTTCGAACGGGTTTTATCCGCGTGACAAGCCGCGGGCGGTCTTCGACCAGCAACCGATCGAAGCCCAGGTTACGATTTCCGCCTGCATCGAAGCGTATCAGGCGACGGGCGACCAGTGCTGGGTCACGGAAGCGCGGCGCGCATTCGAGTGGTTTCTCGGTCGGAACGATCTGGGCCTTGCGCTCTATGACTCGACCACCGGCGGCTGTCGTGACGGTTTGCACGTGGACCGGTTGAGCCAGAATCAGGGCGCGGAGTCCACGCTGGCATTCCTCCTGTCGCTCGCGGAAATGCAGGCGTTGCAAAACAGCCTCACCAGTTTCAAGGAACCGGTTGGGAAGTGATGCCGATACTGATTTCCAAGGCCAAAATATACCTCCATGACCGAGCAAAAATCTTCCAACCTTCATGCCAAACGCATCGGGCCGACTTTGACCCCGGATCGTTCGCGGGTGCTGATGCGCCCGTTTCGCCCCACCACCGACGACATCTCGCGCCGAATCGTCGCCCGGGTCATGGCCTTGCCAGAAGAGGACGTTGTCCGGTTGGTGAGCCAGGTGCTCGGTGAGTTTTCAAACCGGCACGAACGGGTTGAAGATATTTTCCGCAAACGCTTCGAGCAGGTGAACATTTACCTTGAGCCCGGCGCGCTGCCGTCGCCCGAACGGCAGATGCTCCTCGGGGCTTACTTCACACATGAGTATTCTCCCGAGTCCGCGGCGCTGTTCAATCCGTCCATCGTGCCGCACCCCGATCAGAGCGGATTGCCCAAGGGCGCGCTGCGTTTCATCTTGAGCCTGCGGGCCACGGGCGAAGGGCACATTTCCTCCATCACCTTCCGCGTCGGGGTCGTCAGCGCGCAACGGCGTATCACGCTCACGCCGCCCGTGCCGTTTGTGACCGAGCCGGAGCGCGTGCCCAATATCGCTTACGTCAAGGGATTGTTCGCCCACAAACTGGAAGAGGCGGGCGTGCAAAATGATTTTTGCCGGCGTGTGCTCGACCAGTTGCACGAAGATTTCACGTTGAAGGAGCTGCACGCGGTTCTGCTGGCGTCGGGCCTGACGGCGGACACCTCCGACGCCACGGCCATTCGCGCTGCCCGCGGCATCCTGTTGCTGGCGGAGTCGAACTACGAAGTGAACTTCTCGCCGGACAGCCACGTTTCGCAGCGCGTGCTCTTTCCATCCGCGCCCAGCCAGAGCAATGGCATCGAAGACGCGCGCTTCGTCCGCTTCCAGAACGACGACGGGAGCTTCACTTACTATGCGACCTATACCGCCTACGACGGCAAGATCACGCTGCCGCAATTGCTGGAGACTGCGGACTTTCTCCACTTCAAGTTCAGCACGCTCAACGGCCCCGCCGTGCAGAACAAAGGCATGGCGCTTTTCCCGCGCAAAATCAACGGGCACTACGCCATGCTCTCGCGCCAGGACGACCAGAACATTCTGCTGATGTTCTCGGACAACATCCATTTCTGGCAGACGCCCAGGCTATTGCTGCCACCCGCGCAACCATGGGAATTCCTCAAAATCGGCAACTGCGGTTCTCCGATTGAAACGGAAGCGGGCTGGCTGGTGTTGAGCCATGGCGTTGGCGCGATGCGGAAATATTGTCTCGGAGCCTTCCTGCTCGATCTGAATGATCCGGCGCGCGTCATCGGACGCCTGCGCGAGCCGCTGCTTTCTCCGAACGAAGCCGAACGCGAGGGCTACGTGCCGAATGTCGTCTATACCTGCGGCGCGCTGCTCCACGGACGCGAACTCATCATTCCCTATGCCATGAGCGACTCCGCCACCAGCTTCGCCACCGTTTCCCTCGATGAACTGTTGGCGGCGATCGAGTGAGGCGGGGGGATGCTTGGGTGCTGGCGCGGCCACGGATTACGCCGGTTGCGTCATTCGTACTCAGAAGTCTTTTAGCAGCGCAGGTTCCCGGTCTTCGTAATCGAACCCTGTTCCACGGCGGAACAGTACGCCTCTGTTTTTCATTCGTGCCATTCATTTTACGGACACGAATTAAAAACCGTTAATCCACAGTGACCGCGTTCTGCCGAATAGTGCCCAATGCTCGGGAATTAACACCGCTGCAATTGGGTGTCCTTAAAGTTCACGATGCTTCCTTAAGTGGCGGCTGGGTCAGGATGGCCGGAATGACGGCGGACGGGTTGGTACGCTGTTCGTGAGGCCACGCTTCGCTTACGGTAAGGGTGCAGGTTCCCATCCCCTTGCCGTTGAGCGCTTGAATGGCCGATCGGGCGCCTTCGGGTGTGGCCATGGTTACGAAACCAAAACCGCGCGACTTGTGATTGATGCGATCAACCGCGATACTAACCTCCGCGACGTTGCCATAAGGGGAAAACAGATCCATCAGCTGTCTTTCTGTCGTAACCGCGGCCAGGTTATCTACATATACTTTGTTGTGCTTGTTGCTCATATTGAAATGGGGTTTTCAGCGTGTTCTTCCGGATCGAATTTTAAATCATTTTCCAAGATACTTTGAAGGGTTGCGTATCCGGTCGAGCCGTTCGGCTTCAAGTTCATTTCGAACCGCCTGCAGCCGCCTTTGCTTGACGGCATCCGCGACCGTTTGAGGCAGCAACCAAACCTGCCGGATCCATTGGAAGGTCGTCATACAAATGAGCTTCAATACATACATAATTGGCTTCCTCATGCGCATTGTGAAAACTACCCCGCTTTGCTGTCGGCGGAGAACTGCCGGGCAAACGCGAGGAGATGGTCGCCAATCTCCTGGTTGGCCTGTTCTTTGGTTTTGTCCCCGTGGGCGAAACGCTCGAAATGTCCGGCCAGGATTCTCGTGGACCGAATCAAGTTCGATGAACTGAGAGAAATCGCATTGCTCAGGCTCATGCTCCAGGGAGTGAACGCGATGGCTTCGAGGAGATCGGCGGCTGCCTGGTAAGCATCGACCTTGGTCTTGTCTGGATCCTCTGCTTCAAAGATCTTCGCGCCATAGGGTTTTCCTCCGAATTGCGCGCCCAGCTTGTCGAGCCGGTCCTTGAGTTGCTTTTCCTCTTCGGCGGGCGATGCCATAAACGCCTTTTCGAGTCTTCTAAAAGTAAAATAGGCGTCACAATAATTCCGGTTTTGCAGGAGATGTTCAAAGATCTGCATGCCGAAAAGACCTTGCTCCAACATGAATGACATCAAATGCTCGCGATCAATTTCTGCTCCCAGTATGAACAGCGCCGTGGCGAGAAAAGACCGACCGTGCTCCTTGCTGCCGACCAGCTCGTTCACGAAGGTGGCACTTCCCTGTTGGTCGTCGGGTGATGACGCGAATCCCAACATATGCTCGAACAGAACCCGGAAAAGCCGACAGGTCAGCGTGGTGTTTCCTGTCAGGAGCGGTTTCAGGTTCTCGATCGCGCTTTCGTGGTCAGCGTTCAACCGGCCCGAAGTTCCGGGCGATTCGGTTTTAGATTGAGCCCAGCTCGTGGAAAGGGACTTTGCCATAGTCTGCCTTGGAATGGCCCCCGGGTTTGATCCCGATTGCGCGGCGGTTGCCGTCTGAAAATGCCCAGGGTCAATCAGCACAGTCAAAAGCACCTTCGAACTGTCGAAAATGCGGGCAACCCGGTCGGTGACGGAGGGTTCTCCCCAGATCATGACGAACCGCTGGTAACCGATTGCGGCCGCAATATTTTGCGGGTCCTTAAACGCGGCATTATCAATCTCAACGAGTTTGCTGATCTCCCACAAACCTTCCTTTACGCTCCTTTGGCTGGAAGAAGTCGGCATCTTTCTTTTCAGTTCCGATGCGTTCTCGAGCAGTCGGAGGTACGTGTGCAGTGATTTAAGTGTCGCTACGCCATGAAGTTCCTTCGTCTCCGGGAGATTAGCGGTGTTGGGTTGCATATCAGTCTCGTCCTCTAGTCGGTATAAAACAGCGTGCAGAAAATGATGATGAATG
>JBGPDH010000099.1:0-12256 GCA_041482195.1 Verrucomicrobiia bacterium
CCGGCGGCGAACGTCTGGGTCTGTGCATTCGCGCGGCCCTCGGCAATCCATTGCTGCAATTGTTCGCCGGAAACCGGGCCGTATGGCCGTCCGTCCGCGCCGATGATTTGGTACATGCCCATCTATTCTTCTCCGCTGTTTGAGGTCGCGCGACCGACATCCGCGCAGACACCACGTTTGGCACCCGCCAAGAAGTCTAACAGAATTGTCGCCGGGGCGCTGGGAAATTTTTCCCGCGCCTCGCCGAGCGCTTGACGCAGGTTTTTTCCGCTGCGAAAGAGGGTGTGATAAAGCCTTTTCAGTTCCAACCGCTGTTCCCCGGTAAAACCTCCCCGGCGCAGACCCACGCTGTTCAAGCCGCAAATTTCGTTCTCGCGCAAGGCCACCGTAAATGGCGGTAAATCCTGACTGATGGATGAGTTGCCCTGCATCAACGCCAGCCTGCCCACACGCGTAAACTGATGGATGCAGCAGTTTCCGGAAATAAACGCGCGGTCCTGTACTTCAACGTGTCCGCCCAGCAATACGCCATTGGCCATGATCACATGGTCGCCGATGATGCAATTGTGCGCCACGTGGGCGTTGGCCATGAAAAAATTGTGTGAGCCGATGACGGTTTCCCCGTCGGTTTTGGTCGAGCGATGGACGGTGGTATGCTCACGAAAGACGTTGTGGTCGCCGATGCGCAGGCGGGTCGGTTCGTCTTTGTACTTTAAATCCTGCGGCGCGTCCCCGATAACACAACCGGCGTGAAATTGGTTGCCGGCGCCGATCGTCGTTAAGCCCGTGAGATAAACGTGCGGTCCAATGACGCAGTTCGCACCCAGTTCGACTCCTTCATCAATCACCGCATACGGCCCGACCCGGACTGTGGAGTCCAGTTTTGCCTTCGGATGAATGATGGCGGTTGGATGAACCATGGAACATAATTGACGGATATTCGGCCTCTTTTCCAAGTTCAAAATGCCACCTTGTGCAAAGAGGCTTTGTCCTAAAGCCGTTCACTGGTAAATTGAGGCACGATGACGGGTACCCCATCTGAATCAACTCCGCAATCGGCCATTCGCAATCCGCCATGGCCGGAACTGCTTGCGCCGGCCGGCGATTGGGATTGTGCCCGCGCCGCCGTTGAGAACGGCGCCGACGCGATTTACTTCGGGCTCGATAAATTCAACGCCCGGATGCGGGCACAAAACTTCACCGCGGCCGACCTGCCGAAACTCATGGAATTCCTTCACCGCCGAGGGCTGCGCGGTTACGTAACGCTCAACACGCTCGTTTTTGAAAACGAACTCGCTGAGGCCGAAAAATATCTGCGCACCATGATTATCGCCGGGGTGGACGCGGTCATCGTGCAGGACGTGGGTATCTGCCGGCTCATCCGGCAGCTTTCACCTGATTTTCCCATTCACGCTTCCACCCAGATGACCATTACCAGCCAGGCCGGAATGGAATTCGCCCGTGAACTCGGCTGCAACCTCGTTGTTCTCGCCCGCGAATGCTCCATCGCCGAAATTGAAAAGATTCGTAGCCGCGCTTGTGAAAGCGCGGATCATGCGGTCGGACCAGACCGCACTTTGACAAGTGCGGCTACCATGCCGCTTGAGGTTTTTGTCCACGGCGCCCTTTGCGTGGCCTACTCCGGCCAGTGCCTGACCAGCGAAGCGCTTGGGGGACGCTCGGCCAACCGCGGCGAATGCGCCCAGGCCTGCCGCATGCCCTACGAACTGATTTCCGATAACCAGCCGGTACCCCTGGGCGACCGGAAATACCTGCTCAGTCCCCAGGACCTGGCCGGGCTGGAAGTTTTACCGGACCTCATCCGCGTCGGCGTAGCCTCGCTGAAAATCGAAGGCCGGCTCAAATCCCCCGAATACGTGGCGAACATCACACGCATTTATCGCCAGGCCATTAACAGAGTGGCGAGTGACATGTGTCGTGTGACGGGGCAAGACACAAATTCTCGTCACTCGTCACCTGTCACCCGTCACGATCAATATGAGATGGAGATGGCCTTTTCTCGCGGCCTTTACACCGGCTGGTTTGGCGGCACCAACAACCAACAACTCGTCCACGCCCGGTTTGGAAAAAAGCGCGGGGTTTTCCTCGGTGACGTCACGAGTGTTTTGCGCGATGCTGTGGCCGTCGATCTCGAAGCGCCGTTAAAACCCGGCGACGGCGTGGTCTTTGATGCCGGTAGGCCCGAGGTAAAAGAAGAGGGCGGGCGGGTGTATGAAATTAAAAAATTAAAATTAAGAATTCAAAATTCGGAATGCGAATTGCGCTTTGGCCACGGGGACATTGATTTCTCGCGCATCCGCATCGGCGATAAATTATGGAAGACCGACGATCCGGAATTAAATCGCAATCTCCGTCAGACGTTTGAGGGCAATTCGCCAAAATTTCAGCGACCGGTTGACATCGAAATTCATGGTGTCGCTGGCAAGCCACTGACGGTCATCGCGCAGGATGAGATGGGAAACATTGCGAGGCTGGAATCTGCCATGCCTCTGGTTCCCGCCGAGAAACGACCGCTGACCAACGAACGTCTGCGTGAACAACTGGGGCGACTCGGCGGCACGCCCTTCCAACTGGGCGAACTCAAAAATGTTCTGGCCGGCGACGTCCTGTTGCCCTTGAGCGAACTGAACCGCTTGCGCCGGGAAGTTGTGGCGGAATTGGAGCGTTTACGGGCACAGCCGAAGCGATGGCAACTTGATGAGTGTAGCAGCCGAGGTAACGAGGCTCATTCTTCGACTCCATTCAGTCAGAGCCTCCTCACGTCGGCTGCTACAAATCCCGAATTGATCGTCCTGGTTCGCAGCCTGCCACAACTCAAAGCCGCGCTGCAATGCAACGTAACCACGGTCTATTGCGAATTCGAAGACCCCAAAAAATACCGCGAGGCCGTAACGTTGTTTCACACCGCCCGTGACTGCGAATCCGCACTCCGCACTCCGCATTCCGCGATTTTTGTGGCTCCTCCCCGCATCTTCAAGACCGGTGAAGAATGGACACTGGAACAGGTACGTTCCTGCAACGCCGACGGTTACCTGGTTCGCAATTACGATCATTTGAAGTTCTTTGCCCATGATCGGCGCATCGGCGATTTTTCGTTGAACGTGGCCAACCGGCTGGCGGCGGATTATTTTAAGATGTGGTTCGGGCTGGAACGCGTGACGGCCAGCTACGACTTGAATTTCCAGCAACTCGAGGCGCTGTTGTCGGCGGCACCGCCGGAATGGTTCGAAGTCACAATTCACCAGCATATGCCGATGTTTCACATGGAGCATTGTGTGTTCTGCGCGTTTCTGTCCAACGGCACGGATTTCCGGAACTGCGGCCGTCCCTGTGACCGGCACGACGTGAAACTCCGCGACCGGGTGGGCGCCGAGCATCCCGTGAAGGCCGATGTCGGCTGCCGCAACACCGTTTTCAACGCGCTGGCACAGACCGGCGCCGAATACGTGGCGTGGATGATGGGCCTGGGCGTACGCCATTTCCGCGTGGAATTTCTCAACGAAACCCCGGAACAGGTGACACAGACCATTTCCAGGTACCGGCAGTTGCTACGCGGCGAAATCACCGGCGCGCAACTCTGGCGCGAATTGAAATTGCTCAATCAGCTCGGCGTCACCCGAGGCCAGATCGGGAAATAAGCAATTCTGCGCAATGCCACTCGCAAATTGTGCGGCTGATTCCGCGGCCTGGATTAAGCGGCTTCATTCAGCGCAACGGAGACGCGCAAACCCAGAGGCTTCAAAATTTCCTGCAACGTTTCCAGAGTCGGATTGCCGTTTTTTGACAGAATCTTGTAAAGACTTGGCCGCCTGAGTCCGACCCGCCCTGCCAGATTGCCCATGCCACCGCCGGCTTCCACCACGTCCTTGAGCGCAATCAGGAAGGCCGCGTTATCCTTTTCCGCCAGCACTTGCCCGAGATATTCGGCGGCATATTCGGGATCGCGCAGCCGTTGGCTCAAATCATCTTTGTAATTTTTAAGACGCATATTTTGTAAATTGTTGCCACAGTTGTTGCGCGCGACGAATGTCGCGCGACTGGCTGCTCTTGTCACCGCCGCCCAACAGGACGACTATTTGCCGGCCGTAAAGTCCGTAATAAACGCGCAGGCCCGGACCAACCACGATTCGCAATTCGAACACTCCGGCGCCCACGGATTTGAAGTCGCCGAAATTTCCTGCGCGCACACGGGCCAGGCGGGCATCCACCGCCGCCTGTATTCTTTTGTCCCCAAGGGAATCAAACCACTCGTCAAACGGAACCAACCCGTTCTGAAGCTCCAGCTTCTTGATTTCCCTTTCGATCATTTTGAATGTAATCTATAGATGACAAACTGCAAGTTCTATTTTGAGCCGGCTTCCGTTCAAGAATAAAAATATCCCAGTTCCCGCAATGACGCATAATCCTTGGGCCGTTCCGGCGTCGCGCGCCCGATAATAACGTGGTCAAGCACGTCGATCTTCAGCAGCTGCCCGGCCCGGATCAAATCACGCGTCACCTTGATATCGGCCTCGCTCGGGGTGGGATCTCCGCTCGGATGATTGTGCGCCAGCACCAAGGCGGCGGCGTTGGCGGCAATAGCGGCCTTAAATACCTCGCGCGGATGCACCAGGATCGTGTCCAGCGTGCCGTCGGTGATTTCCGTCACGCGAATCAGCCGCCGCCGTGTGTTCAGCAGCAGCACCTGCAGCGTCTCCACATTCTTCACCAGATTTTGCTCGCGCAACAGTCGTACGACGTTTTCGGGATTGTCGAGCACAGGCGATTCGCGCTGCAATTCTGCGGCCATCTTGCGCGCCAGGGCAAACGCGGCCATCAAGGTCACCGCCTTGTCGCGCCCAATCCCCTTAACGCTCCGCAAATCCTCCACCGACGCCCGCGCCAATGCCTGCAATGTGCCGAATTTCTGCAAAAGCTGCCGGCCAATTTCGACCGCGTTGGCGCCCTTCAATCCGGTACGCAGCAAAATCGCAATCAATTCCGCATGACTCAAGGCATCCGCGCCGTGTTCCACCAGCCGTTCACGCGGTCGCTCACTGACCGGTTGGTCTTTCAGTCTGAGGCTGCTGGACATGAACAAAGTTTATCTTTTAAAAGACGAAAATCACGTAAATTTACATGGCTTTCTCCGGATAATCCATTGCTTCAAATGCTTACGCAACTTAAGTCGGCAGCTACAACGTTTCCTGAAACAAATCCCCTCTCTCTGAACCTCGTAGCCGCGGACGTCAGTCCGCGCACTTTGTGTACTATGAAAGTTAGCGCCGACTTACGTCGGCGGCTACGGCTCTTTCTTGCCTGAAACAAATCTGTGTTTCATCCGCGCATAGCGGTGTGGACGCCACGCGGCTTTACGCTGTGTTCATCTGTGGCTAAAATTCTGCCGGATGGAAACTGTACGCACCCGGAACGATTCGCTTACGCCGTCGCAGTGGCAGGCCGTCGAGGCACGCGGCAACGTGCTGGTGATGGCCGGCGCCGGCACGGGCAAAACCCACACACTCATCGCCCGTTGCCTGGATTGCCTTTGCCGCGAACGCGCGTCGTTGGACGAAATCCTGGTCGTCACCTTCACCGAAGCCGCCGCCACGGAAATGAAACAACGCCTCCGCGCTGCACTGGAGCAAACTCTCAACTCTCAACCCTCAACTCTCAACCAGCACCTGGCCGAACAACTCGCGTTGTTTGACACGGCGCCCATCGGCACGCTCCACAGTTTCTGTTTGCGGCTCGTCCGCGAGCATTTCTACGAACTCGGCCTCGACCCGCAACTGGCCGTACTCGACCCCGGCGAGTCCCGCCTGCTGGCCGAGGAAACTCTGGACGATCTCTTTCAAGTGCTTTACGCCGGCGAAACGGATTTCTCCATTGCCGCACAAGACCTCATTCAGATTTACGGCAACGGCGACGACCACCCCATCCGCGTCATGCTCCTGCGATTGCATCATTATGTGCAGACACGACCCGACGCGGATCGCTGGTTGACGAAGCAGCTCGCGCGATTTGCCTCGTCGGAACCGATCGAGTGGCGGGAGTGGTTGGATAAAGCCATTCGCGATTGGCGCGAGGAATGGCTGCCAGTTTTGGGAAATCTCGGAGCGCCGAACTTCGGCCCGGTACGTAATTCGGAACCCGCCGGGTCAGAGACCGGCGCTCCGGCGCCAAATGAAAAGGCGGCCGAACTGGCAGAAATTCTCCGCCGATTGCCGGGAAAATCTTCGCCTGCAGTCGCCACCAATGTTTTGGCACAAATCATTTCCGCGGACCGTACCTGGCCGGCGAAACGAAAGGGCGCGCTTCGCGAACCGCTCAAACAATTCTTTGCCGAGGCTGCGTTTTTGCAGTCGCTCCTGTCGACGGAAGGCAATCGGGAGCCGCTGGCCGAAGACTGGGACTGGGTCCGTGGTTATATGACTGTCCTGCTGCAGCTGGCGCAGGAATTCGGGCGGAAATTTGCCGAACGCAAACGCGTCGATGGCGTTCTGGATTTTCATGACCTGGAACAATTCGCCCTGAAACTGCTCTGGGATCCCATGGCCAAACCGACGGCTGTTGCTGAACGCTGGCGGCAGAAAATCCGGTTTGTCTTCGTGGACGAATACCAGGATATCAACGCGGCGCAGGATAAAATTATTCAGGCATTGAGCCGTGATTTGCTCGGAGTTCCGCCTTCAGGCGGGGCACCCTCCGGACAGCCTGAAGGCGGAACTCCGAACGTGGGCAACCGTTTTCTCGTCGGCGACGTGAAGCAGAGCATTTACCGTTTCCGGCTGGCCGACCCGAAAATCTTCCGCGATTACGCCCATGAATGGCACGGGGAAATTGGCCGGGTGATTCCGCTTACGGAAAATTTTCGCAGCCGCGAAAGCCTGCTCGGTTTTGTCAATTCAGTGTTCGAACTCGTCATGCGCGAGGAGGTTGGCGGTGTGAATTATGACGCGAAGGCGCAGCTGCAGTTCGGCGGATTGAACCAACGCACCGCAATCAGTTTGGCCCGGGACGAAACACCACGTGCGGAATTACTGCTGCGATTCAAAGCGGGCGGTGACCACACCCCGGCGGAGGATGATTCCGCCAACAGCGATTTGGGAGAACTGGAAGAAACTGAAAAAGAGGCGCGGCTCGTGGCCCACCGGTTGCGTGAACTGGTCGTGCAGGCCCATAAAATCCGGGATGAGGAGAAGCGCGGGGAACGTGCGGTTGAATGGCGGGACATGGCCGTCCTGTTGCGTGCGCCTGCCAACAAAGCCGAGGCGTATGCAAAGGAATTTGAACGCGCCGGGGTACCGCTGGTCGTCGAGCGAGGCGGGTTTTATGACAGCCCGGAGATCGCTGATTTGCTGAGCCTGCTTCGGTTGCTCGATAATCCGTTGCAGGATATTCCGGCCATTGCCGTGTTGCGTTCGCCGTTGGTCGGCTTGTCGCTGGGTGAACTGGCGACCATCCGGTTGGCCGCCAAGAACGTTCATTTTTGGACGGCGCTCAATCGAATGCAGACTGCAGAACGCAGAATGCAGGATGAATTGCCTCAGAAGATTGAACGGTTTCTCGACCGGTTCTCCCGCTGGCGGCGGTTGGCGCGGCAGGCCGCGTTGTCGCAATGCCTGGCGTGTGTACTGGCCGAAACCCATTACGCCGAGTGGCTGCGGACACGCCCGCGCGGCGCGCAGCGGCAGGCGAACGTTGAACGGTTTTTGGGCCTGGCGCAGCAGTTCGATCAATTCCAGCGGCAGGGTCTGTTCCGTTTTCTGAAATTCATCGAGGCACAACCGTTGGCCGACGCCGAACCGGAAGTTGCCGCGGCCGTTGAGGAAAATGCCGTCCGGCTGATGAGCATTCACCAGAGCAAGGGCCTGGAGTTTCCGGTGGTGGTGGTGGCCGACCTGGCGAAGCCGTTCAACGAACAGGACTTGCGCGCGGAAATCATTTTTGACGAAGAGTTTGGTGTCTGCCCGCGCGTCAAACCGCCGCATACCGGCCGGCGGTACCCGAGTCTGCCGTACTGGCTCGCTCACCGGCATCAGCGCCGTGAACAACGCGGTGAGGAACTGCGATTGCTTTACGTGGCGATGACTCGTGCCCGGGATACCTTGATCCTTACCGCCACCATTTCGGAGAGAAAATGGACTTCGCTTTGGCAGCAGCCGGAGGCCATTACGGCACAGGCGGTGGTTTCGGCGAAAACCTGTGCGGACTGGCTGGGCCTGTGGTTCGGAATCCGGAGTCCGGAATTCGGAGTTCGGAATGCAACCGAAGGCGAATGGCCGTACTTACGCTGGCGCATCGTGTCGGATGACGAGTTGGCGGGAAAATCTAAAAACGGAAATCGGAAATCGGAAACGGAAATTCCCGCGCTCGATAACGCCACAACCGCAAGATTACGCGCAACCTTGTCGTGGGAATACGCATTCGACGCCGCGACTCAACGCGCGGCCAAATCTTCGGTCACGGCATTGCGGCGGCAGGCGGAGGAGTTGGACGACGAAGCGAAGCCGATGTTTCGAGATTTTTCCCGTCCTCCGGAAACCCATTCCCGGAAACACCCCGGCCGCTCGCGTTTAAGTTCGCAATCCGCAATCCGCAATCCGCAATTGAATGCGGCAGCCAGCGGCACGGCGCATCACAAATTTCTCCAGTATTTGTCGCTGGAAAACGCGGACCGCCTGAAAACGCTCGAAGGCGAGGCCAAACGTTTAAAACACGAAAAATTTTTGTCGGCAGACGAAGTCGCAGCCCTGGATCTGGCAAATATTGCGGCTTTCTGGAGTTCGCCGGTCGGGGAAAAAATCCTGGCGCAGCGGAAGGCGGTCGAACGCGAACTGCCATTCACGGCCAAATTCAGCCCGGCGGAAGTGGATGCCATCATCGGCGCCCAAACGCCGCCGGGGCTCGAAGATGAATTTGTGGTCGTGCAGGGGGTGGCCGACCTGGTGGTGTTACTCTCCGGGGAAATCTGGCTGGTGGATTTCAAAACGGATGATATCAACCCCCGGGATTTGGCGGAGCGAAGACGGCATTACGAACCTCAACTGAAGCTTTATATGCACGCATTATCGCGAATTTATTCACAGCCCGTCACCCACTGTTGGCTGCATTTTCTCAACGCGCGGCAAACGGTGGACCTCCGGATTTAATCCGGCGAACCCAGCGGAAGTTCATCTTCTTCGATGCCCGCCTTGCTTTCCGGGGCCGGCACGGGAGCCGCAGCGGGCGGCGGGGCCGGCGAACCGGCTTCACGCAAACGCACGATCGCCGGACGCAACAGTTTCCCCTGAAAGGTATATCCCGAGCCGACGGTATCGGCGATGACCGCGCCTTCCGGCGGCTTCCCTTTGGCATCTGGAGTCTGATGCCGTGCAGCATCAAAGGCTTCACCCGGTTCGGCGACGAACGGTGTCAGGCCGAGGCGGCGGACTGTGCCGTGGCAGGCGTTCCGGAACTGAGTGATTTGTTCGGCCAACTGCGGCTGGCTGGAACGGACGGCGGCGGCGTGGAGCGCAAAAATGTGATCGAACACGCGTACGAGCATTTGCAGCCACTCGGCTTCGCCGCGATGCATTTTTTCAGCCTCCAGCCGGAGCGCGGCCTTCTCGCTGTCGTTCATCTTCTGCATGAACTGGGAAAATTCGCGGACTTCCGCGCCCATTTTATCGGCCATTTGCCCGGCCAAGGTAGCCGTCTTCTCCGCCTGCCCCTGAACGACCACCCACTGGTCCGTGGCGGCACTGATCTGGGCGGCGAGTTTTTCCAGGTCATGAATTGTTTCGGCCACCGCGCCGAGGGCATTGACCTGGATCATCGTGCCCACCGCGCGGTAATCGAGCAGAAACGGCAGAATTCCCAGTCCCGCACCGAGCACGGCGGAACTGAAGCAGGCCAGAATTTCCCACTTGGAAATCGGATGCGGCGATTTCAAGACCACCAAATACGCAAACGCGAGCAGCAGAGCGTTGCCGAGCAGGAAAGGCCACTTGGGGATTTTCCATTCTCTCACGTCGTTCATAATTCTGAGTTTCGTGAAAATGCGCCGCCAACGCAAGCAAACGCCGCGCTTTCTCCTCGACTAACCCCGCGCCCGCCCGAATCATTTATCCCGTGCGGACTTGCGTCATCTTCAACCCGGCGGCGCGTGGCGGGAAGGCCCGGCATTTCCACCGGCACCTGGATGAAATCGCGTCGCAAGGTGCCCTGAAAGCCACCACCATTCCGGGCGACGCACGCCGGTTGGCAACCGAAGCCGTCGCCGATGGCTTTGAACTGATCGTGGCGGCCGGCGGTGACGGGACCGTGAATGAAGTGCTGAATGGCATCGGGGACGCGGCCGACGGCTTTGCCCGGGTCCGGTTCGGGGTGTTGCCGCTCGGCACCGTGAATGTTTTTGCGCGGGAAATCGGGCTCCCGCTGCGGATCGAACGGGCGTGGGAAACCCTGCAACGGGGACGCGAAACACGGCTGGATCTGCCGCGCGTGGAATTTTCGGCGAAGGGTGCGCGTCAACGGCAATATTTCATTCAACTCGCCGGCGCGGGACTGGACGCGCGTGCCATTGAACTGGTGAGCTGGCCGCTCAAGAAGAAAGTTGGACCGCTGGCCTATGTCATTGCCGGGATAAAGGCGTCGCGCGGCCGGCTGCCCCAAATCACCGCCCACATCGACGGACACAACGCCACCGGCGAGTTGATTCTGGTCGGCAACGGACGCTATTATGGCGGTCCGTTCGAATTTTTTCCGCAGGCGGATTTGCGCGACGGACTGCTGGACATTTGCATCCTGCCGCGGGCGAACTGGCTGACCTTGCTGCGTTGCCTGCCAGGTTTGCTCGTGCGGCGAAGACCGCCCGCCCGCGCCGTGCAACGGTTCCGTGCTTCCACGTTTGAACTGACCAGTGATGCTTCCGGGGCTTTTGAACTGGATGGCGAATGGGCGGGGAATCTGCCGGCGACTTTTTCCGTGGCCCGCGAACAATTGCGCGTGGTTGTACCTTGAGTTGTCTAATCCCAACGACGAACCGGGGTGGGTCCGGGATCCAGAAACGCCCCGCACTTCGGGCATTTATCCGGTTGTTTCCACAATCGAATCCGGTGGTGGCAGGAAACCGGACAGACCAGTTTCCATTTAATCCACTGGCGCACCCCTCGCGGTGGCAATCGGTCCAATAGAACGGCGAATCTCGGCACCGTTTTGGAACGAAACGCCCAGTACACGGACGGTTTAAAGGCAATCACCGCGTCGTACAGCTCCTTGCATTCGGCACACAGGATGGTTTGGACAACAACATACCGGCCGCGATCGGAGCTGCCCGATACCCGGGTGCGATAACCACATCTGGAACATTCGAAGAGATACGTGCGGCCCATATACCGTACACTGAATTGTTGTCCAGGGCGATAGCCGGTCGCAGCCCAATTCGGCGGGCCGGGGTATCAGCGAGCCAGTTTTGGACTGCGGCGACATGTCGCCGCTATTAAAGCGCGGACATGTCCGCGCACTCCAAAATTCCAGCACGCGAGGGCGCTCGCCCTGCCAAAGATTACGACAATATTTTCGAGCTTAAACGTGGCAGCCTGCTGGCTTGCCGGGTCGGAGCTCGGAGCGTTAATCAAAGGAGGCCCTAAGCCCGCTTTTACTGCGTTTCGGCGCGGCAGTCTTCGCTCTCCACGTTGCTCCGAGCGAAGACGAATCAAAGCCGTTTCTTTGCAAAAGCGCGACCTGACGATGATTTCAAATAACGTTCAAATTTAACGGCCTGCTCCAGTACTGTAAAAGCAATTGCAGTTTTTATCCGCCACGGTCGTAGTTTGGCCGTGTGGGGAACATCGCCGGCATTGTGTTTCTTCAGACGTGACTGTAAATCTTCGGTGAATCCGGAATAAAAATGCTCCGCGTCAAGTTTGCTCTGCAGAATGTAAACGTAGAAGAATTTCATTTTTAGCCGGCCACCGGGTAATAACCGGCGCGGCGGTTTACTGGCTTGCCGAGCCGTAGCTCGCCGCGTCGCTAATATATGTAAGCCGCACAGCCCGTCTACACTCCGTTACGACGCGGCAGCCTTCGCTCTTGCCTCGCGGCGAGCGAAGGCTGGTGGGTTGGCAGGGACTCGAACCCTGGACCAATGCCTTAAAAGGGCACTGCTCTACCGACTGAGCTACCAACCCACAGTCGAGCGGGGGAACTTACAGATGCTTGCCCCGTCGTGCAAGCGGATTTTGGCTGCTTCGCTATTTCAATTTCGGCG
>JBGPDH010000100.1:0-12168 GCA_041482195.1 Verrucomicrobiia bacterium
AGTTCTTTTATTCTGGGCAATGTCGGTTCCTATACAAACGGTGCCGGCATCAACAGTCTGGCGGACAGTGCGGTCACGCAAGGCCGATGGTGCGTGTATCTGATTCACGCCATTGACGGTGACCCCGGCTATTCGCCGCTGTCGAGCACGGCCTTGCAGGCAAGTGTGAATTATACGAGCACCAATCAGAGCAAATTCTGGGTGGAAACGTTCGGCAACGTCGTCCGTTACATGAAAGAGCGGGCCGGTTCGTCCGTTACCGAAACCACCAACACAGGCAACAGCATCACCGTTCAGGTGACCGATGCCCTCGACAACTCGATTTACAACTATCCCATCACGCTGCGCCGCCCATTGCCCGATGGTTGGGCCGCCGCTGCCGTGACCCAGAATGGACAGCCGATAACCCCTCACCCGGTCACGCTCGGTACGACCAATTACGTAATGTTTGATGTCGTGCCGAACGGCGGGGATATCGTCCTGACCCCCTCGGTTTTACCCTTCACCCTGGGCAACCCGACGTTGACGTCGCCCGGCGGCCTGACCCTGCAACTGAATGGCCAATCTAATATGACCTACGCCCTTTATTCGTCGCCTGATTTGCTGAATTGGTTGCCCCTCCAGACCAACACACTGGCCAGCAATTCCGCCATCTTCACGGTGGATACTTCTTCCCATTCCCTCCAGTTTTACCGGGCGCGGTGGGCGCCTTAGCCCGGCGCCCGTCTGGGAACTGCTTGAAAGCGACCGCTGCGCGACGGCCGCTTTTTTTTGGGTCGCACCTCCGGAGATAGTTCAAAGTTATCCACGTGCAATTGAGCCGTGATTGCAATCGTCAACGGGCCTGTGTTCAATTGTAGAATCAGTTTGACCAACAACATGAAACCGAAGTCCGATGCGCGAACCTGGATGCGCGAGCCTTTGTTTCACTTCATCCTCATCGGGGCGGCTATTTTTGCCTGCGATAAAATTGTCAGTAAACCGACCGCGGCCTCGGATACCTCTCGTACAGAATCACGCCGCATCGACGTGGATGAGGTGAAATTGCACGAACTGATGATCCAGTTCGAGCAGAACCAGGGCCGGGTACCCACCCGCGCGGAGTTGTCGCAACGGGTGGATGATTGGATCCGGGAGGAAGTGCTTTGCCGGTCGGCAGTGACCGCCGGGGTGGACCGCAATGATCCCGTCATCCGGCAACGACTGGTCAATCTGATGCAATGGTATCTGGCCGGAGAAGGCGCTGATGGCGAGCCGGGCCAGGATTCGCTCCGGCGCTATTACGAGGCGGACCCGACCGCAGCGACCAATATCCTGGTTTTTGAGCAAATTTTCTTTAATCCGGCAGTTCGGGATTCCGTGCTGATGGATGCCCGGAAGACACTGGATTTGCTCCAGGCCGGCAAGCTGACCGGGAAGGAAGCGGTCACGACCAGAGGCGATCCACTGGTGGCAGGCGGAGACAAAGCGGCGGAGGAATTGCAGCAGGGACGAGCGGAAGATCTGGCGACGAATTTCGGCATGCCATTCATTGAACTGGTCCGCCGGATGCCCCTCGACATTTGGTCCGGACCGGTGCAATCGTCCAAAGGCTGGCATCTGGTGAAACATCGGTTATCGGAAAATCCCACCGCCGGGGAGAAGCGGATGGAGCAGCGTCTCCAGGAACATCTGGGCCAGACCACACCCGACCTCACCTATGAGGACTTGCTCAAACGGTATGAGGTGGAAGTCGCGCCGTTTCCACCGGAGGTACAAAAATGATGCGCGGGCTCCTGATCGCCGGAATGTGGCTGCTGCTTGCACCGTTTTGCCGGGCGCATCCATTGATGAACGCCTATCTGGAGATGGTCGAATCCAACGATGGCACCACGTCGGTAATCTGGCGGCACCCCTCTTCGGCGGCAACGGGGATGAACCTGGAACCGCTCTATCCTGCGGGAGTAAAAACTGTACAGACTCTACCATCGCAGGATGAAAGCGGCTTCGTCCGGGAACACTATCTAGTACAAGGCGCGCCTCGCTTTTGGAGCGGTTGCGCCATCGGGTTGAAGGGCACCACTTCCGGAGCAACCGAAGTACTGGTCCGGCTGAAACTGACCAACGGCCAGACGCAAGTCGCCGTCCTGAGGAGTCCGGCGGACGTTTTTACTGTGCCGGAACAGGCCGGACGCGGACAGGCGACCGCCGCCTATTTTCAGCTGGGATTGGATCATATTCTGAAAGGGGTGGACCATCTCTTGTTCGTGCTGGGGCTGCTCATCCTGGTGCCGAAACGCATGATGTTGATAAAAACTATCACGGCGTTCACGGTGGCGCATAGCATTACGCTGGCCATCGCCACCCTGGGCTATGCCAGCGTACCGCTGCCACCGCTGAACGTGGCCATCGCCCTTTCCATTTTCTATCTGGGACCCGAAATTGTCCGCAAACAGCGGGGGAACACGAGCCTGACCATCGAGCATCCATGGCTGGTGGCGTTTGTGTTTGGACTGTTGCACGGCTTCGGCTTTGCCAGCGGGCTGACCTCGTTGGGGTTGCCGCATGCGGACATTCCGTTCGCACTCCTCATGTTCAACCTGGGGGTTGAGTTCGGCCAGCTGTGCTTCGTGTTCATCATCCTGGCACTCGTGCACAGCTTTAACCGGTTGGAAATCGTGTGGCCGCGGTGGGTGGCGGCGTTACCGTGCTACACGGTGGGAAGTCTGGGCGCATTTTGGACCATCCAACGCGCGGTCATCCTGTTCCAGCCATAAACATGAACCAATCCTCCTGTTCAACTGGCTGGCGGCTTGCGGCGATGGTTCTTGCAGGAATTCTATTCCCCGTTTTACCGGCGGAGGCGCACGTCCAGCACGGTGGTGCAACTGGTTTCACCACGGGCTTTTGCCATCCCTGGTCCGGTTGGGACCATATCCTGGCCATGGTCGCGGTGGGTGTGTGGGGCGTGCAACTGGGTCGGCCGGCTATCTGGTTGTTGCCGGTGACCTTTCCGGTAATCATGTCCATCGGCGGTTTTCTGGGACTGGTCGGTTTCCCGTTGCCCGGAACTGGAATCGGCATCGGTCTTTCGGCTTTTTTTCTCGGCATCATGGTCGCTGCCGAAGCCCGTCCGCCACTCTGGCTGGCAGTTCTCATGGTCGGAATCTTTGGCCTCTATCATGGTCATGCTCACGGCACGGAACTTCCGCCCAACGAAGATGGCCTGAGTTACAGCATCGGGTTTGTGGTCGCCACCGGTTGCCTGCATGGCGTCGGCATTTCTTTGGGACTGGTTCACCATTGGAAGGCGGGGGCCGTGGCGTTACGAGTCGCCGGAACAGTGATTGCACTGGCGGGCGTCTTCTTCACCTGGAGGGCTATCGCGTGAACTTTTTCTGCCAGCGAAAAAACCGGTTGGCCGGGCTGATGATTTTGTTTTTTGCAATCGGACTCCCGGTCCGCGCCGATGCGCATCTGGTCACCACCGGGCTCGGACCGGTTTACGACGGCATGGAACATATGCTTCTGTCTCCGGAACAATGGATCATGATTGTCGGTTTGGCATTCCTGGCAGGATTAAACGGTCCCGCTGCCGGCCGGGCCGTTCTGTTCTCATTCCCGTTCGCGTGGCTGGCAGGCGGTTGCGCGGGCCTTTTGATTCTACGACCACTTCCGTCGCTGGTCCCGGCAGCAGCGCTTCTGATTGTTGGCGGATTGTTGGCCGCCGATTTAAAGGTGCTTCGGAATTTGATGGCCATCATTGCCGTGGTGCTGGGATTTCTGCAGGGATACCTGAACGGCGTTTCGTTCGGTGCAACCCATGGGATAACCCTCATTTTACTGGGCGGTTCTATAGTGGCCTTTGCCGTTGTTGCCTTGGGTGCAGGATTGGTCGTGGGCGTCCAGGGATGGCGGCGCGTCGTCGTTCGTGTCGCGGGAAGCTGGATGGCCGCCATCGGGATATTGCTGGCGGGATGGATGATCCGAAAACCTTAGACCGAAACAGTTGCGTACCTGTTCTATTTTGCGGCCATCCCGTCCAACATCGGCGAATTCCGGATCACCACGTTCGTGACGGAATCAAATTTTGCCGCCGGCACGCCCGAGGCAAGTTGCGCCTTGAAATTGTCGATCTCCAGCCCGTCCACGTCCACGCATTCGATCGCGGGCCTCAAGTCTTCCTGCTCAAAACTCTCGCGGATGTTGGCCAGCTCGAGGTCGCGGACATGCCGGGCAAACAGTCCATAGGCCGGCGTCACGCCGAGCCGACCGGGTTCGGGATAGGCGGTACCGAGTTCGGGCAGCCTGCGGACCGCCTGGGCTTGCGTTCCGCCGCCTTTGAATTCGATCCGGATATTTTCCAGCCGGACACCTTCGATGGGTTGTTCCGGAATGCCGGTAATCTGGATGCCACCCCGGGGATCCACTCCGGTGGCAATCACGTTGGAAATGAAAATGTTTCGCATCCGGCTCGGTACGGTCACGTCCGGGCCGCGATTACGTCCGCCGGTGGTCAGGTAAATCGGACAGGCAATCACGTCCATCATTGTGAGGTTGTTGATGGTAATGTTTTCCATGATGCCGCCGTCCACCTCTTCCAGCGCCAGCCCGTGACAATCCCGGAAGGTACAGTTTGCCACGGTCACGTTGCGGAAGCCGCCGTTGGCCTCCGTGCCGAATTTGATCCGGCCGGTCCCGCCTTTGGTGGGTTTCATGGTGCCATCAAGCAGCGTGCCTTCCTGAAAGCCGGACACCTGGCAATTCACAATCGTTAGATTTTCCGTAATCACATTCCGGCCCAGGGCAAATGAACTCTTCGGACACAATCCGTCGTCGCGCGGCGAATTGATGCGACAATTGGAAACCGTCGTGTTGCGGCAACAATCAATGTCAATACCGTCGCGGTCGGTGTCCATTGTCACATTATCCACCGTCAGGCCGTCACAACCGGTGGCGAGAATGGCAAAGTGGCCGCCGTGGAAAATGGTGATGTCGCGCAGGAGCACATTGCGACAAAGTTTGAGTGCGATGGCTTTGTTGCCGAGCCGGGAGGGCGGGAAATTGGTTTCCAGCAGCGGTGTGCGATTGGTCGGGCTCCAACGGGAAAAACCGCACATGTCATCGAGCAACTTGTCGTCGCGCACCAGGCCGCCGCCGTTGATCATACCCGGCCCGGTGATGGAAACGTTCGTGAGATTCTCGCCCCAGATCAGGCTGTTGTGAAAATAGCAGTGGCCGCCGTCCTGGTAGGGATTGTTGGACCAGGGCTCGGTCTCATCGTAGGCATTCATCGCTTGCGGCGTGCCCAAAATCACCGCCCCGGCGCCCAGGTACAAATGGATGTTGTTCGTCAGCTGGATGCTGCCGGACAGATACGTACCTGCCGGGAGAAAAACCGTTCCGCCGCCGGCCGCGGATGCCGCCTGAATCGCCTGATTAATAGCCGGACTGTCCAGATGGGTCCCGTCACCTACAGCACCAAAACTGCGTACATTAAATACGATCTGGTCAGCCGAAAAAGCCATCAACGGCAGAAGGAAGCAAAATGAAATGAAACAAACCCGCAAGCGCGATTTCATCCTTCGATACTGGCCAATTCCACTCACAATGGCAATCATTGGCAAAACCAGAGCGTGGGAACGGGAGGAGACGCAGCAAACTAAAAATAGTGTGACCGCCGCCGGTAAATTCGTCATACTGGTCGCATGCAGATTGCCTCGATCAGAAAGTGGCTTCTGGCGTTGACCTTGCTGGTCGTCATCCTCTGGACCATTGTCCATTTCTACAATCTGAACGCGCAAAAAGCCGGGAACGCCACGCGCATCATCCTCGAGCCACTGGGTGCTGCTTACCACCATACGAATATTCCGGTGGCCAAGTCACCAATGATCCTCACGGACGCCGGTTCGCAAGCAACCCTGCGCCAAAGGGTCGAGGAATGGCTGACCCTGCATCATCGTTCCGCCACCAGCCTGCTGGCCGCGTTCCGCGTTTTGAACGACACCAATTATCTCAGGGAGGCGGCCACGAATTTCCCGGACAACCCGCGGGTGGGGTTGACGATTCTGGCTCACAACACGTTCCCGGATGATCGCCGCAAATGGCTCGACGGGTTCAAGGCGTCGTCACCCAGCAACTCGCTCGCAAATTATCTCTCGGCTCAAACCTGTTTCCAGACCGGCCAGTCCGATGCGGCCGTCACGGACCTGGTGGCCGCCACCGGGAAATTGCAGTTTGAAAATTACGCCCTGGAATCCCAGCTGGACACGGAGGAATTGGGCCTGTTTTGCGGGGAGTCTCCGTTGAAATCAATCGAGGTCGCACGGGCCAGTTCGGCCGAAGACGCCGCCCTGCCCATCCTTCGACAACTGGCCGCACAAATGGCCGATCTCCAGAAGCAGGAACTGAATGTAGGTGATCCGGCCTCTGCTGAAAATCTTGCCCAGATGGGAACCAACCTGGGCGATCAGCTCAACAGTGGCGCCAACGGAAATTACGTCATCAATCAACTGGCCGGCATCGCCGTTGCCTCCGACTTGTTGGAACAACTGAATGCAAATACCAGTTACGATTTCCTCGGCGGCGAGACCCCGGGCGAAAGATTGCGGGAACTCAAGGATCAGAAGGCGATATTGGGTCAACTCCAGAAAAATTTTGATGCCGTTTACTCCAACCTGACGGATGCGGAGAAAATCAATTTCCAGGAACGGGTAAAAATCTACGGCGAAGTCGCCGCCATGCGTTGGGTGGTACAGCAGCACGGCAACCCTTAAAACGGTCCGTGACCAAAATCATTCCAATCGCCGGCGAAACTCCGCGCAGGCCCCGGTGACGTCCGGGGCGTTGAGGATGGCAGACACAACACAAACCCGCCGCGCGCCTGCCGCCAGCACGTCGCCGAGATTTTCCAGGGAGATTCCGCCGATGGCAAACCACGGAATTTTTACCCCGCTTTGCGGGGCCGCGGCCCAGCGAACATATTCCAGCGTCACCGGTTTCGCCGACGGCTTGGTGCCGGTTGCATAAACCGGTCCGATGGCCAGGTAATCGGCTTCGGCCATCAAGGCGCGTTTCGCCTGCTCCGGCGAATGCGTGCTTAAACCAATTTTGAGTTTTGAATTGTGAATTTTGAGTTCCGAAACATCTTTATGTCCGGCGTTAAAAAAATCCTCCTGGCCCAGGTGACAAAACTCCGCGCCCAGGTCGCGGGCAATTTCCAGATGATCGTTGATGACCAGGCCGCTACCGGCGCGGCGGGTGATGGGCAAAATGACTTCGGCCAGGCGACGGATCTCGTCCGGGGAAGATGTTTTGGCGCGAAGCTGGATCAAATCCGCACCGCCGTCGCAGAGCTGTTGGGCCACGACCTCCGGGGCGCGACCCTGCAACCAGGCCGTGTCCACGAACGTATAAAGCCGGCAATCGGCGAGCGGTTTCACAGAAAAAACTTTAACTGCGAACGACGCGAAACACACGAAACAAAATTCAAGCCAACAACCCGCTCTTAAATGTTTTCGCCCGTAGCAGTCGAGGTAACGAGGCTCCGATCAGATTTACAATATGCGATTTCTGATTTACGAGACTTTCGGAAAATGCAACACGGCCCGTAAATCGTATATCATAAATCAAAAATAATGAGCCTCCTCACGTCGGCTGCTACTCCATTAACGGGTCCGTTCAAAGGCTGTCCGCCAGAACCATTCGCTGCGCGAGACGAACCGGGCCAGGACGTTTTGCAGCGACGGGGTGAGCATCATCCGCTGCAACCATTTCGCCCACACCAGCCGCCGCCCAAAGGCCGCATCACAACGGCCAGCAATGACTTGCCGCGTCGGCATCCAAGGCACTTCGCCACGACTCCAGGCCGTCAGCGGCGCGATGGCTATTTCGGCGGATTCGAACGCCATGGACATTCCGTTGCCCGTCACGGGTGGGATCATCGTAATGGAGTCGCCGATGCAGCATTCGGTCCGGGTCGTGGCACGTTGCGGGAGCAACGAAATTCCAGCCACGGCGCAGAACGAGTTGTCTTCAAACTTCGCCGCGCTCAGCCGCCGGTTCAACGGCGAACCGGCCTCGCCGCCCAACCATTCACGCCAGTTTTGCGGCGTCTGATCTTCGCCCGGCCGACGCCGGAACAAGCCGCAAATATTCACCGCGCCACCATCCACCCGGCACAAACCCACATATCCCCGGGGCGATACATGCATTTCCAAATCTGCAATCAGCGCAACCTTGCGCGCGTGCACCTTCAAACCGAACCAGCGCGAGCCGTTCTCCTTCGTCTGCGCCCGCCGTCCCGTGGCGCGAATCGTGCCTTCGCCGAAATCCTCGTCGCGCCGGCGTTCTCCTTCCCGTAATTCACCACCCAGTTGTTTAAATTCAGCGGCGAGCGCGTGGTCCATGGTAAAACGAGAGAGACAGATCGCGCGGGAAGGGAGCGGACGCGGTGGCGCGGATTGCGTGGTGGAAAAGAAGGCTGCGGTAGCGGCGCTCACGGCACCGGCGCGTTCGAGTAATTCGCGCAGACCGAGACGCGAAAGTGTTTCCTGTCCCCGGCCGCTGATAAATTCGCCGCAAACCCGGTGGCGCGGATAATGCCCGGCTTCCCACACCGTCACTGGCACGCCTTGCTGGCGGAGACCGATGCCGAGCGTCAGCCCGGCCAGCCCACCACCAACAATCATAATGGGTTTTGCGTTCATGGCTTCAATCCCTTCGTTGCGCCACAAACAAATGACTGAAAAACCCGGTGCGCCGTTCGGTTAATTCCCAGCCGGGATCTGCCGGCCACAGGGCCGAAAGTTCGCGGCCTGAAAATCCCGCGCGCACGCTGATGGCGGCATCGTACCGGGTCACGGAATTGCAGCCGATCGCCCAAAGCCACCGGCAAGTAAACAACGGCCACGGCGCGCGACGCGGGTCAATCGCCACTAACACTCGCGTGCGGCTGGCGACGGCCCTCAATAACGCCGCCAATCGGACATCTTGAAAATGGTGGAGGAATAAATTGGCCACGACGACATCCAGTCCAGGGGCGGTGGCCAACCAGTCGAAAACGTCCACCGCCACTGCTTCAGCCCGCCAGCCGAGCGGCTCAAATGCGGACAAGGTGGCTGGACTGACGACCTTCCGGTTGTCGAGCAAAGTCACGCTCACGCCCGGCCAGCGGGCGGAGACTTTCTTGGCAACGCGCAAAAGGAAATGACCGTCGCCGGCGCCGAGATCGGCGATATGCAAGACAGGCGTAGCGGCTCCCGGCAGAGAGCCGGATGCTCCAACCTCCGGATGAATTGCGGCGGTCTGCCGACCGCCGCTACGACCGTTCAACTGAATACGCAACGCCCTCGCCATGATGGCATGATTGCGCATCCAGGCATTGATTCGCCGTAAATCACGGCGGGACCACATCGCCCGCGGATCATCCGGCGGCAATTCATCGAGCAATTCAGGCTGGACGAGGCGGTTCATTTCGAGGACCAGGACGAGGAGGAAGACGAGGACAATTACCCGACTTCCAGCAGCGCCCCATGACAACTGAAACCCGCGCCAAACGACGACATCCACCATAGTCCATCCGGCACTGCGTCGTGCAAGGCACGATCGAGCACAAAAAGGACGGTCGGACTGCTGATGTTGCCATATTCCTGGAGCACGGCGGCACTGTGGCGGATGTCGGCTTCAGTCAATTTCAGCTTGTCGCGCAGCGCCAGCAGTACATCGCGGCCGCCGGTGTGCAAAACCCAGCCGGCAACGCGTTCGCGTTTAATGCCCGCCGCCGCCAGGGATTCGGCAAAAAGCCGTGACGCCTCGTCCCCGGCAATTTGCGGGACCCGCAACGACAGCATGTTCCGCAACATCCCGTTTTTATGGCCGAATCGCAATGTGTCGCGTTTATCGGGCGCGAGGCAGGACGTGCCGAATTTCCATTCGATTCGCCGTTGGTTCGGCCGGGGTTTTCGCGACAGAACCGCCGCGGCCGCACCATCGCCAAACAAACAGGCGCTGATCAGCACGCCCGGATCGTCATCGAGATAAAACGCCGCGCTGCAAACCTCGACACAAACGGACAGGACTTTTTGGGCGCGTTTGGCAGCCAGCAAAGCTTCGGCGGCGCGCAAATTGGGCAACGCCGCGCCACAGCCCTGGCCGACCAAATCCAGTGTGAAGACATCCGCCCGCAGACCCAGTCGCTCGCTCACGTAACTGGTGAGACCCGGACACAGATAGCCGGTGCAGGTACTGATGAGCACGGCGTCAATGTCGGCGGGCGCGCAGCCGGCGTCCTGCAAGGCGCGTTGCGCGGCTTCCGCCGCCAGCGCCGGGGCATGTTTGGTGAACCGCGCCTGAAGCACGTCAGGCGTGGGATTGAACACCTCCAGCAGCGTATCGAGCGCCAGATGACGCGTGGCGATGCCGTTGTCGCCACAGAGCACTTTCTTGAGAATGGCACGCGAACGGGACGAGAGCCGCGTGTAAGTTTCCGTGCCCTGGACAATGTCCCAACAGTCGCGTTGGGCATAAGACTGCGCCGGGGCGGCGGTGCCGAGTCCGATAAGAAACATGTGGAAAGTTAACGCGCATACCAATCGCGCGCCACTTTATTAATAATTACGATGCGGGAAACCCGAACTTGTTCCCTCAAAACAAAAGGCGGCGGGAAAACTCCCGCCGCCGTGAGATGTATTCAGGAACTATCTACTTCAACCCCACCAGATAACCGAAGCGCGCCTGGAACTGTTCGGACGTCATATTGATGGTGGCCGCGAGCTTGGCGAGCTGTTTGGCATTTTCAAAATCCCCGCGTTCGAGCCGGATCATGTAGGCGCAGGCGCATTCGAAGGCTTCACCGTCCACGTTCACCTTGCGGTTCTGCATCCGGCCGGTCTTCGGATCCAGCATCTTCTCAAACGGGAGTGGATTCATCTTGCCATCCACAAAGCTGATGATGGCCCCGTATTTGGCGGCTTCGGGCGACAGCAGGAATTTTACCGCCGCGTAGCCGAGATCGCGTGTGTACTCGGCGTCAAACGGAATCGGGTCGGCGCAGCGCAATTCGTAGCCAAGGTCTTTGTCAATGAATGTCGTTTTGAGACCGAGTTTTTCCAGGCGTTGATTCAAAAGCTCCTTCATCAGACGGCCAAATTCAATTTCGCCCAGTCGCAAGTGGCCATGATCGTCGCGCAGGATTTTGCCAAAACGCTCCAATTGCCCCTCGGGCATCGACTTGATCAGTCCCTGTTCGCCCATGGCCTCAATCAAACCTTCGGCGAGCATCACCAGGCCGTAATTCGAGCCTTCGGCTTTGCGCTTGATGATGGAGCCGATGATAATGTCACATACCTCGTCCACCGACACCTGTCGTTTGTGGAATTCTTCCGGGATGATGGACAACGTGGCCGCTGCCGCCTTGCCGATGCCCAGCGCCAGATGGCCCGCCGCGCGGCCCATGCAGACAATCAGATACCAGCGCGACGTGGTGCGGGCGTCCTCCATCAGATTGCGCACAATCTGGACGCCGTAATGCCGGGCGGTTTCGAAACCGAATGTCGGCGTCGCGCCCGGCAATGGCAAATCGTTGTCGATCGTCTTGGGTACGTGCGCCACCTTGATTTTGCCGCCACTGCGCTTGGCCACCTGGCTGGCGGAAAACGCCGTGTCGTCGCCACCAATCGTCACCAGGTTCGTGATGCCAAGCTTCTCGAACGTCGCAAAGACGTTTTTCATCTGCTCCTCGGATTTCGTTGGATTCGTGCGGGCCGTACCCAGGACGGAACCGCCCTTGAGATGGATGCCCGACACATCACGGATGGCCAGCGGCTTGCACTGTTGTGCGTCGCCCGCCGCGAGATATTTGAAGCCGTCGCGAAAGCCGATAATTTCGAATTCGCTGTTGATGCCTTCGATGGTTGTCGCCGCGATAACGCCGTTGATGCCGGGCGCCGGTCCGCCACCGACCAAAATTCCCAATCTGCCTCTGCTCATGTGAGTGGTGTGGATGTCAATGGTTGATTAAATGGAAACCGCGACAGGGTGCCCGGTGGCCGCAAAGAATTCAATTCCATTCTTGCCCTATTCAAACCACAATTTGACACAGAAGCGCGTTATGCGTTAAAGCGTTCAAGCGTTAAAATGGAAAGGCAGAACGGCGATCCCGCTTTAACGCTTCACGCTTCAGCGCTTCAA
>JBGPDH010000101.1:0-11936 GCA_041482195.1 Verrucomicrobiia bacterium
AGAGGCCAGGAGAACTGCCATGTCCCCATCGGCCACGATCTGAACGAAGGCAGCCAGCTTCTGGAGCGCCGCCAGGAGCGCGTTCCGCGCATTTGTTTTAACGGCTATCATCGCCGAGTCACCGCCCCTCGCTGCCGAAACGGCCTTGTCGAACGTATCCAATAACTTGGATAGGTCCGTGTAGGCCACGGGCGGCTTGGCGAAAACCGCGTTGCCCGTCATACACGTGTTGATGTTGTTTGTGAAGGCACTCAAATCTGCATCGGATAACCGATTAAAACTGAGTGCAACTTTTATATTTTTCATTCTTAGTGTCTTTCTATTTGATTACATCTGATTACGTGAGCAATCCGGCAGAACCCACTGGTTCGACTTCGAACCGCCCTTCGAATCGGCGGTAATGCAAACTCCGTGCCAAGCACAAGAACAACTAACATATCGTGGTGTATTGTGTGCTGTATCTAATGAGTTGGAAGTTGAAAATATGACAGGCCAACAGTTGGTGGTTCTGCACGGTTGAAATTGAACCGATCAGATTTGTTTAAGCCATTACAATCAAAAAGGATGCTGATGCACCGTTGAATATGGTTTTTCAAGCCAGTAAAGGATGTCGGCTGATTTGAAAATTCGCATGCAAATCAAATTGCGCAGGGAACAGCGTTGTTTTTGAATTTTCATTGCAGGTAACGGGGTAAACAACGATGAAAATGGCAATGCAACGCTGCAACCGCCAATGCAACGCTGCAAAGAGCGATTTTAGTTCAACTCAGGGAGTTTTTCCATCTGCCAGGGCGTCATATTGGGAGTCATATCGTATCGCAAAATGCACTTGTGGGCGGAACGGCCCGTCCCGAAGCATGGGCTGCATGAAAGGGCAAAAGGTATGAAGCGATGGGATGGACTGGTGGATGGTTATATTAAATGGTGTGAGTTCCGGGGGTTGAGTGAGGCGACCCTGATGGGTCTGCGGCACGAGTTGGATCGCTGGGGCTGCTGGCTGAAGCGGCGGCGACCCAAGCCCAACCTAGAGGAAGTCGATGGGCTGATGCTCATAGAGTACATCCGCAGCCGGACCCGGTTTCACGCCAAGACCACGGTGGCCAGCGTAACCAGCAAGATGCGGTGCCTGGGTGAGTATCTGGTGCAGGAAGGAGTATGGAGCAAGAACCCGATGCGGTGGATAAAAGGACCGCGTCTGGATTGGCGGGGCCGAATGCCCCGACGGATCGGCAAGGAGCATCTGAAAAGGATTTGGGATGCCACGAGTCAGAACCGCAACGATTACCAGCAACACTTGTCGATTGCCGTGCTGGCGCTGCTCTACGGCACGGGATTGAGGCGCGGGGAGTTGGAACGATTGGATCTGGACCATTGGAAGCGGGAGGAAGGGATTCTCCAGATTGACGGTCGCAAGACCGGTCGTGAACGGAACGTTCCGGTGACCGAGGGCATCTGGCGCTGTCTGGAAGCCTATCTGCCGCTGAGGCAGAACCTGCTGGAGAAGCGAGGGGTATGTAGTGAGCCGGCTCTGTTTTTGAACCGTGCCGGGCTCCGGATGAGTTCGCAAAGTCTGGGCTTGATGGTTCATCGATTGGCCAGGAAAGCCGAGGTGCCCCTGGTCAGCCTGCATCAATTCCGTCATACGTGCGCATCCGATTTGCTGGAGAAGGGAGTGAGTCTGCCGGAGGTGCAGCAGCTATTGGGACATGCCACGGTCGTGTCGACCACACGATATTTACAGATTGCCGATCCGGAACGAGCGCGAGCCATCCAGAAGCATCCGCTCAATGATTATCTGGGTTTGCCAGCGCCACTGGAAGGGAGGGCGGCATGAACCTGATTTGTTTGGATCCATTAATTGAAGGCTACCTGGATTACCAAAGGACGGTGCGCCGTTTGGCCCATCGGAGCATAGTGGACATGCGCTGCACGCTCAAACGGGCCGTGAAGGCAATGGAAGCGGTGCGTCCATCGGTGCCGTTATGGAAGTTATCATTGGAAGATTATCTGGGCTGGGTGAACCAACAACGAGAGGAAGGATATTCCGCCCAGTCGCTGAACAAGGATCTATCCCATTTGCGCGGATTGTTGGAATACGCCTGGCGGAGTGGCCGCAGCGACCGCAATGTGCTGGATGGTTTCAGCCTGCAAGATTCGGTGCGGGTGGTCGTGCCCAAGTTCCTGAGCCTGGAAGAAGCACGCCGCCTGGTCGCCGCCTGTCCGAGCCACACCCGGTTGCAGCGCCGGGATCGCTTGGTGATTTTGCTGTTGTATGGCTGCGGTTTAAGGACTGCGGAACTTTGCCAGTTAAATGTGACGGATGTGGATCTGGAGCGACAGGAGATCGTCATACGACATGGCAAAGGGGACCGGGCCCGCCGCATCCCGGTTCCGGATGCGGTCTGGACTGTGCTGCTGGCGTTTCTAGCGGAGCGCAAAGGCCGGCGCGGCGCCTTGATCCGGACCGAAAAGAAGCAGACACGATTCGCCTCCAAAGATGTTTGCGATGTGGTGCAAACGGCCACCCTGGCGGCGGGATTGGCTCAGACGGTCACGGCCAAGACGCTACGGCACAGTTTCGCCACGCACTTGATGGACCGAGGTGTGGACCTGGCCGTGATTGCATCGTTGATGGGCCACCGCTCCGCGCAAGAGACCGGGGTGTATCTGCATGGGCTGCCCGGCCGGCGGGAGAACGCCGTAAAACTGCTGAGCAAAAAACCAGGAGGTGTAAAATGAAATGGGATTACTGGATTACTCTGTATCTGCAAACCCACTGTACCGCTCGCGGATTGCGGTCCAGCAGCATTGACGCCTACCAGGCCACCTTGAAAGGTTTTCGCGAGTATGTGCGCTGGCGTTTGGCGGGGCGAGGGCCTGAGCAAATCACCGCCCGGGATGTGCTGGAGTATTTGGATTATCTGCGCCGGGAACGCGACAACGGTGCTTCGGCGATCAATCGCCAGGTGACGGTGCTGCGCAACTTCTATCGGGCCATCGTGGCGATGGGACATTTGGAGCCGCGTGACAACCCATTGGCCAACTTCCCCAAAGTCCGGGCCGCCCGCCGCAAACTCCCGGTGACCCTGAACGAAGAGGAAGTGAGACGGTTGATCGAACGACCCAAGACCGACACCGTGTTGGGGTTGAGGGATCGTGCCATCATGACGATCCTCTATGGCACCGGTATCCGGGCCAGTGAATGCGCCGGGCTGACCGAGCAAGACATTGACTGGCAAGAGCACACGATCCATGTCATTGGCAAAGGCGGACACGAGCGCACCGTGCCGCTCAATGAAGAAGTGGTCCACATGCTGAAACAATATCGAATCGCCCGCGGCCCGGCAAAGTTGACGGAACCATTCTTCCGGAGTCGTGAGGGTGGGGCGCTTTCACGGAACGCCATTTACGAACGGGTGCGCACGACCGGGCGCAAAGCCCGGATCGAGAAACGGGTTTCGCCGCATCAACTGCGGCATACGTTTGCCACGCATCTGATCAAGGCTGGGGTGGGTTTGGTGACGGTGCGAGATCTGCTGGGGCATCGGCTGATCACCAGCACGCAAATATATATACATCTGACGGCCCAGGATCTTCGGCACGCCGCACAACGACATCCGATCGGTGAGTTGATCAAGCGCGTCGAAGACTTGCTGCCCAATGTAAAGCTGCCCTTCCAGTCCGGCACCCTGAGCCGCTTCGGTTAGCGCTAGAAATATTTTTCACCGCCGAAATTTACTTGAATCCGACTACGCGCAGGCGTAGAACGGCCGAGGTGCGCCCAACAGCCCCCGAGGGGGCTGTTGGGATGCATCCAAAACCTGATTTGCCATGTGATAAACAAATTATCGTGAGCAAACAGACAACAACATCCCGCAAAGTGCATCGAGGCGTTAACCGTTTGACTCGTTCATGCCAAGGCCGATGGAAGAAATATCGAACTAAATACACCTACGACAATGAGGGTGAATTGACCTCAGCCATTGGCAAGGAAGCGGGCGGGACGACCAAGCGTTGGCAGGAGCAGTTCGGGTACGCTTATGATGGAGCAGGCAATTTAATTTACCGGACAAATAATGCGTACGTTCAAACCTTTAATGTGAATAATCTAAATGAACTATCCAGCGTCAACCGTTCGGGCACACTAACTGTTGCGGGCACTACAACTACACCGGCGACAAGCGTCGCGGTAAATACAACCAATGCCCTCCGGTATGCTGACGCCACCTTTGCAGCTACGAATATGCCATTCGGTAATTCAACCAATACATATACGGCCGTTGCTCAGGACAGCTATGGACGAACAAGTTCAAATACAGTCAGCGCTTGGCTACCTGCGGCACCAACATACGTTTATGACCTAAACGGAAATATTTTGCTCGAGAAGAATGGAGGCGGGACGATTACAAATCGGAATTTTGCTTACGATAACGAAAATCAATTGACTGCTGTTTGGGGAAATTCGTGGAGTAATAATTTTGTGTATGATGGCAAGATGCGACGGCGGATTGAAAGAGATTATGTCTGGAAGAGCGGAGCTTGGGTCCAAACCAATGAAATGCATTTCATTTACGATGGCAACGTGGTAATTCAGGAGCGGAACGCGAATAACAACCCGCTGGTAACTTACACACGCGGCACTGACCTGAGCGGGACGCTGCAAGGTGCAGGAGGAATTGGCGGATTGCTGGCACGCACCGATTACGGCCAGGAAATTCCGGGCAGTCCGACGACGGCGTATTACCACGCCGATGGCAATGGCAACATTACAATGTTGATTTATGCGAATCAAATTATCGCCGCCAGATATTTGTACGACCCCTATGGCAACACACTTTCGATGAGTGGGCAGCTGGCAGGTCTCAATGTGTATCGGTTCTCTAGCAAGGAGTGGAATGACGGCACCAAGCTTTACTATTACCTCTACCGATTCTATGACCCGAATTTGCAACGGTGGCCAAATCGTGACCCGTTGGGTGAGCCGGGGTTTGAGACGCTGCATCTGGTGAGCCAACCCTTGTTCATCAGAAAACTCCGGCTTAATATCAACGACTCGGAAATGCAATATTTTCTGGTGATGGCCATTCAGAGCGGAAGCATTGATGTTGGCAGCTACCTTCGCAATTTACATTCGTCCTACAGAGGAAATAGCATATCGGCGTTGGCATTTTTAAACCTTCTGCGGAGCGGGCAAGGTGATTATGCGCACAACTGGCCGGTGGAATTGCTGGAAAATCCCAACCTGTTTGAGGGTGAACCTCACGAGCCAACCAAAGCACCAACAGTGCCATGAAAAAACACCGGCGCAGCTTCTCGGCTACGAACCCTTCACAAAGCGAAGGAAAGCTCGCCTACCTCAAACTGAACATCCCAACACCATGCCCGCCACCGAGTGCTGTCCTGGTTTACCAAGAGCGCGGTATAAGTTCTTTCACCCACCGCGTCCAGTTCGCTTTCAGTCAGGGATGCGACTGCGCCAGTTATGTTCCCCATTTTTACCCGATTGAACGATAAACTACAAGGCCACTTGACTGTAAGTGTTACGGATTTAATTCCCATCGTATTTCTTCCCAAATTGGCGTCGTAGCGATTTGAGGTTTTGTGCCGCACTGGCATCGTAGTTTGGTACCAAATTACCGCGCTCTGATCGTAGTCCCGCGTGGCGGGAACGCGGTGGGCCGGTTTTCGATTTTCGACCGGCGGCGGGAGTTTTTCCCACACTGGCATCCACCTTCGCCAAGGCTACGGCGGGACAGGTCGTAGCGGGTGGATTTTCCGTTTTTTCCCAAATTGGCGTCGTAAGGCTACGACGCCAGCGGCCAGATTATGTTCCAGTGATCTGGCGCATACGGTAGCCGTCGAGCCAATGAATCAGGCTCAGAAAGGGATGTTGCCATAACATGCGAGGCCCGGCGTAACGCATCACCATCTTAACCTGTTCGCGGCGAGACTTCTGATAGCAATGGACGGGACAATTGGCGCACGTGGGTTTTTCCGCACCAAACCGGCAGCGCTCCAGCCTTACTGCCGCATAGTCGTGCAGCGATTGGCATTCCGGGCAGAGCTCCCCGCTGGTGAGATGATGATCGCGGCAATAACAACCGATCATCGCTTCAAGGGTCCTCCATTCACGGGACAGCCGCCGGTTGGTGAACCAAACAGTTTTGGTTTCCGGCGTCGCGGAATCCAGGAGAGCGGGAAGGTCTTTTCCAACAACCATTTTCACAACGCTATTTTGGCATAACCACATCCCACCGGATTTGATTCAGGTCAATAATTCCTCAATTTACTCACCTCCCGATATAATATGAATTAATTGACCTGCATCAAACCTCCGGTCGGTGGATTGGCGCATAGTTGCTACGATTAACGGATGCATTGCTGAATTTATGACCTGCGAAAGCGAAACCCCGGCATCGAAGGTGACCCGCTCCAAACCTTCGTCCGACCAGCCTGCCACCGTGGTCTATGCCTGCTCGGGTTGCTCCGACGCCGGTGAACTGGCCGACCGCATCGCGCGGCAACTCTCCCGCGAAGGCGTTGCCCGGATGTCCTGTCTGGCCGGCATCGGCGGACGCGTCAAGAGCCTCGTGTCCACGGCAGAAAAAGCCGGGCGCATCCTGGTGGTTGACGGTTGTCCTTTAAATTGTGCCCGGCACACGCTCCGGCTCGCCGGCTTTCAAAATATCGACCATCTCGAATTGCAAAAGATCGGCATCCGGAAAGGTTCTTGCCCGGTAACGGAAGAGAGGATTTCAGCTGGCATCGAGGCCGCGAAGAGTATTCTTTGCTGTGCTGGCGCGAAACATAAATCATAGATTACAAATCGTAAATCCGAAGCCAATCGCCATGCCACCGCTGAATCAATTCAAACGCTTTGACGTGCGCGATCTGATTCGTCGCGGGATTGAGCCTTTTCCGGAAATTCACAAGCGTGTGGACGCGCTCAAATCCGGCGAAGGTCTAATTGTGGTCGCGCCGTTTCTGCCGTCGCCCCTTGTCGAAAAACTACGCAGTGAAGGCTTCTCATCGAAGGTGGAACGAGGGCAGGGGGCGGATTGGATGGTTTATTTCTGGCGGGATGTGACATGTGACCAGTAACACGTGACAAGACATTTGACTGCGCGGAATTTTTCCTGTCACCTGTGTCCTGTCACTTGCAACGCAAATGCCACTGAACGATTTCAAGCAAATAGCCATCGTCAACTCGTTGCGGGGTTGCCAGTTGTTCACGGGCCTGCCGGCTTCCGACCTCGAAAATATCGCCGACGTGTCGGTCGTGAAATCACTTGAAAAAGGCGATTACCTTTTCCATGAAGGCGACCGGGCGCAAGGTTTCTATGTCGTCCAGCGCGGCGCCGTGAACGTGCATCGTGTCAGCGCCGCCGGCAAGGAACAGGTCATTCATATTTTCCGCTCCGGCGATACTTTTGCCGAAGTGGCATTGGCCACGGACACGGGTTATCCCGCCGATGCGCGGGCCATCGAACCCACGCAGGTCTTGTTGGTGCAGAAGGATGGGATCCTGGCGCTCCTCAAAAGACAACCTGAACTCGCTTTGCGCATGCTCGGTTCCATGAGCAGCCATTTGCGCGTGCTGGTCGGACAATTGGAAGACCTGACGCTCAAAGACGTGGAAACCCGACTCGCCAACTGGCTGGTCAAACGTTGCCCCGATCCATCCAGCGAACGGGCGGTGCGCATCGAACTGGCCATTACCAAGCGGATGTTGGCCGCCGAACTGGGGACGGTGAGCGAGACCTTTTCCCGCACCCTCGCCAAATTCCGCGAACAAAAGCTGCTCACCGTCAAAGGCAAAACCATCACGGTTCTGTCCCCGGCTAAACTAAGCGCGTTATTGCGGCGTAATCTGGGGGAGTGATCACCTTTTTCGCTCTCGTTCCCAGAAGGAAGCGGACAGTTTCGAGCCGGTAAAACCGATGGGCGCCAGCAAAAGGCCCAGCAACAGCCATTCGCGCCAGTCGCGGTACCGCATCATTTCCGCCGCCAGCAGGACGGCAGCCAGGAGAAACAACGCCAGGGAAATGCCGCGGTGAAACCGGCGTAACTCCGATTGCACCCAGGCATCCAGGCGGCTTTCCAATTCTCGTCCGTGGTCGGAGTCGGTGCAATCCTGCTTGCAATGGCAGGCGTTGCACTTGTGGGCCGGCGCGCGATATCGCGCGATGCGCCGTTCGAAGTCCGTTTCAACGCGCGTCAGGTGATGGCCGGTCGGACATTCCCACGCGTCGAGTTTTCGTTTGTAGACAAATCCGGAGTTGCGGTAATGCTCGGAGCGCCGGTGCGAGTGGCGGGCCAGATATTCCAACACCGCCGCTACAGCAATCAGCAAAAGCGCATAGCCGGCGGCCAGAACGACTTCAGTGTGAATCCCATGGATCATTTGCCGAATTTCTTTTCCTGAATCTCAGTGAACAGCATACCGTCCGGTGTTTCGTGTGGCGGTTGAACCTTCATACGGCGAACCCCGAGCCAGCAAAGGTAGAGCAGGGGCAAGGTTCCGCCCGCAATGAACAGCGCGTCGCCCGGGAACCGCAGCCATTCGAGCATGGAGTTGGTATGATCGGAGATGAATTTCAACGACCGGGCGTCGAAGTAGCTGACGCTCACCGAATGATAAAGCTGGAGCAGGCCCAGCGGGAATAACGAGGCAAAAACCATCCAGGCCAGGCCCAGGTTGAGCGACCAGAAGCATACACTGGCGAGGCGGTCGCTCCACAGTTTTTCAGGAATCAGGTAGCGCAGGCAGAAGAGCGCCAGCCCCACCGCCAACATGCCATAAACGCCCATCATGGCCGCGTGTCCGTGATTGGCCGTAAGCGCCGTGCCGATTTCGTAGTAGGAAACAATCGGCAGGTTGATGAGAAACCCGAAAATGCCGGCGCCGAGGAAATTCCAGAACCCGACCGCCGCCAGAAACATGACCGCCCAGAAATGCGGAAACGGCGCCCGTGTCTGCGAACTCTGTTGCGCCCCGAGCTGGAGGAAGCTCCAGGCTTCGAGCGTGAGGAACGTGAGTGGAATGACCTCGGCGGCGGAGAAGAAAGCGCCCAGGGCCATATGCACCGCCGGTTCGCCGGAGAAATACAGGTGATGCATCGTGCCGATCACGCCGCCCCCCGAATACAGCACCACGTCCAGGTAAATCAGCCGCAGCGCCACGCGTTGATGAACCACGCCCAGCAATACGAAAATGTAGGCGACCATGACGGTGGTGAACAATTCAAGGAAATCCTCCACCCACAAGTGCACCACCCAGAAGCGCCAAAAATCCGTAGTGGTGAAATTCGATTCCGGCCGGGCGAGCAGCCCGACGGCGTAAAACGCGGGGATGGACAGGGCCGAAAAGAAGAACAGCCACGGCATATTGCCGACATACTCCGTGCGTAATTTTCCCCGTAGCCCCCGGAAGAGAATGATTACCCAGAAGAACAGACCGACGGTCAGCAATATTTGCCAGAAGCGGCCGAGGTCAAGATATTCAAAGCCCTGGGCGCCAAACCATGACCAGCCTTTTCGAATCCAGCCTTCAATGCCGCCGTATTCGCCGGCCATGCTCCCAAAAACGACAATGGCCAAAGCACCCAGCAGCGAGTAAGACAACCAGCTTTGCCGGCGCGGCTCGCGTCCCGTGATCATGGGGACCAGAAAAATGCCCGCCGCCAGATACGATGTTGACACCCAGAATATCGCCAATTGCACGTGCCAGGTACGGCTGATGTTGAACGGCAGAACCCGCGCCAGGTCGAAGCCGAAGAAGTTTGAAATTTCTGCGCGATAATGTTCCGCCGCGCCGCCCAGCAGTGTTTGCAGGAAAAACAACACCGACATGACGAGAAAGAACCAGGCGCACGACCGTTGCGCCGGTGTCAGCAGCACCTCGTCAGGCGGGCGGAATGAGATGCTCTGCTCTTCACGTCCATGCCAGCCCAGAAAATTCCACCGACCAAAGGAGGCCAGCAACAGGCCGATACCACCCAGCAGAGCGATCAGCGAGAGTACGCTCGAGAGGAGAGTTTCCGCCGTGGCATGGTTGCCGACCAGCGATTCCGGAGGCCAATTGTTCGTGTAGGAATAGTCTTTGTGCGGACGCGGCGTTGAAGCCGTCCACGCCGACCAGCTGAAGAAGGCGGTAAGCTGGCGGATTTTTTCCAGATCGGTAATGGCGTTGGGCCGCAGGCCGAATTGGGTCGTGGGCGATCCGAAAAAGCCGGCGTAGTAATTCGTGAGTTGGCGGAAGGCCTCGGTCTGGGCGGCGCTGTAAGTCAAAACCCCCGTCGCGCTGTCGTAGCGGTTTGTTTTGAAATCAGACATCGCCTGCTGCCGGGCCGAATCCGAATCGGAACCCCCGTAGAAAACGATCGCGATCTCTGCCGCGCGATGCAGGTAATCCGCCGTGAAATCCGGTCCCAGATAAGCGCCATGACCAAAAATTGAGCCATATTCCATCAGTCCGTTTTTAAGGAAAATTTCCTGTCCGGCGGTGACATCCTCGCCGGTGAAAAGAACATTTCCATTGGTGTCCACGACCCTGGCCGGGATCGGTGGTTCGTCGGTGTAGGTGCGATAGGCGAGCAGGCCGAGAACGAAGAAGCCAAAGAGCATCACGAGCGCCACCGCCTGAATCCACCCTTTGGAGATCAACAAATTTCGGTTCGATGACTCGTTCATAGTTTCCTCTCTCTAAGTATTTGAATTTGTGGTTTCTATCTTAAGTGAGTGACATTGTCAAAGCCCGTCACTCCGCAGGTTGGGTCCGGTGATATGAATAACATTCTGCGTTCAGCTCGACTGCTTATGTAAAACTGCCACATCGTTCGGCGGGAGTTTAGCGAACGACCACAGGCGCGATTTGACGTGCGTCAAGTTTTTAAAGGTTTTTGCCCAGTCCGAAATCCTTGCGATTGAGCAGCGCGGCCATGTGCTGGTGATGCGTTTGTCCGTCTGGAAATCAGCCGGCAAATCCACTGGGGAATCGTCCGGTGCCGTCTGTCTTAAAATGTCAGCAATCAGCATCTTTATCCGGTTAAACACAGGCTTCTTATAATATATCGTAGAACGATATTATCCAATTGGAAATTGCTTTTGGCCCGGGATCGGTTATCCTCCGGTGATTTCAGGTTTATGGCCGTCCCCAAGAGTCGAATTACCCGGGCCCACTACGAGACACTGGCCGAGTTAAGATACGCGCTGCGGCAGTTTTTACGTTTCAGCGAAAACGCCGCCCAGGCGGCCGGCCTGACGCCGCAGCAACATCAGGCCCTGCTGGCCATGAAAGGATTTCCCGGCCCGAACCGTATTACCATTGGCGAACTGGCCGAGCGGCTGCAGATCTTGCATCACAGTGCGGTGGGGCTGGTGGATCGGCTGGTGGCGGAGCGTTATGTCCGACGGATGACTAATCGCCAGGATCGTCGCCAGGTCCGGCTGGCCCTGACCCGGCGCGGCGAAGACATTCTGGGGCGGCTCTCCGCCGTTCACAGTGAACAACTGCAGCGGATAGGCCCGCAAATTGCCGAACTCTTAAAAGGCTTACGGGGTGGGTAGCTTGCCCGGTTTGGGTTCGCTTCTTCAATAAAACTCCGCGTTTTGCTTTGACAATATGGATCGGCTATTTAGAGTGTCTGAACTCCGGATGGGGTCGTAGCTCAGTTGGTAGAGCACCACAATGGCATTGTGGGGGTCAGGGGTTCGAATCCCCTCGGCTCCACCATCCTTCGTCTGTAAAGTGTCGGCGTTAAGATGTTTTGGCTTGGAACTCTCCGGTTCAAACTTTATAACGCCGGGCATCATGAACGACGAGCTGCCACTGGTTAGCGTGCTTATCCCGGTCCGCCCAAATAAGGCGGAGGTCAAAGCCGCCGATGCCGCCCGGCAATTCAATTATCCGCCCGAGAAGCTCGAAATCGTCATCG
>JBGPDH010000102.1:0-11486 GCA_041482195.1 Verrucomicrobiia bacterium
AACTCGAAACTGAACCTGATTTTTGCCGGGACCCTGCTGGTCGCCGTAATCGGCATGGGCGTGGTTATCGCCGGCTGCTCGCGCCAGCCGGCGACGTCCCGCGCCACCGGTGCTTCGTCGGAGAAAACACTCTATACCTGCGGGATGCACCCGTGGATTATTCAGGACCATCCGGGCAATTGCCCGGTCTGCGGCATGAAACTCGAACCGGTCCACAAAACGGGAGGCGCAGCAGCGACCACGGCTTCAACTGCCATCGCCATTGACCCCGCGACGATTCAGTTGATGAACATCCAAACGGCGGAAGTTGTCCGGGGTCCGCTCCGCCGGACCATCCGCACCGTCGGTACGATTGATTACAACGAAACGGCGCTGGCGGATGTGACCACCAAATTCAAAGGCTGGATTGAAAAGCTGGACGTGGATGCTTCCGGCCAGTTGGTGCATCGCGGTGAACCGTTGTTTGAAATCTATTCGCCGGACCTGTACGGCGCCGAGGCCGAATATCTAGCGGTTTTGGGGACTAACACTGATTCCAGTGCAACGGCACTGCGTGAAGCCGCGCTGGAAAAATTAAAATTCTACGACATCACCGACGCGCAGATCGCCGGGTTGAAAAAGTCCCGTGAGCCGCGCAAAACACTGGCGATGCTCTCGCCGGCGGACGGTTTTGTGATCGAGAAAAATGTTGTACAAGGCCAGATGGTGGACGCGGGGATGAGACTTTATCGGCTGGCCGACCTCGGTATCGTCTGGGTTTTTGCGCAGGTTTACGAGCAGGACCTGCCGTATGTCCAACTTGGCCAGGAAGCCACCGTCAAGCTCTCCTCCTTACCCGACCGTGAATTCCGCGGGCGTGTCACTTACGTTTATCCGAATGTGGATGAAAAAACGCGCACGGCCAGAGTGCGCCTGGAGTTCGAAAATCCCGGTTATTTTCTCAAGCCGGGCATGTTCGTCTCGGCACAACTCACCTCCGAATTGGAACCTTCCGCCCTGCTGGTGCCGGATTCCGCCGTGCTGCGCAGCGGCGAGAAGAACACCGTCTTCGTCGCGTTAAACGACGGCAAATTCGACGCGCGCACCGTTGTGCTCGGTCCCGAAGCCGAACAGGGCATGGTTGAAGTCATCCGCGGGCTGCAGGCGGGCGAGCGTGTCGTCACGTCCGGCCAGTTCATGCTCGATTCGGAAAGCCAGTTACGCGAAGCCATCCAAAAGATGAACGGCCCGGCGGCAGGTACGCACGTTGAAGCGTTAAAGCGTGAATCTGTTGAAGCGGAAAATGCGGCGCCCGCCTCAACGCTTCAACGCTCCAACGAATCCGCGAATCTCGTTTATGTCTGCCCGATGCCGGAGCACGTTTCGATTGTCTATGATCATCCGGGCAAATGTTCGATTTGCGGCATGGCACTCGTACCGGTGACGCCCACGGAACTCAAGCAACTCCAGCCCGGTGGCAAGGTGTTGTACTACACCTGCCCCATGCCGGAACACAGCTATATTCACGCAGACAAATCGGGCAAATGCCCCGTTTGCGGCATGACTCTCATCCCGGTCATGGCCGCACCGGATATAACAAGGCAAGCCCCCAATCCCTCCAGCCGGAACTCCGAACCTAATCCGGCGCCGGCGAACACCAATTCGCCTTCTGCCGGCCCGCCGGCCGCGAAACAACTCTATACCTGTCCGATGCATCCGGACGTGATTTCCGATCACCCGGGCCAATGCCCGAAGTGTGGCATGAACTTGGTGCCCGTAAGGAATGGCGAATGACGAATTCCGAATGACGATTGAATTCCCGATGACCAATCTTGGACTGCGGCGGCAAGCGGAGCGCGACGCCGCTTTGGATGGCTGCTTGAATAGCGCTGTCGTCGCTACGCTCTGCCAACGCAGTCCTAAAGATCCATAACTATGCTCCAACGCATTATAGATTTTTCGCTCAAGAACAAGTTCATCGTCGTATTGACGACGATGGCGCTGGTTCTTGGCGGCGTTTACGCCGTCAAAAATATTCCGCTCGACGCCATTCCCGACCTTTCGGACACGCAGGTCATCATTTACACCCCATGGGAAGGCCAGGCGCCGAACATTGTTGAAGACCAGGTCACCTACCCCATCACCACCAAAATGCTTTCCGTACCGCGCGCGAAGGTGGTGCGCGGCTATTCCTTCTACGGTTACTCGTTCGTGTATGTCATTTTTGACGACGGTACTGATCCCTACTGGGCGCGCAGCCGGGTGTTGGAATATTTGAGCAGCATCAGCGGGCAACTGCCGCGCGGTGTCACACCCACACTGGGTCCCGATGCCACGGGTGTCGGCTGGGCATTCATGTATTCCATCAATTCCACCAACCGCAACCTCGCCGACCTCCGCTCGATTCAGGATTGGTACCTGAAATATCAACTCACGGCCGTGCCAGGGGTGTCGGAAGTCGCGTCCATCGGCGGTTTCGTGAAGCAATACCAGGTCACAGTGGACCCGACGAAGCTGCGCGCCTACAACCTTTCCCTGAGCGAAGTAAGCCAGGCCATCGAGCGCAGTAATGGTGAGGTCGGCGGCCGTTCGCTCGAGCTTTCCGAGCGTGAATTCATCCTGCGGGTCAAGGGTTACATCGAAAATCTCGAAGATTTAAAGAAGGTCGCCGTTGGTGTCGGCAATAACGGTGTGCCGATCCTGCTGCGTGATGTCGCTAATATTCAATTCGGACCCGACATGCGCCGCGGCATCTCCGATTTGAATGGCGACGGTGAAACCGTCGGCGGCATCGTGGTCGTGCGCTATGGCGCAAATGCTTACCAGGTGATTCAAAACGTGAAACAGCGACTGGATCAGGCGATGAAAGCCCTGCCGCCGGATGTGAAGGTCACCTTCACCTACGACCGCACGGCACTGATTGACCGCGCCGTCGCCACGCTGGAGGAAAAGCTCATCGAGGAAAGCATTGTGGTCGCGCTCGTGTGCCTGGCGTTTCTGCTGCATCTGCGCAGCGCGCTGGTCGCCATCATCATCTTGCCGGTGGCGGTGTTAATTTCATTTCTCGTCATGTTTGGGCAGGGCATCAGTTCGAACATCATGTCCCTCGGTGGCATCGCCATCGCCATCGGCGCGATGGTGGACGCGGTCATCATCATGATTGAAAACGCCCACAAACATCTGGAGCGCGACCAGGGCCAAAAGCCGCATTGGGAAATCATCCGTAACGCCTCCATTGAAGTGGGGCCGGCGCTGTTTTATTCGCTGCTGGTCATCACCGTTTCATTCCTGCCGGTGTTCACCCTGCAGGAGCAGGAAGGCCGGCTGTTCAAGCCACTGGCCTTCACCAAGACGTATTCGATGGCGGCCGCGGCGCTGTTGTCCATTACGCTGGCCCCGGTGCTGATGGGCTGGTTCATCCGTGGAAGAATTCCGAAGGAGGAAAAAAATCCGATCAACCGTTTCCTGATCTGGCTTTACCATCCGGTAGTGGACCTGGCTATCAAGTATCGCTGGCTGGTGGTGGTGGGTGGCGGCCTGGTTGTCGGCTGGGTGTTTTTCCCGTGGAATTCGGTTGTGGCACACCTGCTTCCGCAAGGCCGTGCGCAGGAACTCGCCTTTGCCGCGGGGAAACTTTTCCCGTATCAAAGCATTGGCTCGGAATTCATGCCACCGCTGTACGAAGGTGATTTGCTTTACATGCCTACGACGTTTCCGGGCATTTCCCCGACCAAAGCGCGTGAGCTGATTCAAGTCACCGACCGGATCATCAAATCCTTTCCCGAGGTGGCAACCGTTTTTGGCAAGGCCGGCCGCGCCGAGACCGCCACTGATCCTGCGCCGATGGACATGATTGAAACCACCATCCGCCTCAAGCCGGAAGCCGAGTGGCCCGCCGTGGACATTCAGGACGACAACGGCAAGGCCATCGCGCACCGCCGGCGCACGCCGGATGAATTGGAGCAGGCAATGAATGCCGCCATCGTGATCCCCGGCCTTAACAATCTCTGGACCATGCCCGTTGCCACGCGCATCAGCATGTTGTCCACCGGAATCAAGACGCCAGTCGGCATCAAGATCGCCGGACCGGACCTGGCCACCCTCGAACGTATTGGCACTGAAGTGGAAGCGGTCGTTCGCAAGGTGCCCGGTACCGCCAGCGCGTTTGCCGAACGCATCACCGGCGGGCGTTACATCGAGTTTAAAATCAACCGCGACGCCATCGCGCGTTACGGCCTCACCATCGGCGATGTGCAGGACGTATTGTCCGTGGCGCTGGGCGGCATGCCGCTCACCACCACCGTGGAAGGCCTGCAACGTTATACAGTGAATCTTCGCTACGACCGCGATTTCCGTTCCGATTTGGATTCGCTCAGGCACGACATTGTTATTCCCACACCCACCGGCGCCCAGATTCCGCTGGGCGAACTGGCCAGCATCAAGGTCGTGGACGCCCCGATGGAGATTAAAACCGAGGGGGCAGTCCCCAACGACTGGGTCTATGTAGACATCCGTGACGTGGACGTCGGCACGTACGTTCAGAACGCCATGCACGCCGTGAACGCCGCCATCGCCGCCGGGCAAATTCAATTGCCGCCCGGCTATAATCTCTTCTGGAGCGGCCAATACGAATACATGCTGCGCGCCAAGCAACGGTTGCTGATGGTTGTGCCCCTGACATTGCTCATCATCACGCTCATCATTTATCTGAATACGCGTTCGTTGCTTAAAACCGCCATCGTGCTGCTGGCGGTGCCGTTCTCGCTCGTCGGCGCCTTTTGGACGCTGTATCTGCTGCACTACAATTTGAGCGTGGCGGTCTGGGTCGGCATCATCGCGCTCGCGGGGCTGGACGCTGAAACCGGCGTCATCATGCTGCTCTATCTCGACCTCGCCTTAGACGAATGGAAACAAAAGGGATTGATGCGGAATCTGGCGGATTTGCGGGATGCCATTTATCACGGCGCGGTGAAACGGTTGCGCCCCAAAGTCATGACCGCCTGCGTCATCATCGCCGGCCTGGCGCCAATCTTGTGGAGTCATGGTACGGGCGCGGATGTCATGAAACGCATCGCCGCGCCGATGGTTGGCGGCGTCATCACCTCCACCGTCAGCGTGCTGGTGGTCTATCCAGCCATCTATTATCTGTGGCGCTCGCGCGCCTACAACAATTCCAGCACGCGTCGCAATTCCGCGTCCGTGTTGTAATAATGCGGCGAAAGCCGGATATAATTCTTCCCCGCACGATCGGTCCGCAGCGACGCGACCACGCCGGATTCCGCCAGTGTTTTGTGCAGTGCCGGCAAGTCCCTGCCTTGCTGGAAAAAGGTAACGATCCCGCTGGCATTTTCCGGTTTCGCATCGGCGTTTAAGACCGTGTAACCCTTGGATTTCAACGCGGGTACGAGCCAGGTGCGCTTGCGCAGCAACTCGGCCGCGATGTTTTCCACACCGAGTTCCAGGGCCAGTTCCATCGCAGCCATCAGTCCAATCAACCCTGCCAGATTGTGCGTACCGGCTTCATATTTCGTTGCGCCACTGCGGAAAACGATTTTTTCCTGCGCCACAAAATTCGGATTGCGGACATTGTGCCAGCCATAAATCGGCGGGTTTAGGCGGTCCTGCACTTCGCGTCGAACATACAGCACGCCGGCGCCACAGGGGCCGAGCAGCCACTTGTGCGCGTCGGCCGCCAGAAAATCCACCTGTTCCACCCGGGTCGGAAAGGCGCCCACCGTTTGAATGGCATCCAGACAAAAAAGAATCCCCTGCTCGCGGAGGTATTTTCCGATGACCGCATGTTCGAGGGTCTGGCCGGTGATGAAATGACAGGAAGCCAGCGCGACCAACCGCGTGTTTTCATCCACCTGCCCCATCACGTCCTTTGGGCGAATCACCCCGAGAGCGCTCGTATTCATCAGGCGCACCTCGACCCCATGCTCGGCCAATGCCATCCAGGGATAAACATTCGACGGATAATCATCGTGGTAAATCAGGATATTGTCGCCCTTGCGAAATTTCAGCCCGGCGGCGACGAAGCTCAGGGCCAGCGACGTGGGCCCGACAAACGCAACTTCTTCCGGCTGGCAACCGAGCAATTGCGCCGCGAGTTTGCGGCCTTCGTTTATCCGCCGGGGAAAAACCAGGGTTTCCTGGTCGTCGGTCATGCTGCGTTGCGCGTAATCCGCAATGGCCTGCGCCACGCGCCGGGGTAAAGGACAAACCCCGGCGTGCGCCAGATAAATTTTATCACGCACGACGGGAAACTCCTGCCGTCGCAGTTCTTCATTGGCAAGTAATTCGGTCAACGTCATGGGACGAAGTTAATTGGCGGACACCCGGTGGGCAAAGGGGAATTAAAACCCCCGGGTGATGTCGGAAATCTGATTGAAGTAATTGGTCCAGAACCGGATTACGATGTAACCGACGAAAAGAGCCACCATAAAATAAAGGAAACGCGGCACCCACATGGAAACGAAGTGGAGTTTGCGCAAGCCTTCTTCACTGTAAAGCCGGTTTAGATGGCGCAGGGATTCGTCAAGTTTACCGCTGACCTCGCCGCTGGAATAAAAATTGGCGAACATTTCAGGAAACAACCGGCAGGCATGCACCGCTTCAGACGGCATTTGTCCGGCGTTCAAATTTGGCCTCCAGCCCGCCACGGCGCGGCGTAAGGCCGGCGAACCGCTCGCCGCTGACGCCAGCTCCCAGGCCTCGAAGATATTGACGCCGGCGCTGATCAGGGCTTCGAGTGCCGCCGCGAGCCGGGCCAGCGCCAGACAATGTCGCGCCGTCCCCAAAACAGGAATAAAACGCACAATCGCTTCCACTTTCGTCCGCCAGGCCTCGCCGCGCCTGTCCTGGCCGGCATAAATCAGGAAGGCCGTGGCGGCATAGGGTGGAACCAGTCCGCCCAACAAAACCAGGAGCCACGGACCAGACCAGAGGAATTCGAGGAAGGCCGAGACAAAAATAGCGAGATGAAAGACCGATACCGGATACATTAAATCGGCGATGGTCTGGCGGATGAGCCGGGCGCGCTCAGTGTAGTATTCGGCGAGGAGACGGAGACAGGCATCCATTCGTCCGCTGCGTTCCCCGGCCTCGATCAGGGCCAGATCAAATGCGGGCAGCCAGCCGAGTTGATTTAAGGCTTCCGCCACGGTCGCACCACGGGCCAGCCCGTCCAAAAGTCCCTGTAAAGGCTTGCGATAGGAACGGGACGGGGGGCTGCGCTTGATTTGTTCCAGTGCCGGGAGGATTCCGATACCGGCCGAGGTCAGCTGGGCGAGTTGATGAAACAGTTCGGCCCGTTGATCCAGCTGCCGGGGCGTGACGATGAATGCCATACGCCCGCGCGGGGCTCAGGCCGCAACGCGGTCGAGACTGGCCTTGAAGTCGCGCTTGCTGCGCGCACCCACAATCTGGTCGGCCACCTGCCCGTTTTGGAAAACGAGCAGGGTCGGAATGGCCCGGACACCGTACTCGGCGGCCAGTGCTTGTTGCTCATCCACGTTGACCTTGCCCACTATCACCTTGCCATCATACTCGTCGGCGAGTTCATCCAGCAACGGCGCAATCATCTTGCAGGGACCGCACCATTCGGCCCAGAAATCCACCAACACCGGCGCTGGCGACTGCAAAACCAGTTGGGCAAAGTTTTCCTGTGTGAGCGTGACAATAAGAGGTGAAGCCATACGTCAAAACAAATTCAGGGTTAAAAATAAAGTCCGAAAACCTCACGCGGTCGGGATCAGCATCATCCAGATCACCGTGGCCAGGGCAAACACCCCGGCGGCGGCGGCGGCTACGATGAGCATCCGGTCCAGTCCACTGATGGCCGGGGCCGCTACCATGGCTCGTTGAGCGACCGGGGCCGGACGCGCCTGGCTGACGGGTACAGCGGCTGCCGTTGCGGGTCGGGGTGCGGCTGCCTGCGGGGCCGGGGTTGGAGCCGGAATGGCGCTGGGCGCACCGGTCGGGCCGCCCGGCGGCAACGTCGGCAACTTGATCGTCGGCGCCGCGGACGGCTTGGGTGGCAAATTGATACGGACGGTTTCTTTCTTGGGCTGAACTTTGCCGGTTTCCTTTTTCGGCGGCAGCACAGCACCCGGAGAAATATTCGGAGGTGTCTCAGCCATAAACTTGTCTTTGTTTGTCTAAGATAAACAGCTTCCCGCCGGTGTCAAACCCTTATTCCGCGAAGCCAACGGCCCAACCTCACGGCCCGGAATGCGGTACATCCTGGAATCACTGTCGTTCACGGCGTTCCCCGCGCGGCTCACCCCGATGGTTATCTCAGCGCGGCGGACGCTCCTCGCGCGGACGTGCGATATTGATGGACAACTGCCGGCCCTGAAATTCCTTGTTATGCAGCTGATCAATGGCGCGCTGTGCCGCTTCGGGTTCGGCAAACTCCACAAACGCAAAACCGCGCGATTTACCGGTCGTTTTATCCAGCATCAGATTGACCGAGGTCACCGTGCCCGCCTGAGCAAAATATTCCTGCAAATCGTTTTCCCCGGTTTGGTACGAGAGGTTACCTACAAACAGTCTGGTTGGGTTCATAAGTGATTACGTCCGTTCAAGAAAACACGTGGGAGGACTGCACCGGCAGGTTCACTGAATGTCGCTTTCTTAGCTATCACGTACAATCTGTCTTGTTGACACCAGCACCGTTCATCGTTGAACGAAGCGCCGACGTTTTTAACAGAAACCTGAGCAAAGTCAACAAAAAGTCGCTGGCCCTCAGGCCTTCTCATCAATCAATTCCCGCCGGGCGCCGCCCAGCAGTTGTTCAATAAAACTGGTCGAGTACACGCCGCGCCGGAAGTTCGGGTCCTGCATGATGGCCTGTTGGAAGGAGACATTGGTCTTGATGCCGGTAATCATGTACTCGGACAACGCGCGATTCATCCGATCCATCGCTTCCCGCCGGTCATTGCCGGTCGTGATCAGCTTGCCGATCATGGAATCATAAGTCGAGGGGATGGTATAACCGGCATAAGCGTGAGTGTCCACCCGCACACCACGGCCTCCCGGTTGATAATACATCTCCACCCGGCCGGGGCTGGGCCGAAAATCATCAAAGGGATCCTCGGCGTTAATGCGGCATTCGATGGCGTGACCTTTGATTTGAATGTCACTCTGCGAATGACGCAGGGGCTCACCCATCGCCAGCATGATCTGGTAACGCACCAGGTCAATGCCCGTCACTTCCTCGGTGACGGGATGCTCGACCTGAATGCGCTTGTTGAATTCGAGGAAATAATAATTGCCGGAGTTATCCACGATGAATTCGACCGTGCCGGCGCTGGTATAGTGGGCCGCCTCGGCAATTTTGACGGCCGCCTTGCCGATCCGATCCCGCAATTTCCGGAATTTATGTTCCAGCAGTGGTGACGGCGCTTCTTCAACGACTTTTTGGTTCCGGCGCTGGATGGAACAATCCCGTTCACCCAGATGAATGATGTGCCCCTTGTTGTCGCCGAGAACCTGAATTTCGATGTGATGCGGGTTTTCGATGAACTTTTCGATGTAAACGCCGGAGTTGCCGAACGCCTTCTCGGCCTCGGAACGGGCCGTGTGAAATCCCTTCACCAGGGAAATATCATTATGCGCCACGCGCATCCCGCGGCCACCGCCACCGGCCACCGCCTTGATCATCACCGGGTAACCGATCCGCTTGGCGATGGCCAGGGCGTCCTGTTCCTTTTCAATTGCGCCATCCGACCCCGGCGGTGTGGGCACCCCGACTTTTTTCGCCAACATCCGGCTGACCGCTTTGTCCCCGAGGGATTGCATCGCGCGGGGACTGGGCCCGATGAATCGAATATTACAACTGTCACAGACTTCCGCGAAGTGGGTGTTCTCGGAAAGGAAACCGTAACCGGGGTGAATCGCATCCACGTCCGTTATTTCTGCGGCGCTGATGATTCTATCGATGCGCAGGTAACTTTCCGAGGCCGGTGGGCCGCCGATACAGATGGCCTCGTCGGCCAGCTGAACGTGCATCGAGTTGACATCCGCCTCAGAGTAAACCGCCACCGTCCGGATATTCAATTCCTTGCAGGCACGAATAATCCGAACGGCTATTTCACCGCGATTGGCGACCAGAACTTTCTCAAACATGAATTTTCAGTGAAGATGAAAAGGCTTTAAAGACGCCCTTCAAGTCGGACGCACTTTGAACAAGGGCTGCCCGAATTCCACCGGCTTGGCGTTCTCGACCAATACCTGGGTAATAACACCCTTGGTCTCCGCTTTGATTTCATTCATCACTTTCATGGCCTCGATGATGCAAACCACGGTGTCGGGACTGACTTCAGAACCGATTTCAATATAGCTCGCAGCTTCAGGGGACGGCGCCCGGTAAAACGTACCGATCATCGGGGATTTGATTTCAATTTCCCCAGTGACCGCCACAGGTATAACCGGTATGGCAGGAGGAGCTGCGACCATTGGTGAAACGGACGGAAGCGCTGCTGACTCCTCGTAAGAAGCAGGTGAATTCCCGGAACCATTGAACCCGCGCTTCAACCTGATCTTGGAATCTTGCCGTTCCAGTTCAAACTCCGTAATGGAGTTCTTCTTCATCAGGTCAATTATGGCCTTAATATCTTTAAGATCCACGTTTCGGTCTCGTTAAAGTTGCAAAAAACACCTGTTTGCCTATAAGTAAAAAAACAGCAGCCGTGGTACGACCCTGCCTATTTCGGTTACGAATTTGAAACACTTTATTACTATGAAACACCTACGTCAAGAGGTAAAACAAACTATGATTAACAGGTTTAAAATCGTATAAAAATGGTCATTAATTAATGTTTCTTGTTTACTTTAACGTCAACGGACGCTTCAAGTGCCAATATATAGGATTTTGCGCCGAATCCAGCGATCTGGCCGGTACAAACCGGTGCGATGAGTGATTTTTGTCTGAATTTTTCACGCGCATGAACATTTGAAAGATGAATCTCAATGGTCGGAATTTCCACGGCTGCAATCGCATCTCGCAATGCTACGCTGGTGTGGGTATAGGCGGCCGCGTTCAGAACAATCACGTCGAATTGTCCCTTTGCCTGTTGAATCCAATCCACCAGCTCTCCCTCCAAATTGGACTGGCGGAAGTCTACCGTTATCTTCAGCTCGCCGGCGCGCTCGCGGACTTTGGCTTCAATATCGCCCAGGGTGAGACGACCATAAACCTCCGGTTCGCGCTGTCCGAGCAGATTTAAATTCGGGCCGTTCAGAAACAGGACTTTCATGCTCTAACCGTGAGACTACCGTGCGACGGGTTCACTGTCGAACCGATTTCCCTGCAATTTCTCAGCTTTCACCGTGGGCAGAACAAGGCCCGGCCATTGTGTTTTGGTGCCCGTGACAGGACTTGAAGGACTCGCGAAAGCGTCATAATCCGTTAAATTCCGCAGCTTCCCTTTTCCGGTGCGTTTTGGCTGCCTTTCTTACAGGCGGAAATGTACTTCATTTGCTCCTGCCTTCAAGAAATATCG
>JBGPDH010000103.1:0-11423 GCA_041482195.1 Verrucomicrobiia bacterium
CACGAACCAACGGTGCGTTTTTGTAAATCAATCCTGCCACGGCTGAAATAAAGAGCAGCCAGATCGCGACGACAGCCAGAAAATTCAGGAAATTAATCGGAGGAGCTCCGCGGACCTGGAAACGCGTGCCAAGCTCTCTCCGGAAAACGAGGAGAAAATATCCGCTGTAATACCCCACACTGAGCGCACTCAAATAATACAGGGTCAATCCAAAACCTTTTTCACGTGGGCTAAATGGCGGATCAAAAGCCACCCAAATGCAAACGAACAGAAAGACGGCATGCGCAAAATGGAACATGAGGGAGGCCAGCGCCCGGCCCATCTGACTGGTGTCACCGAAACTCGAATGCCAGCGGATCGACATCATTAAGACCGGGGCCAACGAGCTTAATGACATCAAGCCCAGCAGTTTTCGCACTTCGCCGTTTTCAAAAAAAGCCCCGAAGACAGAGAACTGAGTCGTCAAATTCAAATGCAACGTCTGCCAGAACGTGAGCGGAACTTTGCCTGAGACCGCCACCGCCAACGGCAACAACAGGTAAAATAACATTCCCGCCAGGCCACAGAGCGTGATCGTCCCGAGAAATCGCGCATTGAAAAAGCTGAGCCCGCGTATCCAGATGAGAGCCGCAAGAAAAGCGGGAAAATAACATTCCATCGCCCAGTCGTTGGTCATACCCGCGCCATAAACGAATGCCGCCACAAACAACCGCCACTCCTGCTCGTCCAGGCGGTATTCCAACAAAGACCAAATGACAAACGCGAACAGCAACAGGTTGAACATTTCACCCATGGAGTACGCCTGGCTCGTGTAATTCGTCGCGCATTCCCAGAAGGTGAGTTGCAGTCCGCACACCGCCACGGCGAAAACCGGAGGCAACCAGGCATTGCGGATGGTCAATAATGAAAAGGGACTCTGTTCGCGTCGGCGTTGCGCCTCCGTCCGGTCATGGGGCAGCACGGCCACCGACCGTGCCAGCAACCCCAGCGCCAGCGCGGCGCACACCGCGGAAAACAAGTTCAACCCCAGGGGGATTTGCGCGGCCGGCAGCCAGCGCAAGGGATAGGTAACGATCGAAGAAACCGGGTTGAAAATTTCAGGCTGCCACATCCAACCGGATGTCCGGGCCACGGCGGTAAGATTGAGAAGCGAAACCCCGTAGTTGAGGGACAACAGATAAACCACCAGCACCACCGCTGCCAGTAACCACGGCAATAAGCGCGGAACAAAACCTCTCCGCGGATCCGTTTGCACGTCCGTTATCATCGGGTTTGTTCAGTTGAATCCATGTCAGTCAACTTGGCAAGCTTTTCTGCGTAATTCGGCCACACACTCGACGTGCTGGGTTTGTGGAAACATATCCAACGGTTGCACCCCGGCCAATTCAAAGACACCGTCCGCACACAAAATGTTCAAGTCCCGGGCCATGGTGGCCGGATGACACGAGACATAGATGACTTGCGCCGGAGCGCCCTCGCGCAACAGTTTCAAGGTTTGCGGCACACAGCCTTTTCGTGGGGGATCCAGCAAAATGGCGGTCTGGTCAGCCGAGAATTCTTTCAGCAGTCGCGGCAAGGTTTCTTCCACCTTCGCAGAAATGAATTGGCCATTGGCAATCTGCCGCGCCCGGACATTATTTTGTGCCGCCCGGATCGCGCGCTGGTCGTATTCCACCCCCACAAAAGATTCGACCGTATCGGCCAGTTCGATTCCAAAAAAACCGACGCCGCAATACAAATCCACCAAATGGCGCGCAGCTCCCGCGGAAATCAGTTCACGCACGGTCTCCACCAGTTTCGGCAACAGGAAAAAATTGTTCTGAAAAAAGGAATCTGCCGGGACATCCCAACCCTCCGGCAGGGTACGCAGCACCACTTTCAGGCCTCCGCGCGGTGGGGGATGCGCGCGAACTCCCTGGAGCTGTTCATTCAGGGCCGGTTCGGCGATCCGGCACTCTTCGATGTCCTCCACCAGGCCGCCGTCCCAGCGCACAAACCCAATGTTTAATTTTTGTTCCGGTTTGTTCCACTGACTCCGGACCATGATACGGTTGCGATAGCTGAAGGGTTGCGGACAGGGAATGACCTGCGCCACCACCTCCGGCGGAAATTTTCCAATCCGTTCAAACAAATCCGCGATTTGCTTTTGCTTGAGCTGCAGTTGTGCAGCGTAGGTAATATGCTGATATTGGCATCCGCCGCAGCGGCCAAAGTAACGGCACGCCGGCTCGACCCGTTCCGCCGAGGGTTTTTCCACACGCACCAGCCTTGCCCGGGCAAAATGTTTCTTTACCTCAAAAATTTCCACTTCCACGCTTTCGCCAACCAGCACGAACGGCACGAATACGACAAAATCATTCACGCGTCCGACGCCTTCGCCGCCAAACGCAATGTCATTGATGGTCAAACCCAGTCGGTCGCCGATTTGGAGTGGCACAGGAGAAGAATAAAAAGCGTGACGCCGGTGAAAAAGATGTTTCAGCGCTGATCCGGCTTTGCTTTGAGGGTGGCGATGGCGGCCTCCATCTCTTCAAAATGAACGGCAGGGTTGCCCGCATCGGTGACGTGAACAATCTTGCCATCCAGGCCGATCAGGAAACTGACGCGGTGGGCCATGTCCAAATGATCCATGCGGACGCCGTAGAGGCTCACAATCTTCCCGTCGGGATCGGCCAGCAGGGGAAAATTCAGCTTGTACTTTGCGACGAACTCCTGGTGACTTTTGGCGGAATCAAAACTGACACCCACGACTTCGACGTTATCCTTTTGCAGGTCGCCCATGCGGTCCCGAAAGCCGCAAGCTTCTTTGGTGCAGCCGGATGTGAAATCCTTCGGGTAAAAATAGAGCAGCACGATTTTTTTGCCGGTCAGATCGGCCAGCGCTATAGTTTTACCATCCTGGTCCTGGCCGCTGAACAAGGGTGCCGGGTCGCCAACTTTAGGCCGTGGCGCCGCCTGGACCGGCAGGCCGAGGGAAACCCATCCTGCCAGGGCAAGCATGACCATCAAATTCATCTTCATCGCATTTCCTTTGACGTTTAGGGTTTGACGGCATCTTGCCGCAAACGTTCAGGTTTTAAGCGTGGTTTACGCCGGAAAATGTTTTGAATCCACAGCCGCCAAACCATCCAGAAGGCTTCGTTAATGATGTGGCGCGTCAGTTTGGAACTGCCCTCAACACGCTCCGTAAAGGTGATCGGCACCTCAACCACACTGAACCCGTCACGCCAGAGCCGGTGCGTCATTTCGATCTGGAAACTGTAACCGTCGGATCTCACGGTGTCCAGGTTGATCGCTTGCAGCGCCCGGCGTCGGAAACATTTATAACCGCCGGTGGGATCGGTGAACGGCATTCCGGTCACCAGCCAGACGTAAATGCCGGCGCACCGGCTCAGGAGCAGTCGCTTGAGCGGCCAATTCAGCACGCGTACACCACCGGTATAGCGCGAGCCGAGTACCAGATCGGCGTTTTGATTCCTGGCCGCGTCCAAAAATTTCGGAATGTCATCCGGGTCATGCGAAATATCGCCGTCCATTTCAAAAACAAATTCGTAGCCGCGCTCCAATGCCCATTTGAAGCCGGCGATATAGGCGCGTCCGAGCCCGCACTTCTTCGTTTCGTGGAGGACATGAACCTCCGGGTGTTTGGCTGCAAGTTCATCGGCCATTTTTCCCGTGCCATCGGTTGAATTGCCGTCGATCACCAGTAATTCGACCTTGACCGGCAGCGATAAGAGCCGTGGCACGATGCGCGGGAGATTTTCCCGTTCGTTGTAAGTTGGCACGATGATGAGCGCTGGATTCATGCTGGCAGACCCCAGATAATTAACGCGAACTGCACTGAAAACAAGTGAAACAGTTCGTTTGCATACATGGACATTGCCCGCGACTTTTTATTCAATTTTTCGGGAGCAGCGGCCTGAGCGGGCATTGTTCGCAAAGCGGCAAGCGCGTCCGGCAGAAATGCTTGCCCACCATCACCAGTTGCGCGTGATAATCCTGCCAGTAATCCAAACGTGCCGCGCCGGTTTTCTGACCCAACGCCGTTTCGCACAGCAGCTTCAATTCATCGTAATCACTTGCCCCTGAATTTCCGAGTTCTGCCGTCCGACCTCTGCCCTCTGACTTCCGGCTCCATCCATGCCTCTGGAAGATCCGCTGGGTGTAAGCATCAACGACAAAACTGTGATGCCCGCCAGCATACAACAACATGCTGTCCGCCGTTTCCGGCCCGATGCCGTTGACCGCCAGCAAACGCGCGCGAACGACTGAAGCTTCTCCCGCCAACAGTCGTTCCAGATCGCCGTTAAAATCCACCATCAGCACGCGCAGAAATGATCGTAACCGCCGTGCTTTCACATTGAAATAACCGGACGGACGGATCAACTGCGCCAGCTTCGACTTCGGCAGCGCAAACAGTTTTTTGGGTTCCAGCACCTGTGCACCCTTGAGACTGGCCATGGCACGCTCGACATTTTTCCAGGCGGTGTTTTGGGTGAGAATCGCGCCAATGCAGACTTCAAACGGCGTCTCTCCGGGCCACCAGTGCAGGTGACCAAATTGCGCACGCATCAATGCATAGGCCCGGCGCAAATTCTTTTTGACGTCCGCAGAAATCATTTCTCGAGGTTAAACGCAAAGCCGCGGGAGAGCAGTGATATTTAATATTTAACTTTTACATTTTTAATTTAACTTCGCGCCATGTTCGCCTCTCTCTTCACGAACATCGAAAATTGGCAGTTCCTCCTGGCCAATCCGCTTTGGCTGGTGATTACGGCGTTTCAAATCTGGATGCTTATCCATGCCATCCGCAATGGCGAATGGATTTGGGCGGTTTTCATTTTCATCGGTTGGGGGCTTTCATCCATCCTGTACTATTTCATGGTTTATCGCGCGTCGCCGGCCGCGATGCGCGGCTTTGAACTGCCCGGCGCGCAAAGCCGCAAACGCATCAGGGAACTCCAGGCGCAAATCCATCACCTGGACAATGCCTACCACCACTTCCAGCTCGGCGACCTCTATTTCCAGCGCGGTAAACTGGAGGAGGCGGAAAAATGTTACCGCGCCGCGCTGGAACGCGACCCAAACGACATTGACACCCGGGCGCACCTTGGCCAATGCCTGCTCCGGTTAAAACGACCCGCCGAAGCCCGGCCGCTGCTCGAAAGCGTTATGCACGAAAAGCCGGATCACGATTACGGATACTCGATGATGGCCATGGCCGAGACGCTCACCGCCCTGGGCGAAACCGACAACGCGCTGCTCTACTGGCAACACATCACGCAAAATCATTCCTATCCCCGCGCCAAGGTCCAATTGGCCGAACTATACATCGCCAAAAACCAATCCGATCTCGCCCGCGCCGAACTCAAGGATGTCTTGAGCGACGACATTCATGCGCCGGCCTTCCAGCGCAAACGCGACCGCGTCTGGATCCGCCGCGCCAGGGGTTTGATGGGGAAACTGTAGTGATTTTTATTCCGAAAAAGCGAGGTAAGGGACAAAAATCAAATTAAGAATCGGGATGAATAACATAATCACCAGCCACCCGGTTTTCCCCAGCGCCTGGCAGATTTTTACCCACATCATCAGGAAGACCACGATATTTACCAGGGGAATCAGGAAAAGAAGAATCATCCAGACCGGCATTTTGGCCGCTTGCAACAGGGGAATGAGTTGAATAATGGGAATCCAGATGAGTACTCCGGGAGTTATGCTGCATTTTTCGCAAATGCGTTTGTAGCAGAAACAAAAGAACACATAGACCACCAGGCCAATCAATAAAACAAACAGCATCATGCCTAAACCCATGGCCGTGGCGCCTGCCGTATTTGCAGTATCATTCATAGATAATAGCTTTCTTTCAGGGTTCTCGTTGGTTTCGGTAAGCCAGTGAACCTCCCATGGTTCACTACGGCTTTTCTGACACAATCGTCTCTGAAAGCAAGACAATTCAATTGACGGAAAAACTTCCGCTTAATCGGAAACTGCTTCATCCTGCGCATGTGTCATGCTTAATTGCTATTGTCGGCCGGCCGAATGTAGGCAAGTCAGCGCTGTTCAACCGTATCGTCGGCAAGCGCATTGCCATCGTACACGACCAGCCCGGCGTCACGCGCGATCGCGTCACCGCCGAGGCCGAGTGGCAGGGGCGCGCGTTCACGCTCGTGGATACCGGCGGCATCGGCCTATTGCGCCGTGAAAAATCCGATGACGTCATCATCAAAGCCGCGCTGGAGCAGGTGGATCTGGCCATCGAAGCCGCCAGCGCGATCATTCTGGTCGTCAATGTGCAGGAAGGCATCGTGCCGCTGGACCGCGAAGTCGCCGCGCGTTTGCGCAAAAGCGGAAATACCATTCTGGTCGCCGCCAACAAGGTGGACACCAGCCGCGCCGAAAAGGACGCGGACGAATTCGCCGGACTCGGTTTCGAGAAAATCTTTCCCGTCAGCGCCATTCATGGTGGCGGAATCAATGAGTTGATGGAAGCGGCGATTGCCCTGTTACCTGAAGTTAGCAGTCCGCAGTCAGCAGTCAGTGGCAAAACAGATAGCGACCCGAATGTACCGGCTACTGACTCCCAACCACTGACTACTGACTCGCCCACATTGAAACTGGCCATCATTGGCCGTCCCAACGTCGGCAAATCGTCCATTATCAATGCCTTAACCCAGTCCGAGCGGGTGATTGTTTCGCCGATTCCCGGCACGACGCGTGATGCGATTGACGTGCCGTTCGAGGTTGAAACCGACGGCGTGCGGCAAAAATACGTTTTGATAGATACCGCCGGCATGAGGAAGACACGACGCGTGGATGATTCGATTGAATTCTTCAGCGTCCAGCGTGCGGAGGATTCCATCGCCCGTTGCGATATCGTCATACTCGTCCTCGACGCACAGATGGACATTACCGAACAGGACAAGAAAATTGCCGATGTCATCGTTGAGAACCGCAAGGCCTGCATCGTGGTCGTCAACAAATGGGATTTGTTTGACGAAAACGTTCGCGAGGCGCGAGAGCAGGAAATCACTCGACGCAAACGGAAGGAACGACGCGAAGGCCAGGAGAAGGAAATGTCGACGCTCGGCGAATTCGCCACCTGGGTGCAAAAGAAATTGTTTTTTCTCGATTATGCGCCGGTGATATTTACCTCGGCCAAATCCGGTTTCCACCTCGACCGTCTGCTCGAAGCCATCCGTTACGTCACCGCGCAGTTGCAGCAAAAAATTCCGACGGCCATCCTGAACCGGACTTTGCGCGACGCCGTCGATCGCCGCCAGCCGGTCAGCAACCTGGGTCATCGCCTGAAATTTTTCTATGCAACACAGGTCAGACAAGCGCCGCCGACGTTTCTGCTGTTTGTGAACCGTGACGAACTGTTTTCCGACCAGTACAAAAAGTATCTAGCCGGCCAGATGCGACGCGCCTTTGGCTACGAAGGTTGCCCCATCGTGTTGGTGCCCAAACCTCGTCCAAAAACCGTTGAGCCCATCCGCAAACCCAAACCTTCGTTTCGAAAAGGGCCCCGTCGTTTTGCCCCGTCGCGTTTCAAAAAATCGCGCTGATTTTGTTGTTCACAGCGGCGAATAAGTTGCCGTTTTTGCAACACAGACGCGGATTCTTTCCAGCTATTACGCGGGGAATATCGTTCGGGTAACTTTTTTGAAAATTTTTCTTGTCACCACAATATGTTGGGTATAAGGTCGGAATGTTGCCCACTAAATGGGGTTTTGTTGGAAATCGGCAGGATGGCGGAATCCCAAGAGGCAGGCCAAAAAGTCGATTTTCCCGACCGTTCTTCTGGGCTGAGGCGGTCGGGTGATTTGTCTGAAAAAGAAATTTCAACCATTTTAGAAAGGATAACCATGATTGACGCACGGGAGGACGTAATGGCACCAGCGCCGCAAAAAAGCCGCCGACGCACCGCGTCGGTGACCGCGGGGCGCATTAAAGGCAAAGACATGAGCACGGCGAAAAAATCGTTGCGCGTTGAGCGGATTTTCAGCGACGCGAAGGTCAAGCCGTTCGACCAGGTCGAATGGGACCGTCGCACGGCGGAAATCACCGATGACGCCGGCAAGGTTATTTTCAAGCAGGAAAACGTCGAGGTGCCGAAATCGTGGTCATTGCTGGCCACAAAGGTCGTCGTTTCAAAGTACTTTTACGGCGAGCAACACACTTCCGAGCGCGAGACGTCGGTGCGCCAGCTCATCCATCGCATCTCACGAACCCTTGCCGACTGGGGCGTGAAGGACGGCTATTTCAGCAAAGCCGATGGCGAGGTTTTCTATGATGAATTGACCTGGCTCTGCCTGAACCAATACGGCGCGTTCAATTCACCGGTCTGGTTTAACGTCGGACTGTACCATCAATACGGCATTGGCAAAAATTCCGGCAAGGGCAACTGGTATTTCAATCGCAAGGCACAGCAGGCCGAACGCGCAGCGACGCAATACGAATATCCGCAGGGCAGCGCCTGCTTCATCCAGTCGGTCGAGGACAACATGGAAGACATCATGCGCCTGGCCCACAGCGAAGCCATGCTCTTCAAGTACGGTTCCGGCACCGGCACGGACCTTTCGCCGCTCCGTTCGGCCCGCGAAAAGCTCAGCGGCGGCGGCCGGCCCAGCGGCCCGATGAGTTTTCTGAAGGTCTACGACCAGGTCGCCAACGTCGTGAAATCCGGCGGCAAAACCCGGCGGGCGGCCAAAATGAACACGTTGCGCGACTGGCATGGTGACATCGAAGAATTCATTGATGCCAAGCAAAAAGAGGAAAAGAAGGCCTGGGCACTCATCGAACATGGCTATGACGGTTCCTACAACGGCGATGCCTACGGCAGCGTGATGTATCAAAACGAAAATCTGTCCGTGCGCGCCGGCGACGAATTTATGGAGGCCGCGCTCGCCGGGCGGGAATGGCAGACGCGCGCCGTCACCACCGGCACGCCGCTTGAAAAGAAGGACGCCGCGAAGTTGCTTTACAAGATTGCCGAAGGCACCTGGATTTGCGGCGATCCGGGCATGCAATACGACGGCGCCATCCAGAAGTGGCACACGTGCAAGGGCACCGAGCCGATTCACTCCACCAATCCGTGCAGCGAATACGTCTTCCTGAACAATACCGCCTGCAACCTGGCGTCCCTCAACTTGATGAAGTTCAAGCGCGAAAACGGCACGTTCGATGTCGAACGGTTCAAGTCCGCCGTGCGGATCTACATCACCGCACAGGAAATCATCGTGGACAACGCCAGCTATCCGACCAAGGAAATCGCCGAGAACTCGCACATTTTCCGCACACTCGGCCTCGGCTATGCCAACCTCGGCTCGCTCTGCATGAGTTATGGTCTGCCCTACGACAGCAATGAAGGTCGTGCCCTCGCCGGGGCCATTACCTCGATTATGACCGGCCACGCTTACGAGCAGAGCGCGGAAATTGCCGCCGGCATCGGCCCGTTCCCGGGCTACCGTGATGCCCGCTGCGCCCACATTTCGAAGCCGCTCAAGCCGGATAATATTGAATCCATGCTCGATGTCATCCAACTGCACCGCGATGCCGTGGAAGACATCCATCCGAGCAAGGAATTCGGCTATCTCAAGGACGAGGCGCGCAAGACCTGGAAAGGTGCGCTCGCCAGAGGTCGTCAGCACGGCTATCGCAACGCACAGGTCACCGTGCTCGCGCCAACCGGTACCATCGCGTTCCTGATGGATTGCGACACGACCGGCGTCGAACCCGATATTGCGCTCGTCAAATACAAGCTCCTGGCCGGCGGCGGCATGTTGAAGATTGTCAATCGCGGCGTGCCGGATGCGTTGCGCCGGCTCGGCTATGGCGAGGCGGAAGTCAAAAACATCATCGCGCACATCGAAAAATTCGACACGATTGAAGATGTGGAAGAAAACGGCAAACCCGTACGGAGCGGTTTGAAGCCCGAACATCTGCCGGTCTTTGATTGCGCCTTCAAACCCTTCAAAGGCAAACGCAGCATTCATTACCTGGCCCACCTGAAGATGATGGCTGCCGCGCAACCGTTCATCAGCGGCGCCATTTCCAAGACCGTCAACATGCCCAGGGAAAGCACGGTGGAGGAAATCCGCGACACCTACGTGCAGGCGTGGAAAATGGGACTCAAGTGTGTCGCCATTTACCGGGACGGCTCAAAACGTTCGCAGCCTTTGAGCACCAAAAAGAGCAGCGACGGCTCCAGCGGTGCGGCCACGGCGGAAGCTTCGACGCTTGCAGCCCACCTCAAGGAACTCGAAACCGAAGTTGTCAAATTACGCACCGAGTCCGGCAAACCGCTGCGCCGCCGCCTGTCGGACACGCGCACGGCGGTCACGCACAAATTCGACATCGCCGGCCACGAAGGTTACATGACGGTGGGGCTGTTCGAGGATGGCCAGCCGGGCGAATTGTTCATCACGATGGCCAAGGAAGGTTCGACCATCGGCGGATTGATGGACAGCATCGGCACGCTGACCAGCATTGCCCTGCAATATGGAGTGCCGCTCGAAGCGCTCGTAAAGAAATTCGCGCATCAACGGTTCGAGCCGAGCGGATTTACCAAAAACCCGGAAATCCGCAACGCGGCCTCCATTACCGACTACGTGTTCCGCTGGCTCGCGCTGCAATTCGTTCCCGGTTACCGCGAAGGTGTCGCCGCCGCGCGCAATCAACCGGAGCTGGCCATGCCCGGCTTGATGGAAGAGCTAAAAAAAAAGGTAAACCGCCCGGTGCCTGAACTGCCGATTGCCGAGGAAAACGACGTGCTGGAAGTGAAAAGCGGCAACGGCAACGGTCATCACGCGCCCGCCGGGCGCAGCGTAAAAAGCTTAAGCGATTCCGTGGCCCACTTTCAGCAGGATGCGCCGACGTGCCCGAACTGCGGCCATGTGGCCGTGCGCAACGGCGCGTGTTACAAGTGCCTGAATTGCGGCGAAAGCCTTGGCTGTTCTTGAGGAACCGGATAAGTAGCACGGGCCGGAGATTTTGTCTTGTCTCCGGCCTTTTCATTTTCCGGCGCTTGATTATTCTGCGGCTATGAGTGACTCAACTTCCTTTGTCCGCGAGGATCCCTGGCGCATCTTTCGCATCATGGCCGAGTTTGTAGATTCCTTCCAAACGCTTTCCCAGGCCGGCCCCGCCGTCACCATTTTTGGGTCCGCCCGGATGCGCCCGAATGACAGGTATTATCACGCCGCCACGGCCATTGCCAAAGGCCTGGCGCAGCATAATCTCGCGGTGATCACCGGCGGTGGCCCGGGCATCATGGAAGCCGCCAACAAAGGCGCGGCCCAGGGCGGCGGCAAATCCATCGGCCTCAACATCGAATTGCCGCACGAGCAATACAACAACCGCTTCTCCAACGTTCCGGTGCATTTCCATTATTTTTTTGCGCGCAAAGTCTGCTTTGTGAAATA
>JBGPDH010000104.1:0-11089 GCA_041482195.1 Verrucomicrobiia bacterium
GTGAGCGCAATGCCGGTCAGCAAGCCGAACGTCGCCACGCCGAGCGCCAGCAGGATGGCGTGCAGGAGACGCTCGCGCTCCTCCTGCATTTCCACCATCAACAATTCCAGGCGGTTTTCGCCGATGGTCAATAACCGACGCGCGAAATGCTTCGACCTCGTCGACATATGTGCGAGCTGGACGGTGGCTGGTTCCATGACCGGATCAGTCGTCATGGCGGGAACACCGGCGGGCGACGAAATAACCGATGAGCGCGCCGACCCCGAGGGCGATGCCGATGGCTTGATAAGGATGCTCGTGAACGGCCTCGTCGGTGGCTTTGGCGCCCTCGACGGCCTTCTCTTTAACGCGGCCATAGATTTCCTTGCCGCTTTCCAATGCGGCGGCGAGGCGTTTGCGGGCATCCCCGACTTTTTCGCCCGCCACGTCGGCGGTGGCAGCCATCAAGGCGCGCGCATCTTCGGCGAGCGAGCCCATGTCATTGTTCTTTTCTTGTGTTTGTTTGTTCATATTGGTCGGTCCTTTTGTTTGCTTTGTTGGTTTACAGTAAATCACTCCGAGCGGCAGGAACCGATGTTGCCGCTCACAACCCTGGGCGAATCTTTCGCACCCTTCCCTGCTCCCACACAGCTAGTCTTTGGATTTATCTTCTTGTCCTTTGTCCGCCGGGTTCGCTCCGTTGTTTCCACCCGCGGCCGGTTTGTCCGTGGCAGGCTGTTTCGGCACCTGCTGCACTTTCGTTTTCGGTGGCTGGGCGGACTTTTCCGGTTTTACCGATTGTTTATTGGAATTCTGCCCGGGTGGTTCCGTAATCGCCGGGGGATGATTGCCTTCAGGCTTGGCCTGAGGCTTGAATTCCGGCGCTGCGGGAACGGGCTCGTGTTTCACGCTCTGCGCCTGGCTAGGCTTCGGCGCCGGCGCTGCCAACTCATGCGTGCTGGCAGCGGGTTGCTGAATCCGTGATGGCTCAGGCGCCACGACGGCTTTCGTTTCGGGGGGTGGTGCCGCGCTGGGAACTGGCGTCTGAATGTTTTTGGCACTGGTCGCTGCCAGTGTTCGTTGCTGCGCGGCGACCGGGGCTTCATCCCGGTGGCGCAGTTCCTGAACCGGGACGGCCTGGATTTTTCGCCCACTTACCTTTTCGACGGTAGCGGTGGCCGGAGCTTCGTTGATCACGGTCTTGTTGATGATGGTGGTGTTATTGACGACAATTGTGGTACGGCTGACGGGCTCCATGAAATGCCGTTCTTCGACAAAGACATACGCTCGTGGCGAGATGACTCTCACGTTCGATGGGTACAACGGTGCCCAGCCAATATATCCACCACCGCTGTGCCAGGAAACCCAGGCCGGTGCCCATTGTGTCTGCGGCACCCAATACCAGCCGTATTGGTCGGAGAAATCCCAGCGACCATAGTGATAGGTGGCCCAGGCCCACGGCTCGGCGCTGACCCAATACCAGCCATCGTCGGTCATTTGCCAGCTGCCGTAGCAATAGGGGCGCCAATCCGCCTCAACGTGGTGCGGTCTCCAGCAGCGGCCGTAGGACCCAATAACCATCCATTCCCCTTGCGGCGCGAGCGGTTCATAAAAATCGCTTACGGCGCGAATCTCCACCGAGGGCAGCGACACACTCACCCCGACCGATACCGACGGTTGCCCGCAGGTCGTGTATCCGGTTAGTGCGCCTAAGAGCGCAGTGCATAATACAAGTCCGATTTTAACGCCCAAGCGTCTGGTTTTATTCATAAAATGTTTATCCTCACCTCAAGGCGCGATTTTGTCGCTCACCCACTGACGTGTTTGTTGGAAACCGTCCTTCGTCGCTTCGTAAGCCTTCTGGAAGCCGGCTTCGACGCTGTCCCAGGTGGACTCGGTGGCGTTCTGGGCATCAGCCAGCTGCTGATTCAACTGGGCCACCTGATCGCGCAACCCCTGGAGTTTGGGTTTGGCCTCAGCCTTGACCGCATCATTGGAACTGTCGATTTTGGCGGAGAGTTGATCCAGATCCTTATTGAGAGTGTCCAACTGCCCCTGCATGGTTTTGATGAATTCAGCCTTCTGCGCGAAGGTGTAACTCTTCATGTCCTGCGCGGCCTGCGTCGTTTCGGTTTGAACCTTGTCCATCTGCTGCGAGGCGGTCTGCTCTTTATTGCAACCTACCGCCATAGCGGCGATGGAAAGGACGGTGAGGAATAGTGTTTTATTTTTCATAATGATGATTTTGTTTTATTGGGTGATTGTGTTCTGTGCTCAGCCTATGCGCCCACGAGTTGTGGTGCGGGGCTGGTATGTGAAGGTTGATGTTCTTCCAACTCATCCGGGTTGGTGCGGTTGAGGATCTCCCGGGCGTGAATCGTTTCCCCGGCGGAACCGTGCGCGATCACGACAAACTTGCCGGTCTTCAGCGCGATCTCGTATTGCAGAATGCTGTCCTTGGGGATGCCCAGGCTGTAAAGGCCGGCACCAATCGCGCTCAGACCACCCACCACCACCGCGCCTTCCAGTCCCCCGATGATCCAGCCGACGAGCGGCCCCGCCACGAGCAACGGCCCGACGCCTGGAACCAGAAAGAACGCGGAACCGAACAACAGTCCCCAAATCCCGCCCCAGAAAGCTCCCTTTTTCCCCCAATATTTCATCCGCTCCCCGGCATTGTAGTAACCGACCACGTGTTCATCCGTGTGATGGTCGCGTCCGATGATTGAGAGTTTCTTCAAGTCAAATCCCGATTGCTGCAGTTCCTTGACAGCGGTTTCAGCTTCGGTGTGGGACTTATAAATCGCCACGACCGCATTGTTCCTGGTCATTGTATTTTCTTTCGCTTTTGTGTTTTTGTTTTATCGCAGGCGGCACGCTACGCTGTCCGGCAGCCCTTAGCCATCAGGTGTAACCAGAACGCAGGTCGAGGCTCTTTTCAGCGGACTACAAAGTGGGGGTTGTCAGTCCACAAGTATGGATCCTGCGCTTGCAATCGGGAGTTCCAATTTTGGCTTAGTCGTGTTTTGTCGTGGCAAAACCACGACCGTTTGAACCGGGTGACCGCCTTGTCTGTCACCTTGATAATCGTGGGAAAAAGAAAATTGCCGCGCCTCAAGCCGGTCACTGCTTATGCCACCGGCCGCAGCCACCACTGACGGAGCCCGAAACCTAACATAACGATAGCAGCCGCCAGCACAATGTAGATCGCCCCGCCCATTCTGTAACCGTACACCATCCCCAGCACCCACAGAATTCCCAGTATTCCACTAATGCTTAAGAACATACTGTTCCTTTCTCTTTTTGGGTAATTGGTTTTAACATTGGAGACAGGCTACGCCATCCAGCGGCCCTTCGCTATCAGGTGTAACCAGAACGTACGTTACGTATAATGGGTGGTGTTCACCCTCATGGTGGCATCACGGGTCACAGCCCCAGCACCCGGCACGTCTTGCGAAAGTGGTAACCGTAGATGGAGAGGGTGACGGCTTGCGAGAACAGGGTGGGGCGGTGGAAAAACGTCCAGAGCAGCAAACCCCAGTATTGGAAACGTTCGCGACCAAAAATGCCGAGCCGGACATTGGCCTGGAGGAAGGCCATGAAATAGCGCCAGTCCAATGAGCCGGCGATTTTCGGCGACGCATACTCGCGAAGGAAGGTGCGGATCCGCCGGTAATACGGTCCAGGCGCATAAAGGTGCCCCATCAGGTTCCGGTAACCCTCGCGCAACGCCTCCCGGTTCATCCGTGGAATGAAGTTGGTGGTCCCGTCCAGGTTGTTGCCGGTGGTTCGCCCGATCAGGCGGCCCTGGACATTCAGCCGCTGGTGAAGCTTCGTGCCGGGGATGGCTTGCAGCAGGCCGACCATCGCCGTGACAATGCCGCTTTTTTGGATGAAATCGATCTGCCGCGCAAAAATCGCGGGCGTATCGCTGTCGAACCCAACGATGAACCCGCCCTGCACCTCCAGGCCCGCGCGCTGGATGCGCTTCACGTCGGCGACCAGATCGCGCTTCCGGTTCTGGCGTTTGTTGCACTCGGCCAGGCCCGCGTCCTCCGGGGTCTCGATGCCGACAAACACCTGGTTGAAACCCGCCTCGACCATCATCCGCATCAACTCCTCGTCGTCGGCCAGATTGATGGACGCCTCGGTGTAAAACACCATGCCGCGCCGGCCCTTCCGCCAGCGGATCAACGCCGGCAGCAACTCTTCCTTGAGCGCGCGTTTGTTACCGATGAAGTTGTCGTCCACAAAGAAAACCGGTCCGCGCCAGCCGTGCTGGCGGAGGCCGTCCAGCTCGGCGATCACGTGTGCCGTCTCCCGGGTACGGGGCCGGTGCCCGAACATCGCGGTGATATTGCAGAACTCGCAGTCAAACGGGCAGCCGCGCGAGAATTGCACGCTCATTGAGCCGTAACGTTGCATCTCCGCCAGCTCCCACAACGGCGCCGGCGTCTCGCGGAGGTCGGGAAATTCTGTCGAGGCATACACGCGCCGTGCGGTGCCGCGCGCGAAGTCGCGCAAAAACTCCGGTAGCGTCACCTCCGCCTCATTCAGAACGAAATGGTTCACTTCCGGAAACTGTTCGTGGCCCAGGGTGAACAGGGGACCGCCCGCCACAATGGTCTTGCCCGCGGCGCGGCAACGTGCGATCAGTTCGCGCGCCGAGTCCTGCTGGGCGATCATCCCGCTGATGAATACGACCTCCGCCCAGGCCAGATCCTTCGCGCGCAATTTCCGCACGTTGACATCCACGAGGCGTTTAGCCCAATCCTCCGGCAGCATCGCGGCCACGGTCAAGAGCCCGAGCGGCGGCAACGCCGCCCGTTTCCGGATGAACTTCAACGCGTGTTTGAAACTCCAGAACGTGTCCGGGAATTCCGGGTAAAGCAGCAACACTTTCATTTCTCCCTAGTTTGCTCCCAAACCGCCTGCGCGCCATACGGAGAACACCTTATATCCTGATTGGGACAATTGTCTGACATTTGTTTTGGATTCCCGGCGTGTCGTCGAGAGCTCAAGCATCCCGGGAGAATTCCGCCGAAGGCAGTATGACAACATGAAACAAAAATTAATCCGGCTGTCCGAACGATATGTGGCAGCACTGCAAAAGCACCTGCGGCAAGGTTCGCGGGCGATCCCGCCATGCGGGACGGCGCGCAGACTGGGACGCGAGGCGGCGGCCCTCAAGTTGGAGACGCTGGACGTGGCCCGGATTCACCAGGGAGCACTCGCCGCCGTGGAAGCCTCCCGCAGCCGGGATGGCGTCATCGAGCGGGCGGAGATTTTTTTTGCCGAGGCCATCACCCCAATCGAGGAAACCCATCGCGCCGCGCTCGAGTCCAACGTCCACTTGAGTAAACTGCGCCAGACACTGAGCCGGCGCACGTTGGACCTGGCGGCCTCCAACCGGTCCTTGAAACAGGGCATCGTCCAGCGCAAGACGGTGGAGCGGTCCCTCAAAAAAAGCGGGGAACACTCGCGGAAACTTTTGAAAGAATCGCGTCGCCTCCAGAAGCATTTGCAGCGCCTGACCCACCAGCTTTTGTCGGCGCAGGAGGACAAGCGAAAAAAGATCAGCCGCGACCTGCACGATGAAATTGCCCAGACGCTGCTGGGCATCAATGTCCGCCTGCTGACGTTGAAGACGGAGGCTGCCATCGACGCCGGCGGGCTGAAAAAAGAGATTGTCAGCACGCAACGGCTGGTTGATAAATCTGTCAGAAGCATAAAACAGTTCGCACGTGAATTCGGTATTCACCATCGGACGTAAAGTAGCACCTAAAATGGCACGCAAACTAAACGGGCTGTCGCAACGATATGTCGTGGCGCTGCGCCAACACCTGAAGCAAGCTCCACGGGCGAATTCGCGGTCGGCGCAAGTGTTGGGGCGCCGGGCCATGGCCCTGGGGCTGGAGACGCTGGATTTGGCCCGGTTTCACGAGCAGGCGTTGATTACTCTGGTGTTGCCGGACTACTCCCCCGGCACCCGGGACCGGATGATCCGGCGGGCGGGAACTTTTTTTGCCGAGGCCATCACCCCGATCGAGAAAACGCACCACACGGCGCGGGCGGCCAATGCCCATCTGCAGCAAATGATCCAGACGTTGAACCGGCGCAGCACGGACCTGACCGCCTCGAACCGGCAATTGCAGCAGGAGATCCTCCAGCGCAAATCGGTGGAAGAGTCCCTCCGCAAGAGCGAGCAACACTACAGCGAGTTGCTCAAGCAATCGCGGCACATGCAGGAACAATTACGGCTGCTGTCCCGCCAGCTTCTGTCCGCCCAGGAGGACGAGCGCAAGATGATCAGCCGCGAACTGCACGATCAAATCGCCCAGACTTTGACGGGCATCAATGTCCGCCTGGCTTCCTTGAAAACCGAGTCCACGCTCAACAACAAGGGCCTCCAGAGAAAAATCTCCAGCACCCAAAGGCTCGTGGAAAAATCGGTGGACATTGTGCATCGGTTCGCGCGCGACCTGCGCCCGACCGTGCTGGACGACCTGGGGCTGATTCCCGCCCTGCATTCATTCCTGAAGACCTTTACCACGCGCACGGGTGTCCGCGCCAGTTTGGCGACCTTTACCATGAAAATTAATGAATTGGATGCCGCCCGGCGAACGGCGCTCTTTCGCGTCGCTCAGGAAGCGCTCACCAATGTGGCCCGCCATGCCCATGCCAGCCGGGTGGAAGTGAGCATCCAGAAACTGCCGGACTGGGTAAGCATGAAAATAAAAGACGACGGGAAATCCTTTAACGTGGACCGCGCCTTGCGCTCCAACGGCGGCAAACACCTCGGGCTGGTTGGGATGCGGGAACGATTGGAGATGATCGGCGGCAAATTCGTTGTCGAATCCGCACCCGGCAAAGGCACTACGATCCTGGCGCAAATTCCCATCGGCAAGGCCCGCGCGCGGGGGGGCGGAAAATCGGCTGACGAAGCCGGCTCGAACCGGGCTTGAAACTTTATGAAACGGATCACTGTTCTGTTGGCGGAAGACCATACCATAGTGCGCGAGGGCTTTCGCAAGATGCTCGAACTGGAAGACGACATTGAAATTGTCGGCGAAGCCCAGGACGGGCGTCAGGCCTTCACGCTGGCCAAAAAACTACAGCCCGACGTGGTGTTGATGGACATTGCCATGCCTAAGCTCAATGGTCTGGTAGCCACCCGGCAGATTCTCAAAGCCGAGCCGGGTACCAAGGTGCTCATCCTTTCCGCGCACAGCGACGACGCGTATGTCAAAAACGCGACCGAGTCTGGCGCCGTGGGATTTCTGCTCAAACAAACCTCTTCTCACGAAGTGTGCCGGGCGATTCGGGAAGTCCAGCGGGGAAAAACATTTTACAGTCCCTCCGTTTCCCGGCGTCAGGATCGCATCCATCCGTTGTCGCCTAACGGCGCGGGCGGGTTCAAGAAGAAAGCCGTCCCGCTGACTGCGCGCGAGATGGAAGTGCTCCAACTCATCGCCGAAGGCAAGGCCAACAAGGAAACCGCCTCGGAACTCGGCATCGGCATCAAGACCGTCGAGAAACATCGCGAGCATATCATGCAGAAGCTCGACATCCATGACACCGCCGGACTCACCCGCTACGCCATCAGCGCGGGCATCATCGAGAGCAGCGTCCAGTTGACCATTGTTTAAGCTTGCGATTTGAATTGCAGGCAGGTTTCACCTTTGCCGTCCTTTCCGTTCTCGAACTCGGGCTGGCTTCATGAAATCCGGCATACGTAAAACACCTGATAGCGCCCGCCGGTCATTCCAGCTTATTGTGCGATTGTGAAAGAAAGTAAAATTTTTCTGTCTGTGGGACCAGCCGGCGAAGCGCTTCAATGCCAGACGAAACAGTCCCGCTGCATTCTCGCGATGGAGGTTGAGCCGGCCAGCGCGCCAGTTCCATGCCGGACAAGTCCGCCCCCGCGCATTCTCGTCGTTGAAGACGAACCGGACATCCGCCGTCTCAATGCTGAAGTGCTGAAGAATTTTGGTTATAAGGTGGACACCGCCGAAGACGGCATGGCGGGATGGGAGACGCTTCATGCCGTCCGCCACGTCCCCGACAGCTACGCTCTCCTGATCACGGACCACGATATGCCGGGATTGACAGGTCTGGCCCTGGTCAAAAAGCTGCGTGCCGCCCGTATGGCCCTGCCGGTTATCATGGCCACCGGAAGGTTGCTACCGGAAGACTTGTTTACGCGATATGACTGGCTCCAACCCGTGGCTGCGTTGATCAAGCCTTATTCCGTAGAGCAGTTACTGGGGACGGTAGCAGCCATTCTGCGCCCGGCCGATGGCGCCCGCGAGCCGATGGTACCCCCGCCAAACCGGCTGTCAGACGGTAGCTTGCGATTATGATGATTCCAGTCCCCGCTCAAGGATCCAGTCACGGTTCCTCCGGCTTGGGCACTTGGGCGGGGCTGGGTTCATCAGGGTTCGGCCTGATGGGTAAAACACCGAATAGCGTGCTTCCGCTTTCCCAATTAGGCTCACAGCATGATCAGTAAAACACTCAACCCAATTGAAGGTAATATATGTCACTGATTTCCCTCGCCATCACTCTGGTCGTCATCGGTGTGCTGCTCTGGCTCGTCAACACCTACGTCCCGATGGCCGGATCAATTAAAAAAATCCTCAACGCCGTCGTGGTGATTTGCGTCGTCGTGTGGTTGTTGTTTGCCTTTGGCATTCTCCATCACTCCGGCGACATCCGCGTCCCGCAGGTCTAGTAGCCGGTCACCGTCAAACCGTTCAACTGGATGATACCCATGTGAAGTTATGAATGCTTCCCTTGAAACCGGTGGTGATAAAGCGCGATCCGATCAACCCGAGGCCGGGCGAATCCGTTCCGGCGCCTTCTCGTGGTCAATGGCGATAAACCTGCCAACTCTGAAACAAACCCGCTTTCGGAACGTCAGTTGCGGATCGACCGAACTGTGGACCGACATAAACCGTGAAGTCAAAAGTATTCGAAGTCATTCTCCGTAAGCTGTCGTCCGGCACGTCGCCACCTACGGAATGGAAAACTCTGCGTAGTGTATGACACTCATCGAGACTCAATGTAGTCGTTTGTTCGCTGATTTGGAGAAAGTCGGATGGCATCGGAGAAATGGTTTTTTGTATGCACCACACGAAACCATGTGGCTGCTCATCTCAGAGCCGTGGATTGGAGATTTACAGAATTTCCATCACCGCATGGTTGGCAGATTGCAGCGTGTTAAAAATTTGCGAGCCTATTGTTCGGAGAGCGACCAGCAAAAAGGGGTTAACGATATGACAGGTCTAGTTCAGGTATTGCACGCCATGATTTCGGTTTTGGGAGTGATTACCAACAACAAGTAGCTCACGGGGTCTCTCAAATCGCAGCAAGCAACTCCGATAGGCTCGCTGCCGGGTACGCGGCGAAGTTATTCACCGTCCGGGGCGCCAGCTTTCCGCACGGCTCGCTTCCAGCCCATGAATAACTTCGGATAACCTATATCATCGTTAGGCGGCGATTTGGAACCGCATGGCATTTGGACTTGTGGGCAGCTCGGAAAGTTTACATAAATGAAAAAGGCAGAACGCATATTCCAGTTGGCTCAGGAGGGTGCCGACACCTACCGCATGTTCACGCTCAGGCGCTCCGGAGCGGCCACGCCTTTTGTCAATGAAGTCATCAATCATTTAAAATTTCTCGTGAATAAGGAATTGGGTGCCGGCGTAGTCAACCAATTCCTGAGCCAAGCCAGTCATCAGTCTGTGGATTTTTGGCTGGAAGACGAGTTCACGATTATGGAGATGGAGTTTAATATCTTGAGTTCCCCGCCAGTATTGGAGAAGGAGATTTTTAAGGCGTTACTGGCCAAAGACGCAGGCAATGACGTGCGGCATCTGATTCTGATTGGGGATCCCGGTTCGGTGATTCTGTCGCAAGCCCCCGCCGCGGTCGCGATTATAGATTGGGTGGAACGACGGTATCAGATTCGAGCGCAGATTTGGGAATTAACAGACCGGAGCGAACCTGCTGGCCTGCCGGGAAGCCTGCGGTAAAATATCCAGTTTGATACAAGACCCACGCCAGGAGCCAACGGCCACTGCGCCTGGTGATTTCGGATCAGGTATTTAACCGCCGCCTGACTCGCAGCACGTTGGGCTATTCAAAGTAACTTGAGAATCTCAGACACACGATTGCCCTGTTTGTGTGGCATTACAACGTCTGCCCCACCCATAGGGCATACGGCAAAACACCCGCACAGGCCGCTGAACTGACAGACAAACCTATGACGATTGAGGATTTACTGAACAATACTTTGTGAAATGAGTTGCTAATATCAGCAAGCGCACCCAGTCTCACACTGCATGGCAAGGCCCTCAGTTTTGCCTGTCGGCGGGCGTGATCTCCGACGCAGTTCAAGCACCACGTCCGTCGCTTTCCTAAAACCTGCTCAAGAGCCATCCGAGTATTAACATCCACAAGCCGATGACGATTGAGAAAATGCTGTCAACAACAGCCTGTTAGCTGTTACCGTAAAAATCATTAATGGCTTGGATGATCAGAATAGTATTTTTTCCACTTTTTTGCTGCAGCTTTGCGGGCAATTTCTTTTTTGAGTTTCACGACTGCGGTTAGCGGTGCTGGCATACTATGTCCTGTGGATTGTCGAACAAATTCAAAGGCCGTCCCATTTAATTCACCGCTTGAGCTTTTGATCACTTGGCAACGATGACCCCAAATGATAGAGATACAAGCTTTATGTTGGTTCTATTGATTTAGCGCAATCCAGCGGAGCACTGCCAAACCGGCTGTTCTTCACCACGAGTACAAGGGTAGAAATATTATAACCGCAAACCACCGGCTGCTAGCTGGCTTCGCCAGTTTGGCCGCGGAAGGACCTGCTCGCGGGGACTGGCGGTCGCACGAAGGACTACTTTCACCGTTTCCAAAAGCTGGTGGACGTAGAATGGCTTTGGCAGCAGGGCCGCCAGTTGGAGCGATGGGTTTCGCGCCAGCTCGTGCATGGGCAATTCTGCGGCCATCACGACCGGCAGGGCCATGCGGGCGGAACGCAGCTTCCTGACCAGTTCAACTCCGGTCAGCTTGGGCATGTTGTTGTCGGTGATCA
>JBGPDH010000105.1:0-11056 GCA_041482195.1 Verrucomicrobiia bacterium
CGATTTCAAGAACGGTCCGGCCCTGCTGGAAAAAGTGCAGCGTCTCGCGCACGGAATCGGTCAGCCGCAAACGGCGCGTTGCCGGAGCGGGCCGCGGCCCGCTTGGCGGGAAATCGTCCGCGAACATCTGGCGCGGGTTCGTTTGCACATGCGCCGCGATCTCGCGCAGGAAAAAGTCACCGAACTCGCGCAACTTCCTTTCGCCGACGCCGCTGATGCGCGAAAAATCCTTTTCGGTGGCCGGGTAAAACCGTGCCATCTGCCGCAACGAGACGTCGGAGAAAATGATGTAAGGCGGGATGGCCCGTTGGTCGGCGAGTTGTTTCCGCAGGCCGCGCAATCTTTCAAACAGTGCCTCGTCACAGGCAATTTCCCCGGCCCGGTGCTTGGCCGCTTCGGTCGGCGCCACGGATTTGGTCAGTGTGATCTTTTGCCGCGATTTCAGCGCGGCGCGACCCGCCTCGGTCAGCTCGACGATGTTGAACTTCTCGGCGTTTTGGAACAGTAGGCCGAGCCGCACCAGTTCGCGGCCAATCGTGCCCCACTCGGCGCGGGTGTGCTCGCCGCCAAGGTTGTAGGTCGAAAGTGTGTGGTGGCCGAACTTGCGGACTTTTTCCGTTTCCGCGCCGCAGAGCACTTCGACGACGTGCTGGATGCCGACGCCGAAGCCGCTTTTCTCGCGGATGCGATAAACGCACGAGAGGAATTTTTGCGCGGCGAGCGTGCCATCCCAGGTGGCGCGCGGCGCCAGGCAGTTGTCACAGCCGGCACAGCCCGGAACGCCGAGCACCGCCTCGGCTTGTTGCGCGATCGCGTCGGTTCGTGCCGAGGCGGTGCTCGGCGCTCCAAACTTTTCGCCAAAATACCCGAGCAAGAATTCGCGGCGGCAGGTCGCGATTTCGGCGTAATGAATCATCTGTTCCAGCTGGGCGCGGGCGATTTCGCGTTCCTGCGGGTTTGGCTTTTCGTCAATGAACCGCATCTGCTTCACGCGGTCACCGGGGCTGAACAACAGCAGGCATTCGGCAGGCAGCCCGTCGCGTCCGGCGCGGCCGGTCTCCTGGTAGTAACCCTCGATATTCTTCGGCAGGTCATAGTGGATCACGAAGCGGACGTTCGGCTTGTTGATGCCCATGCCGAAGGCGATGGTCGCGCAAATCACACGGGCCTCGTCGCGGAGAAAGGCCTCCTGATTTTTCGTCCGGCCGCCGGCGGTCAAGCCCGCGTGATACGGCAACGCCTTCACGCCGTCGTCGGAAAGTTTGGCCGCCAGGGTGTCCGCCGTTTTGCGCGCCTGGACGTAGACGATGCCGCTTTCGTTCGGGCGCGCCTGCATGAACGAAAGAATCTGGTCATACGCGCCGGATTTCGCCGCCACGCGATAAGTCAGGTTCGGACGGTTGAAGCTGGCGATGTAGCGCGCGGGATCTTTCAGGTGCAGCTGCCGGACAATGTCGTCGCGCACGCGCTGGGTGGCCGTGGCCGTGAGCGCCATCATCGGCACCTCGGGAAACCGGCCGCGCAAGGCCAGGAGCTGCCGGTATTCCGGGCGGAAATCATGGCCCCATTCGCTGATGCAATGCGCCTCGTCAATCGCGAACCGGTTCACCTTCCACTTTTTCAAATCTTCGAGGAAACCGGACAGCATCAGCCGCTCGGGCGCGACGTAAAGCAGCCGGAATTCGCCGTTATGCAATCCGCGCAAACGCGGGCGTGATTCGCCGGCAGCGAGTGATGAATTCAGGAACGTCGCCGCCACGCCCGCCGCCTGCAGCGCGTCCACCTGGTCCTTCATCAGCGCGATGAGCGGCGAGACGACCACCGTGAGGCCGGGTTGCACGAGTGCGGGGAGTTGGAAACAGAGCGATTTGCCACCGCCGGTCGGCAACACGGCGAAGACGTCCTTGCCGGCGAGCGAGTCGTTAATGATTTCCTCCTGCAACGGGCGAAAGGAACTGAAGCCGAAGAACTGTTTCAGAGGCGCGAAAAGTTGATCAGGGCGAAGGCTCACCGGCCGAGAATAAGATGCCGCGCCGTGAGTGGGAAGCGCAAGTTTCAATACTCAAAAGTGGTGGATAAAACATAATCATTGCAAGCTTCGGACCGGTACAAATCGGCGTGGAAATCACGATCCCAGCGAGTTATTCACCACCACAACATATCCGGCTGGCCGGTAAAGACCTGCTCAACTAATGGTGTTTTTTACCTAAAATTTCCGCAGATTAGCATTGTGCAAAAATGGTATTTTTCGTACAATTTTTGTACCTGAATTTTGACGCGTCACCACGCGTCTTTTGAATTTTATTATGTCGAAAAAAACTGAAGTGTTGGAGCCGGAAAAGAAGCTGACGGCCAGTGCGGCGGAGAAATATGACGCATCCAAAATCGACAAGCTGGAGGGTTTGGAGGCGGTGCGGAAGCGGCCCGGCATGTATATCGGCGACCCCGATGAACGTGGTCTGCATCACAGCGTCTTTGAGGTGCTGGACAACTCGATTGACGAACATCTGGCCGGCTATGCAAACAAAATCGAAGTAACCATCCACGTGGATGGCTCGGTGTCCATCCGCGACGACGGCCGCGGCATTCCCGTGGATATGCATCCCAAGTGGAAGATGCCCGCCGTCGAGCTGGTCCTGACGAACCTGCACGCGGGCGGCAAATTCGGCCAGGGCGCCTATAAATACTCCGGCGGCTTGCACGGCGTCGGCGCGAAATGCGTCAACGCGCTTTCAGACTGGTTCCGGGTCGAGGTCTCGCGCGACGAGAAAGTTTATTCGATGGAATTCGAGCGCGGCAAAACGACGCAAAAACTCGAAGTCATCGGCAAATCGAAAAAAACCGGGACCCTGATCACGTTCAAACCCGACCCGACGATTTTCACCATTACCGTCGAATTCAAATTCGATATCCTCGCCAACCGCCTGCGCGAACTGGCGTTTTTGAATCCCGGCATTGAAATCGTGCTCAAGGACGAGCGGGACGAGAAAACGGAGACTTTTTTCTATCGCGACGGCATCGAACAATTCGTCCGCCAGCTGGGCCGCAGCAAGCAGCCGCTGCATCCCAAACCCATCTCGATCTCGGGCAAACGGCAGAGCAAAGTTGACGGCAAGGACGAGGACGTTTTTGTGGATTGCGTATTGCAATACACCGACAGTTACAGCGACCAGATTCTCTGCTTTGCCAACTCCATTGCCAACACAGACGGCGGCACTCATTTGACCGGCTTCCGTTCCGCGCTCACCCGTGCCATCAATCAATACGCGAAACAAAACAACCTGCTGAAGGAAAAGGACCCGACGATTTCCGGCGATGACGTGCGTGAAGGTCTGGTCTGCGTTCTCAGCGTGAAACTGCCGAATCCACGCTTCGAGTCGCAGACCAAGGTGAAGCTGGTGAACACGGAAATTGACGGCATCGTTTCGTCGGTGGTTTACGACGGGCTGATGACGCATTTCGATGCCAATCCTGGCGTGGCCAAGAAAGTCATCGAGAAAGGCTTGCTCGCCGCCCGGGCACGCGAGGCGGCCCGCAAAGCGCGCGAGACCGTGCGCAAGGGCGCGCTTACCGGTGGCGGTCTGCCCGGCAAGCTGGCTGATTGTTCCGACCGCGACCCGGCGAACACCGAATTGTTCATTGTCGAGGGAGATTCCGCCGGCGGCTCGGCGAAGCAGGGGCGCGACCGGAAATTCCAGGCGATCCTGCCGATTCGCGGCAAGCTCATCAACGTGGAGAAGGCGCGTCTGGACAAGGTGCTGCAAAACAATGAAATCCGCACCATGATCACCGCGGTGGGCACGGGCATCGGCGACGGCGAAGGCGAAGGCGCGTTCAACCTGGAAAAACTCCGTTACCACAAGGTCATTATCATGACCGACGCCGACGTGGACGGCTCGCACATCCGCACGTTGCTGCTGACGTTTTTCTACCGGCAGATGCCGGCGCTGGTCAAACAAGGCTTCGTTTATATCGCGCAGCCGCCGCTTTACCAGATTGCGCGCAAGAAACGCGTGGAATACGTGGATGACGACGCGCGGTTGAACAAGATCCTCATCGAGCTGGGCACCGAGGAAGTGCGCCTGAAGAACCTGTCGGATAAAAAGGAACTGTCGCAAAAGCAACTGGCGGAAATCCTGGAACTGCTCGAGTCGCTCGACAAATACGCCAACGCCCTGAAACGCCACGGTGGTGACTTTGCGGAATACGTTGAGCATCGCCAGAAAAAGACGGGCGACCTGCCGCGACATCTCGTCAAGGTGCGCGAAGGGAATGATGAGACGGTGCATTACTTTCATACCGAGGAAGAGCTGGCGCATTTTGGCGCGAAAAATGCCGACTTGAAATTATTCGGCGGCGAAGAAGAAGGCGACACGACCACGTTCGTCGAAAAAGCGAAAAATGGTTCGACGCGACGGGCCCGGCACGTGGAATTGCATGAGAGCAAGGCCATTGTTGAATTGCTCGGGCAACTCGATAAAAAAGGTTTCAGCATTGAGCACTACGCCGGACAGGACAAACCGTTGTTTGAACTGATTGAAGGTGAAGGCGAACGCGAGACGGTGAAGCCGCTGTTTTCCATCCCGGAGATCCTGGCGGGCGTAAAGGAAGTCGGCCGGCGCGGCCTGGCCATCAAACGCTTCAAGGGCCTCGGCGAAATGAACGCGCGGGAGCTGTTCGACACGACGATGGACCCGGCCAAGCGCAAACTGTTGCGTGTGGACGTGACTGACGCCGTCGAGGCCGAGGAAATGTTCACAAAGCTGATGGGCGAGGAAGTGGAGCCGCGCCGACAGTTCATCGAGGACAACGCGCTCAACGTGCGCAATCTGGACATTTAATTTCTTAATTTCGGTGGAATAAAATTATGGCGGATAAAAAAGAATCGAATGATTTGCCGGTGACCAACACGCCGTTGTTCGCTTCGGGTGAAAAAATCGCCAAGGTGAACGTGGCCGAGGAGATCAAGAACTCGTTTCTGGACTATTCGATGTCCGTGATCATTTCGCGCGCCCTGCCCGACGCGCGCGACGGCCTGAAACCCTCGCAACGCCGCATCCTGCTGGCGATGCACGATCTTTCGCTGTTCCCCAACCGCCAGCACCGCAAATGCGCGAAAATCTGCGGTGACACCAGCGGCAATTACCATCCGCACGGGGAAGCGGTGATCTATCCGACGCTGGTGCACATGGCGCAGCCGTGGGCGATGCGCGAGCGGCTCGTGGACGGCCAGGGCAACTTCGGTTCCGTGGAAGGTGATCCGCCCGCCGCCATGCGTTACACCGAGGCCCGCATGACCCACCTCGGCGCCGCGCTGATGGAGGACATGGACCAGGACACGGTGGATTTCGTTCCCAACTACGACGAGACCCGCACCGAGCCTACCGTCTTTCCGGCGGCCTTCCCGAACCTGCTGGTCAACGGCGGCACGGGCATCGCCGTCGGCATGGCCACCAATATCCCCCCGCATAACCTCGGCGAAATCGTCGATGCCATCTGCGCACAGATTGACGACCCGGAAATCACGATCAAGGCCCTGATGAAATTCATCAAAGGCCCGGACTTTCCAACCGGTTGCATGGTTTGCGGGCTGGAGGTCATCAAGGAATATTTCGCCGGCGGCCGCGGTAGCGTCAAAATCCGGGGCCGGGTCGGGGTGGAGCAGCTCAAGGGCGGCAAGGACCAGATTGTCATCACGGAAATTCCGTACAACGTCAACCGGGCGGTGCTGGTCGAGCGCATCGCCGAACTGGTCAATGAAAAGGAACAGGGGTTCGGCGATATCACGGCCATCCGCGACGAGTCGGACGAGAACACGCGGGTGGTGATCGAGCTCAAACGCGACGCCATCGCCAAAGTCGTCATCAACAACCTGTACAAGCAGACCGCGCTGGAGACGAGTTTTGCGGTTAACATGCTGGCGATTGACCACGGCCGGCCCAAGACGCTGGGACTTAAGGATCTCATTAATTGCTACATCGAGCACCGGCGCGAGGTGGTGTTGCGCCGCACCCGGTTTCAACTACAGAAAGCGGAGGAACGCGCTGAGATCCTCGAAGGATATCTCTGCGCGCTGTCCAACCTGGACGAGTTCATCCGCATCATTCGCGGCAGCAAAAACCGTGACGAGGCCCGCATCAAGCTGCTGGCGTTCGAGTGGACGCAGAAACAGGTCGAGCGCTGGGGCGTTTTGATCCGCAGCGAAGCCCGCCTGACCAAAGGCCGTTACGCGCTGACCGAGCGGCAGGTGGACGCGATCCTGGAATTGCGCCTCTACCAGTTGACCGGCCTGGAAATCGACAAGGTGGAAACCGAGTACAAGGAATTGCTCGCGCGCATCAAGGATTTGCTGGACATCCTGGCCAAGGAAGCGCGCGTGCTGGCCATCATCAAGGCGGAGTTGAAGGTCATCAAGGAAAAGTACGCTACCCCGCGACTGACCGACCTCGTGCCCGACGAAGGCGAAATCAACATCGAAGACCTGATCGCCAACGAAGGGGTCATCATCACGCTCACGCACAACGGCCTCATCAAACGCACGAACGTTTCCAGCTACCGCGCCCAGCGACGCGGCGGCAAGGGCGTCATCGGCATGACCACCCGGGAAGGTGCGACGGACGAGGACAAGGATTTTATTGAGCACCTGTTCACCGCCAGCACGCACGATTATCTGATGTTCTTCACGAACACCGGCCGCGTTTATGTCGAGCGCGTGCATGAAATTCCCGACATGGGTCGCGCTGCCAAAGGTCGCAGCATCGCCAATTTGCTGGAATTGAAGGCGGGCGAAACCATCGCCGCGCTCATCCGCGTCCTCTCCAAAACCGATGCCAACAAGGAGGATACGACGTGGAAACAGGAAGGCTTTATCTTCTTCGCCACGAAACAAGGTACGGTCAAAAAGACCGCGCTGGCCGATTTTGCCAACGTCCGCAAAGGCGGCATCATTGCTATCGGCATCGAACCGGGCGACACGCTGATTGATGTGAAGCTGACCACCGGCCACGACGAGGTCGTGCTGATCACCCATGATGGCATGAGCATCCGCTTCAATGAAGAGGACGCCCGTCCGATGGGCCGGCCGGCCGGTGGCGTGCGGGGCATCAATTTGTCCAAGGGCGACGAAGTCGTCGCGCTGGCCATTGTGGTGGCGGATGCCAAGCTGCTGGTGGCCGGCGAACACGGCATCGGCAAGCGGACGGATTTTGAGGAGTACCGCCAGCAATCGCGCGGCGGCAAAGGCATCATCACCATGAAGACCACCGAAAAGACCGGCGGCGTGGTGGGCGCCTTGACCGTGCGCGATAACGACGAAATCATGCTCATCACGTTCAAGGGCCAGATGGTGCGGACGGTCGTAAAGGACATCCGCGAAGCCGGTCGGAACACGCAGGGCGTGAAACTGGTCGGTCTCGATTCCGGCGACAAACTCCAGGCCATCGCCCCGGTCATCGGCGAGGACAAGGAAGAAGCCGCGGGCGAAGCCGGCCCGGAAAAATAATTTTTGAACGCCGTTTGCGTGTTGACGATCCTGGGTTAAAATTCAGCTGCTCGATTTGTTTCGGGGGTTGCAGGAAGTTAATTCTTCTGCCGATCGGTTCCTCGTTCGATGCAAATTATCGGCCAGAAGAACAATGAAAAGACAAATTTTGATGATATCGGTTGTGGTGGGTCTGACGATGAACAGCCGCGCCACTCTTTCCGATCAAACCGTGCCGGGCACCACTCCGGCGGATTACAACAACAACGCCTTGTCGCTGTTGGCGACCGTCACCGGTGACAGTCGTGCCACCCAGGGCACCAACCCCGGTGCGGTGATTTCCACCAATGTCTCCACCAATCAACCGCGTTGGCTGAGCACCGTCACCTTTGGGCTCACCGCCACCGCAGGCAACAGCGACAGCGCGCAGGTGACGGGAATCATCCAGACGCAAAAAAAGACGCTGGAAGACGAATGGGTCATCCACGGGGACGGGGCCTATGGCGAGGCGAGTTCCGTTGAAAACAACGAAACCCTGCACGGTTTTGTCCAATACAACCACCTGTTCAGCGAACGCTGGTACGGTTATGCGCGCGGCGACGCGTTACATGATGGCATCGCTGATGTTGAGTACCGGCTCACCTTCAGCCCCGGCGCAGGTTATTACCTGGTCAAGAACCTGCAAACCGGGCTGGCGGGAGAAGCCGGTCCGGCGATTCTGTACGAAAAACTGGACGGAGAATATCACACCTATCCTACGTTGCGGTTGGCGGAGCGGTTGGATCACAAATTTGATGAGCACGCTCACCTTTGGCAGAATGTGGAATTTCTGCCTCCGTTCACCAGTCCGGACAGCTTTCTGGTCAATGCAGTAGTCGGCGTGGAGACCCCGCTGACCAAATACTTCAGCCTCGTTACGTATGTACAGGACAATTACGCCAACGAACCGGCGCCCGGACGCCAGAACAACGACGTGAAACTCGTCAGCGCCCTGGCTGTGAAGTTTTAGGGGGCGATTCGGTCCAGCTTCCAGGAGTTGTCGGGCTGTCGGGTATAGCGGAACCGGTCGTGCAAGCGGCTGGGCCGGCCCTGCCAGAATTCAATCCACTCCGGTTTCAAGACAAAACCACCCCAGTTGGGGGGCAACGGCACATCCCCGGGAAATTTTGCCGCCGCTTCGTTCCATTTCTTTTCCAGTGCGTCGCGGTCGGCTACCACATCGAATTGGTTGGAGGCCCAGGCGGCGAGCCGGCTGCCGCGTGGCCGGGATTTGAAGTAGGACCCGGTTTCTTCGCAGGAAATTTTGGCGACCGTGCCACCGATGCAGACCTGCCGTTCCCAATCCGGCCAATAAAAGGTCAGCGCCGCGTTGGGGTTGTCGGCCAGTTCACGGCCCTTGCGGCTGTCGTAATTTGTAAAAAAAACGAACCCGCGTTCGTCCACACCTTTGAGCAAGACCGTGCGGGTGGAAGGCCGGCCGGCCTGGTCCACCGTGGCCAGGACCATCGCGGTCGGGTCCGCGGGTGCGTGGCCGAGGACGGCGTGCCAGAGCTTGAACAGGGCGATGCCGATGGGTCGCCACCGGCCGCCGGACGAATCCCCCGCGGATTGGGCAAACCATCTTTGAAACTGCGCCACCGGATTGGCCTCCAAATCCGCGCGCCGCAAGCTGCCCCGCGAGTAATCCCGCCTGATGTCCGCCACGCCCATAATCGCGCGCACCTTACAATGCCCACATTCCCGGCGCGAATTAATTTTGCCGGCTCAACCGCCCATTCCGCCCGGTGATTAGCCCTGTTGATAAATTTGGATGGACTTTTGACCCGCTTTCACAACCCTGTTCCCAACATGTTTTCGCTCCAATTGCTCTTCGGCAAGGCCGACCGGTTTTATCAGTTATTGGAAGACGCCGCGCAGGAGGCCCATTCCAGCGTTCGCCTCGTTGTCGAAATGCTCCAGGCCTCGGCGCCCGCCAAAAACCTGGATGACCTTGCACTTTCGCGGCGTAAGGAGAAAAAAATCGGGGAGCAAATCACCAATGAGCTGGTGAAAACCTTCGTGACCGGTCTGGAACGCGAGGACATCGAGGGACTGGCGCTGGCGTTGCGTAAAATTCCCAAGACGGTGGAGAAACTCGCCGAGCGCGTCAACATCGGCCGTCGACATCTTCAAGGCGTGGATTTCACCCGCCAGATTCAAATCCTGGAACAGTGTACCGACGTGGTGCTGGCCATGGTGAAACAGCTTCGTGACGTGAAGCACCTGGAAATCATCCACGAACTGAACACCAAGCTGCAATATCTCGAAGGCGAAGCGGACCGCCTGATGTTGAATTTGCTGGAGGACCTTTACAGCGGACGTTATGACGCCACCAAGGCCATGGTCATCCGCGATCTTTACGAACTGATGGAAAAAGCCATTGACCGTTGCCGCGACGCCGGCAATGTGGTCATGCATATCGTGCTGAAAAATTCCTGAGCCGCGCGATGATTCTCATCCTCCTCGTCATCCTCGCGGCACTGGTGTTTACCTACATCAACGGCTTCCACGATACGGCCAATTCCATTGCGACGGTCGTTGCCACCAAAGTATTGTCACCGCGCCAGGCCGTGCTCCTGGCTGCCGTCACCAATTTGATTGGCGCCTTCCTGGGCACCGCCGTGGCCACCACGATCGCTTCCGGGCTTGTGGACCCGAAAGTCGCCACGTCCGAGGTTTTGATCTGTGCCCTGCTCGCCGCGATTTTCTGGAACCTGCTGACGTGGTGGTTCGGCATGCCGGCCAGTTCGTCGCACGCGTTGGTCGGCGGTTTGTGCGGCGCGTGCCTGGCCGCCGCGCACAATGATTGGAATGTCCTGGTCTGGTCAGTTCCCAGTCACGAGCATTGGTGGTTGAGCAAGGGTCTGCTCTGGAAAGTCGTCGTGCCCATGATTTCGTCGCCGGTTTGCGGACTGGTCATCGGCTTCTCCGTCATGGGCCTGCTGTACTGGATCCTGCGCAACTGGCGTCCGGTCAAGGTCAACAAAACGTTCGGCAAACTGCAATTGCTCAGCTCGGCGTATATGGGTCTCAGTCACGGCACCAATGACGCGCAAAAAACCATGGGTATTATCGCCCTGGCACTGGTAGCCGGCACCAACGGTGGTTTGTTCGATCACCTGCCCGGCTGGCTGTCATTTTTACGTACCGCTCCGCCGGGAGCAAACCAGCCGCTGGCCATCGCCGCGTGGATAAAAGCCCTTTGCGCACTGACAATGTGTGCCGGTACCGCCGTGGGCGGCTGGCGCATTATCAAGACGTTGGGTCATAAGATGGTCCGCTTGCATCCCGTGCACGGTTTTGCCGCGGAAACGACCGCTGCCACCGTACTGATCACCGCCGCGCATTTCGGGATGCCGGTTTCCACCACGCACGCCGTCAGCACGTCCATCATGGGCGTCGGTTGTGCGAAAGGCTTGAATCATCTCAAGCTGGAGGTGGTCGAACGTATCCTCTGGGCCTGGGTTCTGACGCTGCCCATCTGCGGCGGGACGGCCTACCTGCTGGTGCGTGGCGCGCAAATGACCGGTTGGATTC
>JBGPDH010000106.1:0-10986 GCA_041482195.1 Verrucomicrobiia bacterium
AAATGTTCGCAGTGGCGTAAAGACACGGCGATGAATTTGCAGGAGACGACGTAAGGAGTCTCTGCCCTACGCAGAAACCACGTCAGAGTCTCGTTATCTCGACTCCTACAATTTTTGCAAAGCGGCAACAACAACTCGCAATCCAATTCAAGGAACCGGCACAATCCGGTAGAGCCGGGCCGGTTGGCCAATTGAAGAGACGTCAAAGTATAGCTGCGACGTGTTGGTCAACGTCACCGTGTCGAGCGTCACCCAGGCATCCGTCGGGCCGTACTGGTTGATGTAATCCAGACGTAACTGGTTCCCGGCACTTCCGGTCAACGTGATAGCCGGGACCATGTGCAGATTCAGTAACGGAACCACAGCGGGTGTTCCTGACTGCCAGGCGCGATAAAAACGCTGTGGCGGGAGTGATAGTGTAACATCGAAAACGTATTGTGGCGGGTTGGTCAGATTCACCATATTCAGCGGCAGCCAATTGGGCACCGGACCGAGGGACTCGGCGTATTCCAGGTTCAACGTGCTTCCGGCCTCGCCCATCAGCTTGACTTCCGGGACAGGTCTACGCTCGACGGGTACAATTACATTGAGCATGACCGGCGCGCTCGTCACAGCACCGTAGATATTGCTGACGACGACCAAGTACGTGCCAACGTTCGTTGCTTGGACGCCGGATAGGCGCAGATCAGAGTTAGTGCAGCCACCGATGGCATTGCCATTGAAAAACCATTGACAGGTTGGAGGTGGAAAGCCGGTGACGTCTGCGGCCAAGTTGACGACACATCCATCCTCAGCAGTTTGGGTTTGGGACGGCAAGAGTAAGGACGGAAGCAGTGACAAACTAAACAGCACGCCACTGTCCAAACTGCCACCATTGCCAGTCGTTCCAAACAACGTCGTGCCTGACAACACCAGACCACAATCCGGATATAAACCATCTTCCCCATTGAAATCCTTGAGGACAGTGAAGTTCGCACCATTCGTGTTAATGCTAAACAAGGTACCGTTGTCTCCGAGTCCACCCCACAGAGCTGATCCATAGAGGACCCCATTCGTTGACAGCGCCGCCAGCTGTGGCGCTGCCCCCTCATTCCCGTTGAACTCCTTGAGCACGACGAAGTCACTACCATCTGTGTTGAGCTTGAACACTTCACCGACCATGGAACTGCCGCCGGCCCGGGTGGTCCCATACAGCACCGTGCCAGACAGCACAAGACCAGCGTCCGGGAATGCCCCTTCACTTGGACCCCCCGAAAAACTGTGCAATTCGGTGTAACCGCTGCCATCGGTATTGATCGTGAACACCGTGCCGCCGCCGTGGTAGCCGCCACTATCCGTCGTTCCATACAGGGTCGTGCCGGACAATACCAGACCATACTCGGGATATCTACCATTGTCTTCAGTGAAGTCCATGAGCACGGCGTAACCGCTACCATCGGTATTGACTTTGAACACCGTGCCGACATCAGACCTACCGCCATTATACGTTGTCCCGTACAACGTTGTTCCGGACAACACTAAACCAAGCGCTGGACCCGCCCCATCACTGGGGAACCCGGCAAAACTATGCAGCACCGTGTAACCGCTACCATCGGTATTGATCGTGAACACCGTACCGTAACCGTTACTCCCGCCACCGTCCGTCGTTTCGTACAGCTTCGTACCGGACAACACCGGGCCGCCGATCGGGTAAACCCCTTCCTGCCAGTTGGTGAAATCCTTGAGAACGGTATAGCCACTCCCATCAATGTTGGCCTTAAATATCGTACCGTTCCCGGAACTACCGCCGGATCCTGTGGTTCCATACAGGGTTGTCCCGGATAACAACAGGTTGCCGGATGGACTCGCGCCATCGCCACCGGCGAAACTCATAAGCAGTGCATAATTGGAGCCGTTCGTCCCAACCTTGAACACGGTGCCGAAACCATAATTACCACCTCCGTATGTTGTTCCAACCAGTGTCGCACCAGACAACATCAGTCCTGCGTACGGCGAAGCTCCGTCGTCCCCAGTGAATTGCTTAAGAATGGCGTAACCGCTGCCATCAGTGTCGATCTTGAACACCGTTCCACAGTTGATATCGATACCGCCGCCCCAGGCTGTCGTTCCGTATAGCGTTGCGCCTGACTGAACGAGGCCGATAGGATCTGACCCATCATCTCCGCCGTCGAAGTCTTTGAGCGTGGTGAAGCTGCTGCCGTCCGTATTAAGCTTGAACACCGTGCCATTATCAGAGCTGCCGCCGCCCCCGGCAGTTCCATACAGTGTCTGGTCAGACAATAGCAGGTTTCCCGGCCCCACTCCATCAGCGTTCGTGTAGTCCGGGCCAGTGAGCCTTGAAAAACTGTGCAGCAAAGCGAACCCGCTGCCATCGGTGTTGACCTTGAACACCGTGCCATTCCCGGAATTGCCTCCCCCCCCGGTTGTTCCAAATATTGTTTGGTCAGATAACACTAGTGCATAAGGCCACGCTCCATCTGAGTTTGTGTTGTCCGAGCCAGTGAACCCTGAAAAACTGTGCAGCAAAGCGAACCCGCTGCCATCGGTGTTGACCTTGAAGAACGTGCCGCTCCCAAAACTCCCGCCGCCCCACGTCGTCCCATACAGTTTTGAATCCGATAAGACCAGACCTGCATATGGATATTCCCCATCATACCCTTGGAATTTCTTAAGCACCGCGAACCCAGTACCATCGGTGTTGACCTTGAAGACCGTTCCGTTGTCGTTGGTGCCACCATTGGGCGTTGTCCCATAGAGCGTGCTGCCTGCCAAGAGCATGCCCCCAACCGGATACCTGCCATCGTCACCGGCGAAATCCTTGAGCACGGTATAACCAGTGCCGTCCGCGTTGACCTTGAACACCTGACCATGATTGGCGCTGCCACCACCCGAAGTTGTCCCGTAAAGTACTCCATCCGGTCCTTGCACCAGCGGCGCGCGAGGGTTGAGCCCCATTACGTTCGTACCGAAGGTGTGCAGGATCGTATAAGTCTGCGCGGGGCTGTTGGCTGCGGCCAGGCATAGCAACAACACGCCTGCCTGCACGGCCAAAAGACTCTGGAATTGTCCACACCACCGATTTTTGAATTCAGTTTTTGTATTCATAGAGAGTTTCTTTCTGGTGAAACGGGTGAGCCGACTTCGCTACGCTTCGACGCGCCAAAGCCGCCTTCGTTTGGTTTCGGCGCGGCCGTGGTTGGAATTTGGAAATCAGAAGTTGGAGGGCTGACCTCAGAGATCGGATGGCGGATTCGGAATCAGGGAAAGTACCTGTCGCCGATGGGGGGCTACGTCGAGGTATGAACCTTCCACCTGAGGGAAACTGAGTTTGGCGCTGCTTTTCTCCGCTTCGATTTGTCAATGACCCCAAATGTCCGCTCGTTGTCATAGCCCAACACTTACCCGAAACTGAGCGGCCTGATTATTATCAGTCAGACTTTATTCAGCATGTTGAATTATAAGTAATTACAATTGACGGTCAAGTCTTTTTTTGGAATAAGATAGGAATTCGCAACTGACCTGGTTTTGGTCCAGACAATTTGCGCAACAATTTAACCGCAGAGACGCAGACACGCATTTGTAGGAGACGCCGTAAGGAGTCTCCATTCTCTATCAGAGCCTCGTCACCTCGGCTGCTACAAATTTCTCTGTACTGCAACCTCAAAATCGGTCTTAAGGCACCGGCACAATCCGATAGAGCCGTTGCGGTTGGCCGACGGAGGACGTGTCAAAGTAAAGCTCCGACGTGTTGGTCAAGGTCACTGTGTCGAGTGTCACCCAGGCATCCGTCGGACCGAACTGGTTGATGCAATCCAGACGCAACTGGTTCCCGACACTTCCTTTCAAAGTGATGGCCGGAACCATGTGGAGGTCGAGCAAAGGAACCAGAGGCGGATCACTTAACAGTTGCGTTCGATAAAATCGCTGCGGCGGAAGAGGCCTACTAAGATCGAACCAATACTGTGGCGGGTTAGTCAGATTTAGCGTGTCGAGTGGCTGCCAATTTAGTGGGGGGCTAAGCGACTCCACGTGTTCCACGTTCAGTGAGCTTCCGGTTTCACCCATCACCTTGACGCCGGGTACCGGCCGGCGCTCCACCGCCGGAACCACGTTAAGCATGACCGGTGCGCTGGTCACTGCGCCAAGAGCATTGGACACGACGACGGTGTAAGTACCGGACTGGGAGAAATCACAATTGGTCAGCTCCAACCAACTATTTGTTGTGCAACTGACAAGGTTAGTCTCGTTGAAAAACCAAAAGCAGGTTACGGCCGGATATCCGGATACTCCGGAGATTATTTTTATCGTAGAACCGGCTTCAGTGGTTTGGCTTTGAGGCGGTATCAGAATCGTAGGGGCGCTCGGCAGGTTTATCTGGGCGATGAATGGTGACATGACGGTGTCCGCAAGGTAAAAGTTGCCCCCGACGAACAAATGTCCCCGTCCGTCAGCCGCCAAGGCTTCGACATCGGTGACGTAGGTGCCAGGTCCGCTCACCATTCCTATGCGCGACCAACTATTGCCGTCCCATTTGGCGACGCCATACGGCCACGGCCAATACGCCTGACCGCCGGCATAGAGATTGGTCCCTCCCACCGCCAGCGCAAAAACTGCGCCTCCGCTCCAAGAGCCCAGTGCTGACCAGGCGTTGCCGTCCCATCCCGCAATGTAATTGGCGAACACATCACCAATTCTGAAGAAATATCCGCCAACATAGAGATTGGTTCCGTTTATGGCTAAGGCATCACCCCAGCCGTCCAACTGCGTTGTCAAAGGCGACCAGGTATTACCGTCCCATTTGGCGACAGTGGCAAAATTGCCTGCGGCGTAGAGGTTCGTCCCATTCATCGCGAGTGCCAGGACTGATCCGTCAACCCCTGAACCGAGTGCTGACCAAGTATTTCCATCCCATTTGGCGACGTATTGAGCCGGCAAACCGCCCGCATGGGTGAAAGCCCCTCCCGCGTATAGATTGCTCCCGTCCACCGCCAAGGCATAGACCGGGCCATCCAGCCCTGAATCCAGCGTGGACCAGGTGTTTCCGTCCCACTTGGCAATGTAATTTACTGGCATGTCCCCCGCGTTGGTGAATGTTCCTCCGGCATAGAGATCCGACCCATTCACTGCCAACGCACGGACTGGACCATTCATGCCCTGGCCCAACGGTGACCAGGCATGGCCGTCCCATTTGGCAACGTAATTGGCCGGGACCCCGTTTGCGATCTGGGTGAAGTCTCCACCCGCGTACAGGTCGTCTCCGTCCACCGCCAGCGCAGAGACTCGGGCGTTTATTCCTGAAATTAAGGGTGCCCAGGTGCTACCATTCCATTCGGCGATATTGAGCGCTGTAATGGAACCCAACGCCGAGTCAATCAATTCAAAATTTCCACCGGCGAAGAGATTAGTCCCGCTCACCGCCAGTGCATTAATGTCATTATAGTACACGTACCCCAGGATCTGCCAGGAGCTGCCATCCCATTTGGCGACGCCCCTTTGAACCTGTGGATCGCCCGGTGTCCCGAGATATCCGCCTGCGTAGAGATTGGTTCCACTTACCGTTAGCGCCGCGATGGAAGTGCCGGTGTAGTCGCCGGGGTTGCCCAGCCCCGTTCCCAGGTTGGACCATGCAGTGCCGTCCCATTTGGCGACGCCGACGGCCGACACACCGCCGGCATAGGTGAAGGACCCTCCAACGTACAGATCAGTTCCGCTCACCACCAATGCATAGACATAAGGAAGAGTACCTCCCAATCCCGAACCCACGGCTGACCAGGTATTGCCGACCCATTTGGCAATCCCGCCCGCCTTCACCCCGCCGACATTCGTGAAACTGCCTCCGGCATAAAGATTGGTTCCGTTCAGCGCCAAGGCATAAACCGTACTGACCATCCCCGAACCAAGGGCTGACCACTTGCTGCCGTCCCACCTGGCAATGTACCTGGCCGATACTCCGCAAGCATTGGTGAAACTGCCGCCAGCGTAAAGATTCGTTCCGCTCACTGCCAGGGCATACACTGCGCCGTTCATCCCCGAGCCAAGGGCCGACCAGGCCGTCCCGTCCCATTTGACGACGCTATTGGTCACGACCCCGCTGGCATTAGTGAAGTATCCTCCGGCATAAAGATTGGGTCCGCTCACCGCCAAGGCAGAGACCTGGCCCTTTGGTCCTGGCCCGAAGGCAGACCAGTTCGTCCCATCCCATTTGGCGATGTAGTTGGCGGGCAAATGTCCTGCCACGTTGAAAGATCCGCCCACATACAGATTGCCACTGTCGTCTACTGCGAAGCCGGATACGGAATTGTTAACCCCCAGGATCCCGGGGTTCAAGCTGGCCCAGTCGGCACGAACTGTAGAGCTGATCATCAAAATCAGCCCGACCAGAGTCATCAATGGTTTTGCCTTTATCCCTCTGAAGTAATGTGGGTAGAAAAAGTCGTTGCTTGAAATGGCAGGCATTGTTATGGGCCTGAAAATGGCTCGATTGTTAAATCGTGTCCACGAACGGCGTTCACTGAATTCAGGTTTTGCGTTCATAGCATTTCCTTTCTTTTGAGATCGTTGAGTTTTGCAAACTTCAAGGTTCCGGCACGATGCGGTAAAGCCGGGCTGGTTGGCCAACAGCGGACGTATCGAAATAAAGCTGCGACGCGTTCGTGAGCGTCACCGTATCGAGCGTCACCCAGGCGTCGGTCGGGCCGATGGCGTTAATGCAATCTAAACGCAACTGATCCCCGATGTTCCCGGTGAACGTGATGGCCGGGACCATGCCGGGCAGGCTCAAAGACGGGGTGACACTGGGGGTTCCTACCTGCCAGGCCCGATAAAACCGTTGTGGCGGCAGTGGCTTGGTAAGATCGAAATAGTATTGCGGAGGGTTGGTCAGATTGACCGTATCTAGTGGGAGCCAATTGGGCTTTGGAGTGAGGGACCCGGCGTATTCCACTTTTAGCAAACTTCCAGCCTCGCCCGTCATCTTTATGCCGGGCACCTGTCGGCGCTCGACAGAAGGAATCACATTAAGCATGAAGGGTGCGCTGGTCACCGCGCCGAACACATTGGTGACGACGACGGTGTAGGTGCCCGACTGGGAGCAATCACAATTCGTCAATTCCCACCAGCAGTTCGTGCCGCAGGCAACCAGATTGGTCCCGTTGAAATAATAGAGAAAGACCGGCGCTGGAAAGCCAACAGCATCAACCGCGAAATCCACGGTGGAACCGGTTTCAGCGGTTTGGCTTGGCAATGACATCCCCCAAGTTGGGGGAGTATATTCACAAGCCCCAATATCTGACGCAGCTCCAAAGGGCCGTGGAAAACCGCGTTGATCGGTCGGCGGAGCGGCAGTATCGTCGCCGGCATCAATGGCCGGGCTGCCCGGCAAGAGCGCCATGGTCAGAGTCGGCCCGCCGTTGTCAGCGAGCGGTCCAATCATCGGATCGGTGTTATTCAGACTGCCAACGTTAGTGAACGCACAACTGTTGTCGGAACTGATGTTATGTCCCGCATCAGTGACGATGCCCAAGCAGTTGCTGGGATTGTTACCGCCCAGGATTGTGTTGATCAAAATGCCGCCGGCGGTCCTGATGCCGCCCGCGCCGAAGCCGGGTGATCCCGGCACGCCAGGGCTTCCGCTCTGATGGTTACTGTAGCCGGCGGTGCCACCCGTTCCGGCAGTTCCGCTCGTTCCTGAATTCTCGGCGAACGTGCAATTCGTTATCCAACATAAGGACTCGTCATAGATCGATGAAGACTCGTCATCAATCGCACCGACTCCGGAGCCTCCCCAACCGCCATTGCCTCCCGAACCACCAATCCAGCCAGAACCCCCGGCACCGCCCTTGCCACCGCTGCCAGCCGAACCCAAGTTGAAGGCGAACGTGCTGTTGATGATTTGAATGTCACCGGAGTTGAAAAGGGCACCAACACCTGCGCCACCCGAGCCGCCATAGCCTCCGCTTCCCCCATGGCCCCATCCCCCTCCGCCGTACGAACCGCCTCCGCTTCCGCCACCCCCGCCGTTACCGCCTGTTCCTGAGTTGAAGGCGAAGGTTGAGTCGAGCACACGAGCGGTACCAGCATTGCAGAGTGCGCCGCCTGCACCACTGCCGCCCCAGCCTCCGCCGCCTCCATTTTCTCCGTCTTGGCCTCCCTCACGGGAGAGCCCCGGGAATCCGATGGCACCTGGTCCTCCGACGGCAACGTTGTTAGTGAACATGCTCCGGCTGATAATCAATTTGCCGGAGTTGTAGATGGCCCCGCCACGCGCGGCGGCATTTCCAGGAAACACGCAATTCGAGGCGTTCACAATACCACCGGCGTTGAAAATACCAGCTCCGCTGTCGCTGGTACCGTTGGCAATGGTCAGGTTAATCGCCGTGAAGGTGACGTTGGAATTCACGTAAAACACCCGCACAGAATTGCCGCCACTGATGACGATTTGATGACCAGTTGCGTCCAAAGTCACATTCAAAGGCACGGTGATTGGACTGGCTACGGTAATAGTGCCATCACAGGCAAACCCAACGGTTCCGCCGATGGCCATCGCCCAGCGCAACGCTGTCTCGGTGCAATCGGTCACGAGGTTCAATTGTGGGGGATTGGTTGAGGGATCGTACTCATAAGCACCGATATCGGAGGCCTTGCCCAACGGGCGCTGCACGCCGCGTTGATCCGTGGGAGGAGCCGCGGAATCGTCGCCAGCGTCAATGGCTGGGCTACCCGGTAACAGTGCCATCGTCAACGTCGGACCACCGTTGTCGGCGAGCGGACCGAGCATCGGGTCAGTATTATTCAGACTGCCAACATTCGTGAACGCGCAACTGTTATCAGAGCTGAGGTTGTGTCCGGCATCGATGATCGGGCCGGAGCAGTTACTGGGACTGTTACCGGCCAGGATGGTGTTGATCAACTGCCCACCATCGGTCTTAAGCCCGTTGAAGGCAGCGCCGGTGCTCCCATTAGAACCGCGAGACCCTTGGTATCCGTAACCTCCAGCACCACCATTCCCGCCGGTCCCAGAGTTGAACGCCAGAGTGCAATTCTTCAGATAAATCTGGCCGTTGGTATCACAGATCACGCCGAAGCTTGAGCCGCCATTTCCGCCCCGTCCGCCGAACCCTCCGGGATATGTGTCGGTCATTCCCCAACTGCCCTGGCCGCCCTGACCACCGGTGCCGCCGGCCGCCGGATTGAGCGCAAAAGTACAGTTGATCAAGCTGGCAGAGCCGCCGTTAATCAGAGCGCTGCCGTTACCATCGCCACCGGTACCGCCGAGACCTCCATTATAGGGTGCAATGCTTTGATAACCATTCCCACCGTGACCACCAGTACCGCCGAAAACAGAGTTCTCTGCAAATGTACTGCCGTTGACCACTACTACTCCAAGATTGCAGATTGCTCCACCGTTTCCCGCTCCGCCGACACCTCCATTTCCACATATCCAAGTCCCGCCGCTCTGGTAGCCGTAGCCACCAGTGCCGCCCAAGACAGAATTACCGAAAAAGGTGCTGCCGTTGATCGCCATCATCCCGACATTGCAAATCGCGCCACCGCAACCGTCCTGACCAGGAGAGCCGTTCAGATTGCCGCCCTGAGAGTCAGCGCCTTGAACGCCCTGGGCACGATTGTCAACAAAATGACAATTCGTGACATTCAGCGTGCCGACATTGTAAATCCCACCTCCATACCCGTTCTTACTCAGACCATTGGCAATAGTCAGGTTAATCAGCGTGAAATTGACGTTGCTCGCGACCTCGAAAACCCGGACGAGATTGCCACCGCTGATGGTTATCTGGTGACCGCTACCGTCAAGAACCGTGTCCGTGTTAATCGTAATGGTACTGCCCAGCGTGATTGTGCCATCGCAGGTAAAGGTTACCGTTCCTCCTCCAGCCGTGGCCGCGCGCAAAGCCTCCTCTGTGCAATTCGTCACCGTCTGAGTTTGCGCGATGCCATTGAGAGCGGCCATGCACAAAACCAACACACTAGCCGACAGAGCCGATCGTTTTCTAAGTGGTATCCACCACCGATTTTGGAATTCAATTTTCGGGTTCATAGGGGATAAAAAGTTGAATGTTGAATGTTGAACGTTGAATGTTCGCAAGGCGGAAGCGTGAAATCGGACGAAGTGTGACGGAAATCGGAAGCCGGAAGTCAGAAGTCAGAAGGCGGAGAGCGGACTTAGAATCACCGAAGAGGCTGATCGCCAATGGGCGGCTACGTCGAGGTATAAACCTTCCACCTGAGGGAAACTGAGTTTGACGCTGCTTTTCTCCGCTTCGATTTGTCAATGACCCCAAATGTCCGCTCATTGTCATACCCCGACCTTTACCCGAAACTGAGCGGCCTGATTACTATCAGTCAGACTTTGTCCAGCAGTATGAAGGATAAGCTACTCAAATTGTCTGTCAAGTCTTTTTATTGGAATAAATTGGCAACTCGCAACTGACTTGGTTCCGTGCCCCAGAAATCTGCTTTGGATTGAATTGGTGCCGAAGGAATGCCTGGGAGAGATTGCGTGAAAAATTTGCAGTTAATTTAACACAAAGACCGAGCGCGACGGAACCGCAACCAAAGGGGCGCGGACAGCCTTGTCCGCGCGAAGGCGGTGCGGAACAAGAACCACGCGGACAAAGCTGTCCGCGCTCCCGGAAAATCTTCGCGTGACGCGATGATGTTTGGAGATAGCACTGCTAAGACACAGAAATTGAGTTTGCAGGAGACGACGGGGGGCTCCGTTCCATATCAGAGCCTTGTTACCTCGGCTGCTACGAGCTTTCTCTGGGCCGTTTGACGACGACGTCGATGCCGGCCTTGTTCTTGGCAATCATGTTGGCGGGCAGGATGCCGCGCCAGAAAACGTTCGGGTAAACCACCGCCCCGCGACCCAGGATGCTGCCGGGGTTCAGCACGGCGTTGCAGCCGGCTTCCGCGCCGTCGCCCAGCAGCGCGCCGAATTTGCGCAGGCCGGTGTCAAACGGCTGACCG
>JBGPDH010000107.1:0-10972 GCA_041482195.1 Verrucomicrobiia bacterium
CAACTTCCTGCAGCACCTGGGCGAAACCAATTCCACATCACTGGCCGTTGGAGGAATCGCCCTCGCGGTGCTCGTGCTCGGGAAGGTTTTTCTCAAAAACAAACCCGTGGCGTTGTTTGTGGTGGTAGGCGGCATCGTGGCTTCGAGCTGGCTTGGCCTGGAAGCGCGCGGAGTGAAGCTGCTGGGGGAAGTGCCGCAAGGGTTGCCGGCCCTCGGCCTCCCGGCAATTCAGTGGGCCGACATGAACGACCTGCTGCCGCTGGCGCTCGCGTGCTTTCTGCTCGGCGCAGTGGAGACGGCCGCGATCGGTCGCATGTTCACGGCCAAACATGGCGGCCGGCTGGATGCAAACCAGGAATTTCTCGCGCTCGCCGCGGCCAACCTCGCCGCCGGGCTGGGCCGCGCCTTCCCGGTAAGCGGCGGCATGTCGCAATCGCTCGTCAATGAAGGCGGAGGCGCACGCACGCCGCTGTCGGGCGCCCTCGCGGCGGGAATTATGCTGGTGGTGGTGCTGTTCTTCTCGCACCTGCTGGCCGCGTTGCCTCAGCCAGTGCTGGCGGCGGTCGTGTTGGTTGCAGTGTCAGGGTTGTTCAAGGTCTCCACACTGAAGCAGCTCCGGCACACCAACCGGACCGAGTACATCGTGGCCATTGGCGCATTGGCGGGGGTGCTGAGTTCGGGCCTGTTGCGAGGTGTCATGATCGGCGCGGTCATCTCGCTGGTGCTGTTGATCCGGCGCGCGTCGCGACCGCACGTCGCGTTTCTCGGACGCATCCCCGGCTCGCAGCGGTTCTCCGATCGCGAGCGGCATCCGGACAATGAGCTGATCCCCGGCGTGCTGATTTTCCGGCCGGAGTCGGGCCTTCTCTATTTCAACATGGACCATGTGCGTGACACGATTGCAGGGCGGGTCCGCCTCGAAGCCACGCCGCCGAAACTCATCGTGTTGGACCTTTCTGCCGCGCCTTACGTGGACATGCATGGCGCGCACATGCTCGCGGAACTCGCCGGCGAACTCACGGCGGCCGGCATCCGGGTGCAGGCCGTGGAGGCCCGGTCCTCGGTGCGCGATCGTTTACGCAACGAAGAAGTGGAGGAAAAACTCGGCGGGATCAACCGGTTCGCCTCCGTCGCCGACGTGGTGGAGGCGTTTCAAAAGGGCAATCCGACCTGAAATCAGAAAGCGAGAAAACAAAGATGAAAACAAACACTCCTAAAATGGCCCTCGCGGCCGCTATGGCCGGCAGCCTGGCGCTGCTCTTCGGACTGACCGGCTGTCACTCCATCGGCCCGGGTTCCGTCCCGCGTGACCGCTCCGATTACAGTTCTTCCATCGGCGATTCCTGGAAACGACAGACCCTGCTCAATATCGTCAAGCTGCGATACGTGGACCCACCCATCTTTGTGGATGTGGGCCAGATCGTGGCCGGTTACTCCCTGCAAACCGGCGTCAGTTCCAGCGGCACCCTCTCGTCGGAGAATGCGGTCCAGGGAAATTTTGTGACCGCCGGGGCGCAGGCCATCTACACGGACCGGCCGACCATCACCTACGTGCCTCTCACGGGAAATAAATTCGTCCGCGGCCTGATGACGCCGCTGCCCCCGGAGGCGGTGTTCTTCACCATCCAATCGGGCTGGCCGGCCGACGGCGTGCTCTTCGCGACGGTGGCTTCGATCAACGGTTTGAAAAACCAGGAAACCTCCATCGCCGGGGTCACCCCTCCCGATCCCGACTTCCTGCGGGTATTGCAACTGATGCGCAAGATCCAGCTTTCCGGCGCTATGTCGATGCGGGTTCAGACGGATACGCAGAAGAACCAAACCACCTTGCTGACCGTTCGCCGAACCGACGTCCCGCCGGAGATCGCCGAGTACGGGCGCGAAGTGCGCCGGTTGTTGCGGCTCGACCCGGACGCGCAGGAGTTCAAACTGGTATTCGGGTCACAGCCGGCCAACAACCAGGAAGTGGCCGTCATCACCCGCTCCATGATGCAGCAGATGGCAACAATGGCTTCGCAGGTGGAAGTCCCGCCGGAGGACGTGAGCCAGGGGCGGGCCGCCCCGGGCTGGGAATCCGTTTCGACCGACACCAACGCCGTTCGCCTGCTTCAGATTAAATGTTCCAAAACCGAACCGGCTGACGCCTTCGTGGCGGTGAATTATCGCAACCATTGGTTCTGGCTTGACGACCGCGACCTGAAATCCAAGCGCGCCTTTTCCTTCATGATGATGCTGTTCACGCTGGCGGACACCGGCGAGAAGGAAAGTCTCCCGCTGATCACCATCCCGGCCCAGTAAGTCCGATAAAAGCAGGTCCGTCCAGGATGAACCGGCAGTCACACACTCTCGTCTTCCATTAATCTTGCCACGGAGTGCTATCCCGATGGCAAGTCATCTGGTATTACCGTTTCTTTCGAAACAAAGCGATGACGGGCAGGATTGTGGCGGCGGCACCGGCCAGCAATCCAAAAACCGAAGGTTCAGGTGCGGGGTCGGGATCGAAGGCCAGCCCCTCGGGAACGCCCGATACGGAAGCATAGGTGCTTTGGGCTCCACCGGGTGTAAATTCATAAATATTGCTGCTCAGGTCGGCCACAAACAGATCGCCCGCGCTGTTAAAGGTCAGGGCGTCGGGATTGTTCAATCCGGAGGCAAAAACACTTTTGGTTCCGTCGGGCGTGAATTTATATACGTTACCGCTGCTGCCGTCGGCCTCAAACAAATCTCCCGCGCTGTCAAAAGCCAGTCCGTAGAGCCCCACCAGCCCGGAGGCAAAGATGCTTTGCACGCCGCCGGGCGTAAATTTATAAATTTTGCCACTGCCTTGGTCCCCCACAAACAGATTGCCGGCGACGTCAAAGGCCAGCGACATGGGGGTGCTCAATCCGGAGGCAAAGGTGCTCTGCGTTCCGTCCGGCGCAAATTGAAGAATGTTGCCACTGTAGCAATCCGCTTCAAACAAGTCACCTGCGGTGTTAAAGGCCAGTCCGACCGGGACATTCAATCCGGCGGCAAAGGTGCTTTGCACTCCCGCCGATGTGAATTTATAGATATTACCGGTATAGTAATCCGCTTCAAACAGGTCGCCGGTGCTGTTGAATACCGGTCCGAAGGGCTCTCCCAACCCTGACGCAAAGGTGCTTTGCGCCCCACCGGGCGCGATTTCGACGATGGTGCTGGAGAAAGTAAAAGGCACATTATATTGAGATACCGACACGAACAGACTTTGTCCCGATGCGCCGGCAGACATCAACAGGACTGCTCCGGCACAGATTGCTCCGCCAACGAAATGACACGCAGCTCGTCGGCCGTTTATGAACTCCTTCATAGTACGACTTTGAAACAACTATTGCGCTGAAGACGAGAGCAGCATCCATACCCGCAAATTTCGCTCACCAGAGTGACTGGTTTATCGTTTACGTTGGGCGTTATAAATTGCTGACCCTGCGGCCATGCGTTTTTTAAGACACAGCGGAGTCAAAATGATGCAAAACACGACCGCTCATCGACGTTTAATCGGTCAGGGCATACAGTACCCATCGATTGTCGTGACAGCTTCAAAAAAAGTGTAGCATGAAACCAATCCCACGGGCTTTTTTTGAATCGGCACCGGTCGTTTCCATCTGCTTTAATCGCGTTATGACAAGAACGAAGTTCATTCTGACAGGAGTTAAGACCGTTCCGATCGCAAGCGCGGTCGCCATACTTGCGTTTTTGGAAATAAACGCCGCCTGCTCAACGCCCGTCAGTTTGGAAAAAGAAGTCACCGCGGCCGGTGAATTCTGGATTTCCACCAATATAGCTTCGAGGAATATGGGGACTTTGGATAATCCTTTTGTTTGCGTCACGGAGACGCAATTTGACCGTGCCATGAGCAATCTACCGCCCAATTGCACGATCCATATTCTCGCCGGAACTTATCTGACGCACGGAACCCCTGCCGGTTATTCCATAAAGACAGGTCAAAAAGTGATTGGAAGTGGAATCGATGTGACTGTCCTTAAGCTTGCCCCGAATTCTCCGGATAACACCGCTGTCATAGGCAGTTACCCCGGTACGAGCATGGAGGTTTCCAATCTGACTTGCGATGGCAATTATCAGGGCCAAAACGGCAACGCTGTTACCTTCCACGGCGTAATTCTGGTTGGGAGCCATAATGCCATCAAACGTGTTAAAGTGATCCATCTGGCAAAATATGGCGGCAATTCTGAAGCCTGGGGGATTGTTTTAGGTCCGAGCCAGGCTGGAAACAGTACCGGAAATATTATTGAGGATTGTGTCGTGACTGGTTTCCAGGGAGGGCTGCCAGGCCAGGGTATTTCCGCATTTTCGCTAAATGGCACTCCCGAACATCCGATCAGCGGCATCGTCAGGAATAATCGTGTGTTGCTCCAGCCTGATGTTTACCACCCGGTAATCGCATTTAATAACAATGACGTACGGGATGGCTTGTATCAGGGAAATGATGTTGACGGCGCCACTTTTGGCTTCTACGGCGACACCGGTTACTCCCACAACGTTTCGGTGGTTCACAACACGTTTAGAAATGTCATTGAAGGAGTTTCTCTGTCCAACGCCGGGCGCCTGGACATGACCTTCTCCGGAAACAAAATCCTGTTGGCCACCAACAAGGTAAGTATTGGAATCGCGTTTAACATTCAGGAAACCTGGGTGACCAATATCAATGTGATTGGAAACGTGGTTGCCTGGAACACGCCGCCGCCCCCGGGAACCTTGGGCTGTTTTCTCAATATCAGTGACATTTCAGGATTGCTGGTAACGGATAATAAAGTTGAGGGAACACTCACCAACCTGTTCTGGAACAACATTGTCGCGACCAACTATGTCTCTACCAACAACCATGACTTAAACGGCCAGCCATATTTGATTCCGCTCCCGGGAAAGCGGGTATTGGATGACTCCCTTCGCAGCCAGTGACCGGCGCAAGACCATTTGAGAATAACCCGCTCCCGATCGCCGGACTGATGGATTAACGTCAATGCCGGCGCAACCGCCCTGTCCCAATCCTGTTTACGACCAGCTACCAAATGGGGTATCGAGGTAACAAAGTGGCGGCCGGGTTCGAACCCGACATTCAGGGCCGGTCTTACTTTTTCTTGCGCCGCCTTGACTCTGGGTCATCATAGTCCGGCATGCGAATCCTGGTGGTCGAGGATGACAAGAAGATCGCTTCTTTTGTAATCAAGGGCCTCAAACAAAACGGCTTTGCCGTGGACCACTCCGTCGACGGGGAGGATGCCTGGCTGTTGCTGCAAAAAATCAACTACGATGCCGCCGTCATGGATGTCATGCTCCCCAAACTCGATGGTCTGAGCCTGATTCAGAAACTGCGTGCCAAAGGCCTCTGCGTTCCCGTGTTGATTCTGAGCGCCAAGGTGTCCGTGGACGACCGGATCAAGGGGTTGCAGGCCGGCGGCGACGACTACCTGACCAAACCGTTTGCCTTCTCTGAACTGCTGGCGCGGGTGCAGGCCCTGATCCGCCGCGCCACCCGGGCCGTCGAACCGTCGAACCTCGTGGTCGGCGACCTGACGCTTGAATTATTGACCCGCGAAGTGCACTGTCGCGGTGAAAGAATCGACCTGCAGCCGCGCGAGTTTGCCTTGCTCGAATATCTCATGCGCAGCGCCGGCCGGACCGTTACCAAGACCATGATCCTGGAACACATCTTCGATTACAGTTTTGATCCGCAAACAAACGTCGTGGATGTGCTCGTTCACCGGCTGCGCGGCAAGCTGGACAAGGATCGGGCGCGGCTCCAGACTATTCGGGGAGTTGGCTATGTCCTCCAGCGTACTTGAGCGCCTGCGGCGAAAAGTCGGTTTCCGACTCAGTCTCTGGTTCATACTTTTCTTTGTCGTGAGCTATGGCGCCCTCTTTGCCCTCACTTATTTCCTGCTGGCGACGGCGATCCAGGACCGGGAGCGTTTGCTGTTGGGGGCCTGGCTCAAGGAAACCGAACTTCTCTATGAAAAAGGCGGCGTTGATGCCCTGCGTCAATGGATGCAGGGCCAGCCGCCCAAACTGCAGAAATCGCTTTTCGTCCGGCTCGTAAGCGGAACCAACAACGTCACCCTCATCAATGTCCCGACAGAGTGGGTCACGTTTACGGATACTCCGAGCGACTGGAATGATTATCGGCACGAGGAGGATGTCGTCATCCGCATTCCTGAGGATGCGGAACGAGACTTTGTTCTGGACTCCTCGGTTTTCGCGGACGGCACTTTGCTGCAAATCGGGCGCAGTACAACCAACCGCGAGCTGCTGTTACATCTGTTGCGGCATAGTTTCTTCTGGGTTGGAGGAGTGGCGGTGATTCTCGGCATTCTGGCAGGCAACCTTTTCTCCCATCGGGCCTTGCGGCCGGTGCAACAAATTGTAGACACCGCGCAGACGATTATTCGCACTGGCCGACTGGATGCTCGTGTCCCGAGGCGCGCCTTGAATGACGAATTTGACGAATTGATTTGCCTGTTCAATACCCTGCTCGAGCGCAACGAGGCCCTCCTGAGCGCCATGCGCGAGGCGCTGGACAACGTCGCGCACGACTTGCGTACCCCGCTCACCCGTTTGCGCGGTGTGGCGGAGATGGCGCTTTCGCCCAACGCCGAACCCGGCGCTCCTCGTGAAGCGCTCGCCGATTGCGTCGAGGAATCGGAACGTGTCCTGGCCATCCTCAACACGCTCATGGACATCACCGAAGCAGAAACCGGGATGATGAAACTGGAGCGTACACGGGTGGACCTCTGTGAATTGGTTCGCGAGGTGGTGGACGTCTATCGGTATGTCGCCGAGGAACGCAAGGTCTCACTCCAACCCGAACTTCCGGGTGCTTGCGAAGCCGAAGTGGATCGTAATCGCATTCGACAGGTCTTCGCGAACCTGCTCGACAATGCCGTCAAATACACCCCGGCCGGAGGGCAGGTAAGGATCGCCGTCCGGAATGAACGGGCCTGGATGGTGACGGTCTTCACTGACACAGGCATCGGGATACCGGAGGAGGAGCAGGTCAAGATCTGGGCCCGGCTCTATCGCGGTGATAAGAGCCGTTCGCAACGGGGCTTGGGTCTCGGGCTAAGCCTGGTCAAAGCCGTCGTTGGAGCACACGGCGGTACCGCCACGGTTTCCAGTGCACCCGGCAGAGGTGCGGAGTTCACAGTCAAGCTGCCGAAGCATATAACCTCGGACCGCAAATAATTGCCGGCATCTGTTCGTTTCGGCCAGACCGCAATGCCGTCGCCGGTCATGATGCGATACCTGCCATCCGCGACCACGCTCCACCTTTCAAAAGTGTAATGCCCCCGTAAGCCCACGGTAAGCTGCGTGTGGTCTGTTATCTACGAGGCGAGAGCCGGAGAGAGCATGCTCTCGCAAAGGATCAACCAACAGACCAAAGCCATGGGTAATTTGAGGAAGACCGTACAAGTCAGCCTGCTGCTGATTTTCGCGAGCGCCACCGGGTTGGCGCTGGCCCGGCCGGGCTCTGCAACTGTACCTGCGGCTAAAACCATCACTCTGCATCCAATTTTGACACCGGCCGCTTCAGTGGCTTCACCGGTTCTCCTTTACGGTGACGCCATCCGGGTTGACCGGCAGACCAGTCCCAATCCCCACCTCTGGTTCTGGTTTGTGTTCGCGGCCGGTGTCATTGCCTTCGTTACATCCGGCCGCTGGCTGCGGCACTGGCTCCTTCATGGTGAATACTTCAAGATGCAACCGCATGAAGTCGCGCTGCAATATCTGGGCGAAGCCTGCCGCCTGTGTGATCCTGACCATACCCGTGAATACTGCTACGAAGTATCACGAATTATCCGCCGATATATTGAGGAACGCTTCGGAATTCAAAAAACTCTGTTGCCGACGGAAGAATTTCTCCGCGAATTGACGGTCTCACCAACGGCTTTGCCGGCTTCCCATCGCAGGTTATTGGCCAATTTCCTGGAGAACTACCAACAGGCCAAATCTGCCGGCTGGTATTACTGCCGGCTCGACCTGGAGGTGATGCACCTGAACGCCGTGGAATTTGTAAGCCAGGCCGCGCCGGGCCATCCGCCTGGCACACCAGGGCGCGCCACCGATTCCGGCCGGAAATCCGAAGTGCCCCCGCACCCGAGTAAGGATGGACCTGAAACTTAACCACCTGAACGCATACTTTAAACCTATGAAAACATTTCAAACACTGAACAGCCGGACTCTGCGGTCCGTTTACGACCCGACCGGGCGTCGGGGATTAACAATTAAGCGGGCGCCGGGGCGGTTGAACCCGCGGCGGAGTACCTTCCGGTCGCTTATCAGGGCAAGACTGGCAGTGAATTTCGCATCCGACGCGCTGTCGGAGTTTAAACCGTTAATCCGGACAATATCCCGACATTCGGTTATTCACTAAACCACAAAGCCAAAGGAATTATGAACGCCATCATTGCTTGATTCGCCACGGGGAGGCTTCAGGGCACGTGGCTTTGACGTCAGCCGTGTTGGGTAAATGAGGCCGGGTCGGCAGAGTTAGCGAGTAGTGGGCGAGTTATCGCGAGTCCTGGCGGAGTAGTGATTTTGCTGTCTGTTTTGGTGTCTGCTGAACCTTGAAGCCGTCAGTTTCCCTTGCTGCATAAGCAGTCAAGAATGGCTCCAGAGGCAGGGCTCGAACCTGCAACCCATCGGTTAACAGCCGATTGCTCTACCATTGAGCTACTCTGGAACCCAAAGGACATCAAGTTTACAGACCGCTGAACGACGCGTCAAACGGATTCCATTGCCAACCCGACTCACGCCCGCTGGCACCGCGGGCAATAAAACGTGCTTCGTGCCGCTTGCGTGATGCGCCGGATCGGACGACGGCAATTTGGACAAGGTCGACCTTCCCGGTCGTAAACCCGCAACCGTTCCTCATAGAAATCCGGTGTCCCCGGCGACCGGCCAAAATAAAAAAATCCATCCGCGCTATTCGTACCAAAATTCAAAGGAACGGTACTGCCGCACCGGATGGCCTGGGTCAGGACCCGACGAATCGCTCGCTGAAGCCGTCTGACTTGCTGCGGGGTTAATCGGTTCGCTTCCCGTTCCGGCGAGAGCCGCGCGCAAAACAGGGATTCGCTGGCATAAATGTTTCCAATTCCAGCCACGACCGTCTGGTCCAATAGTTTGACTTTGATCGGCTGTCGGGAACGTTTCAGTGCCCGGGCAAACGCCGCTGGTTGAAAATCCTTGCTTAAAGGTTCCGGCCCCAGTTTTGCCACGGCGGAGTCGTCCAGAGTCAGACGGCCAAAATAACGCGTGTCTTCGTAGATCAAATTGTCTTCGCCCAGATCAAAGATCACCGCCGCGTGTACCGGCAGGTGCTCGTGTTTTCCAGCCAGGAACATCCGGCCCGTCATGCCCAGGTGGCCGAGAAACGTCATTCGCTTGCCGGTAGCGGCGCCCTCGAGTTGAAACAGCAAATACTTTCCGCGTCGCAACAAACCGGTGAATTTTGCACCCACCAAAGCCTGTCGGAGTTCCCGTGGCGAGGTCGGGGCCAGGACGCTGGAGCGCCGGACGGATATTCCGCGGATGATTTTGCCGCGCAGCAAGGGCTGCAAAGAACGGACGAGCACTTCAACTTCAGGCAGTTCGGGCATGTTGAATCAGGGAAACCGGGCAACCGGTCTATTCCTGGCGGGCGGCGGCGGCATGCAGCAGTGCGAGAACCTCATCATCATCCGTCTGGGAAAATTGGTCATAATATTGTCCGACGGCTTCAAAATCCGGATCCACAAACAACGCCATCACTTCATCCGTAACGCATTGCAATCGTTCGATGGCACTCGTCGAGGCCACCGGGGCGGCCATAATGACGCGGTGCGCTCCCCTTTTTCTGGCCGAAACCACCGCCGCCTCGGCCGTCGCGCCCGTCGCCAGGCCGTCGTCCACCAACAGAACATTTTTGTCCTGGAGCAGCGGAGGATCGGACCCGTGAAAACAGGAACGATATTCCTGCAGGCGGGCAATCTCCTCGGCGACCACTTTGTCCAGCTGATGGCGGGGCACGGGAACCGTTACCAGGGTGGCCTTGTCAAAAATGACCACATCCGGCTCGGCGAGTGCTCCGACGGCAAATTCACGATGCCACGGATGTCCAATTTTGCGAACCACCAGCACATCCAGCGGTCGTTGCAGTCGAAGCGCCACCTCGGCCGCCACCACGACCCCGCCCCGCGGCAATCCCAGCACCCAATCCACCTCCACGCCCCGTTGCCGCAGGTATTCCCCCAATTGACGGCCCGCATCTTGACGAGACATAAATCTCATAGAACACCAATCCACCCTTTTCAGAAAAATTGCAACCCGGGAAATGACCTGCCTTCAATGCCAGAAAACGAACCCGCCCATCAGAACGCACTCATCAGCCGGTGACCAACGTTCCTACTTTCTCGCCCATGACCAGGCGGCGCAGATTGTGCGGTTCGGAAAAATCGAAAACGATGATGGGCATCTTGTTGTCCATGCACAGCGAGAATGCCGTGGAGTCCATGACCTTGAGCTGTCGTTGTAACGCCTCCAGATAAGTGATTTGCTCAAAGCGTTTGGCCTTGGAGTTTTTCTTGGGGTCACTGTCGAAAATGCCATCCACCTTGGTCGCCTTCAAAATGACTTCGGCTCCGATTTCATTGGCACGCAATGCCGCGGCGGTGTCCGTGGAAAAATATGGGTTGCCCGTGCCGCCGCCGAAGATGACCACCCTGCCCTTTTCCAGGTGCCGCACGGCCCGGCGCCGGATGAACGGCTCGGCCACCTGGGACATGGCGATGGCACTTTGCACCCGGGTGGGTGCGCCGAGTTTTTCCAGCGCGTCCTGCAATGCCAGGGCATTGATGACCGTCGCCAGCATGCCCATGTAATCCCCCGTGGCGCGCTCGATGCCCCGCTCGCTGCCCGCCAGGCCGCGGAAGATGTTGCCGCCGCCGATGACCACGAC
>JBGPDH010000108.1:0-10867 GCA_041482195.1 Verrucomicrobiia bacterium
AGCCGCTGAAGCGGCTGCCGGCGCGCCCGTCTCCGCGTCGCTCCGACTCGGCATGAAACCCATCTTTAAAGGCGTTTGTGGGATCGGATTTTTTTGCGGTTCCGGCGATGGCTTCAGTTTTTCCGGAAAATGTGGCAGCGCGGTTTGTTGAACCGGTTCAGCTGGTTCGATCGGGCGAGGTTCGGCTTTGGGCTGTGGACTTTGGGCTGGCGACTGCGAACTATGGAACGCCAGCAAGGTTTCCTTGATCGCCTGCGCCACCAGTTTCCGGATATCGGATTCGCGATGAAATTTCACCTCGCGCTTGGATGGATGGATGTTCACGTCCACCGCCGCCGGGTCGATTTCCAGAAACAGGCAGCAGACCGGATAGCGGCCCTTCATCAGCGAGGTGTGATAACCCTCAATGAGCGCGTAGTTCAGTCCCCGGTTCTCCACCGGACGCCGGTTCACAAACACAAACTGGCTGTCGCGGGTTGTGCGGGAAACGCCGGGCGCACCCATCAGGCCCCAGACCCGGAATTCGGAGGTCGGAGGCCGGAGGTTGGTGTTCTCAGCCGAGGCGGTTTCAAAGATTTCGGCATCGTCGGGTTTGAAATCTTCAGTCAGGGAAGCGGAAAAATTAACGGGTAAAAGATTTTCGCCGCCCAGCAAGGCGCGATGGCGTTCGCGCAGGGCTTCCAGGCGGCTGGAAACCTCTGAACCGGATTTTTGCGCGGGCAATTGCCAGATCGTTCGACCTTCCTTTTGGAAGGTGAAGGCCACGTCAGGATACGCCAGCGCCGCCAGCGTCAGGTAATGCTGGATATGCGCCGCTTCGGTTTCCTCCGTACGTAAAAATTTGCGGCGCGCGGGCAGATTGAAAAAGAGTTGCCGGACTTCAATGCTCGTACCGGTCGGGGCCCCGGCGGCTTTGACTTCCGCAATCTTTCCGCCGTTGACCACAATCCGGGTGCCTTCGGCCGAAGGGCCTTCGCTTTCGCGCGTCGTCAGGGTGAACCGGCTGACACTGGCGATGCTGGGCAGCGCCTCGCCCCGGAAACCCATCGTGCCGATCGCTGCCAAATCCTCCGCACGCTGAATTTTGCTGGTCGCGTGGCGTTCGAGACTGAGCAACGCGTCATCGCGACTCATACCCGTGCCATCATCGGTCACCCGCACCAGACTGCGACCGCCGGCCTGGATTTCGATCGTGACGCGGGTAGCCTGCGCATCGAGCGCATTTTCCACGAGCTCCTTGACGACGCTGGCCGGGCGTTCAACCACTTCGCCGGCGGCGATCTGGTTGGCAACGTGTTCCGGCAGCAATCGGATGCGATTCATGTGCCCGGAAGCGTGAAACGTAAAAGGCGATTTGTAAAGTGTGCGCGCGACCGAAATCGTGGTGTCAGGATCCCCTGACCGGGAGCACGAAGGTAAAAATGGCGCCGTGCCCCGGTTCGGGGCGCACACCCATCCGGCCGCCATGGTCCTCGACGGTTTTCCTGGAAATAGAAAGGCCGAGGCCGCTCCCGTGAGCTTTACCGTGTGTGGCAAACGGCTGGAACAGCCGGTCGGCAATTTCCGGCGCGATACCCGGTCCGGTGTCCTCCACTTCGGTGATGACTTCCCGGTCGTTCTGCTGAAAGCGGAGAAAAATAGTGCCACCCTCAGGCATCACGTCCGTGGCATTGTGGAGCAGATTGAAAAAAACCCGGCGGAGACGGCGGGTGTCGAGCTGAAGCCGGACGGACGGCGGTTCGTTTTGCAATTCGATGCGGACGGATTTGACCTGGGCATCCGCGTTTAATTCAGGCAACAGTTCCTGGACGAACTGACGGTAATCGGTAGCGACGAACGCAGCCCCGGAAACGGCGCCCTGGGTGAATTGCAGAATATCGCCGATCATGCCATTGATGTTGTCCACTTGTTTGTGGATGTAACCGAGCGATTGCGTTCGCCTCTCCGGCGTGAGTCCGGGAAGTTCCAGCGTTTCGGCCGCCAGACTGACGACGGTGAGCGGATTTTTCAAGTCATGCAGGATGGAACGGGCGAAGTTACCCACCACCGCCAGGCGCTCGGCCTGAATGATTTCGCGCAGGTGAAGTTCATTGAAATCGCGCAAACGCCGGCTGATTTCCTGCAACAGGCTGAAGGCGAGGCCCGGCGAACGTTTAAGCAGACCCAGCATTTCCTCCCGGGGAATGAAAGAAACCTGCGCGTCCCGGGCAGCCGTGGCGGTGGCCGAGCGCGGGAGGTTTTCAATCACAGCCATTTCACCAAAAATTTCACCGGGTCCCAGCCGGGAAAAAACACGGTGCTCCTTGACATCCACGAAATGCGCAATTTCCACCAGACCCTCGTGGATGACATAAACGCCGTCGCCCGGGTCTCCTTCGCGAAAGATTTTCTGCCCGGTAACGAACCGTTGTGCCTGGGCCGCGCGGCGCAGGCCTTGCCGTTCGTCGGGATCCAATCCTTGAAACAGAGCCACCGACTCCCATTCGGCCATAAAGGAACTTTATTGAAAGGTTAAGTTACGTAAAGCATTTAAAGCGGAACCGGCCGGAATCGGGTCCAGTGAACGATAACTGTTGACAAAGGTTTACAAAAACGTAACATTATTGCATTCGGGTGGCAGTACGTTTCTTCAGCGGGGTTCCCCACCCCCACCTCCTTGGCGTCTGCCGCCCGAATTTTTTGTGAAGTCGCTTGACGCTCCTGCAGGCATTTTTTAGTTTTACGATTCCCCTTGCGGGGGTGTAGCTCAATTGGTTAGAGCGCTGCCCTGTCACGGCAGAGGTTACGGGTTCGAGCCCCGCCACTCCCGCCAGTTTTGTCGCAAGTCTTTCATCCATTCGAAACCCAGTGCGAGGGTGATCAAGGCGATGCCGCCAAGACACAGCAGCTTGCCGCTTTGGCTGACGCCCACAATCCACGGTGTCAATCGGCCGGACTCAAAGGGTTCACCAAAGGCGATCCACTGCATCCCGCCGGCGGCATATGACTCGATGCGGTATTCATCGCCCGGCGTCACGTGGACATAAATCAATTCCCAATCCCGAAACACAAACGGGAAGGTCCGGGCCATGAGCGGCAATAATTCACTCCGTTTGCCGGTCGTGTCGTCCACCAGCGTCAGCCGCACACCGTTCAGATGATAATTGCTGAGCCGCGCTTTGTTATCGACCAGCACATCGATCGTGAGATAGTTCGCCTGGGGTTTGAATGAGCCCGAAAGAAACCACTGATTGGTTGCCACCGGATGATTGATGTCCAGGCTCCCCCAATACAATTGCGTGGGGCGCGGCAGGTAGGACGGATGATAGCCCCCGCTGACAAAGGTGCCCTGACTTCCCGCCTGGAGAGGAAAACCCGTGACCATCGGAAGCGTCATAGCGGGCAGCGGCTTCTTGTTCCGAATGGCCTCAAACAACACGTCGTTCCGGACCAGGGGTTCGCCAGCCGATTGGTCGGCGATGACATTGTTCGGAGCGCCCCGAATCAAGTCGCGAAACCGGGTTTGCACATAGCCCAGGTTCCACTCACCCGACTCCCGCGTCATGAACGGAACGACATGATAAAAGATATGGATCGAAAGACCGACGATCTGGAGACAAAACCAGATCGAGGCAAAGATTCCCCAGCCGAACCGGTATGGCCCAAGGGACCCCCGATAGAGCAGACAGAGCGCGGCACCGCTAACCAGAGGCACAATCACAAAAACATCGGTGTAGCGGTCGGAAGGCATGCCCAGGTTGTTGTTCTCTCCCCGAAACGCGCCCGTCGCAATAGCGACCAGGAAAATCAGCGCTCCCACACCGGTCAGGTACGCGACATTCTGCTGGCGAAAGGAAGGCAGAAAAATCTGGGCGGCGATCAAGCCTGCCAATGGCACCAGCGTCAGCAAGCCAATACCCGGCACAAAGACCACCGGCCACGCCAGCGCCTTCAGGAACGCATTCACGCCTTCCCGCAAACCGGCGAGGCCGCCGCCCGGCAACGTCAGAAACTGGACGAGGAAGATCCCAAGGCAAACCATTGAGACCATCTTGTCCAAATCGCTAACCCGCCGCGCCAACCCCGCCCGGAACAAGATGAGGGCTGCGACTGCGAGTCCGCCCAGGCAGCCGGCAGCGGTGTTCACCGAAGCGATCGCTACGAGGAGGCAGACGAAAACCGCGGCGATCCCGCTTTGACCGTGGTAAGCCGACAAGTACAGGGCCGCCAGAGCGAAGATCATCATGGCTGTGTCCGGCCAAAGGAGTCCCCAGGCAATGCACTGACCCGCGAAGGGGATTGCAAAGAGCACCAAAACGAGAGCAAGAAGCCAACCCCGGTCGCGCAATGTCAGCACATTTCCAAAAATCGCGATCACCACGGCGGCATACGCCGTGTGAATAAATGCAGAAACCAGAAAATCAAGCCGTGCATCCCAATATCCGTTCAACAGGTATTGCGCCAAATTGGCGAAATAGTAGAGCACCATCGGATGGCCATTGTGCCGCTGCCAGATAAACCCCCAGTCGTGAACACCCTGGAACCATCCCTGCAACCAAAGCAGCGTCGCATAGTCATCGGCGTGAGGAATCTCACCGACAAAACGGATGCCAATGCAAATGCGCATCCCCAAAACCAGAAGCAAAACGCCGGTGACCAGGAGGAAACTTCTGTTTTTTAATGAGGAAGAACTCAATGTCAGACAAAATGAAGCGGGAGAGTGAACATCACAAGGAATTTCAAGCTTGAAATCTTGACGGCATCCGGAACCCGATGTCACACGAGTGATCCTCAGCCGTCAACGACGGTTGCACCCTCCATTCGCGCATCTCGTGCAGACTGTTTCGGACGGGCAATGCTTGCCAGCCAGGCGACCGTCAAGCAATCGGGATTGTGCGGAGTATTACTCCCAACCCGGACTTGAAAAAACGTGGCCGGCAGAACATGCTGGTTTTGTTTGAACCATTCCCGCCACTCGTTCCCGCGATTGAGGCCGAAGCCTGTCAGGGCTTTGGCCGCAATGCTGGGTTTCGGTCTCGTCTGTTTCAGCGCACTTGACTCCCGGGCACAAGCTCCCCAAAGCACACCGGCTTCGCAGCCAATCCATGTCCTGATGATCTTCAACGAGAGTCAGGACGTCCCGGGGAACATCGTGCTGGAACAGGCGGTACGGGTGGAAATGCAGAAGCTGGTCACCAACCGGATCGAGTTTTCATCCGAATACCTCGACGCCAGACATTTTTCCGACCAGGAACACTTTCGCGTCTTTCAGGATTATCTTGGCCGGAAATACGCCGGACAGCAACTCGATCTCATTCTGGTGTTCCCCTCGAGAGACTACCGGCTGGCCCGTGAGTTGCCAAACACCCTGTTTCCGGACGTTCCGGTCGTGTTTGTCGCGGTCAACGAGATGGAGGTACCGGAGGCCATCGCCCGGCTAGGGGTCACCGGCATTGTGCAGCGGTTCGACCTGCGAGGCACGCTGGGTTTGATGATGCGCCTGCAACCGGACACCCGGCGCATCGTGGTGATCGGGGGCACCAACGAGGTGGATCGCGCGACCCTGGGCCGGATTGCCGAAGCGTCGCGGGCACTGGAGGGAATCGAATTCGAATTCTGGACCAATCGCCCGGTCGCGGACGTGCCGCGGGCCGTAAGGTCATTGCCCGAAGGCACGGTGGTGTTGATCAGCACGGTCGTCAGTGACGCCAGCGGCCAGACTTATTACATGTCGCAACTCGCCCAAATGCTGGCGCCGGTGGCCAGTGTGCCGGTGTATGTCCTCGGGGGGTGGGTGATTGGCAGCGGGGCCGTGGGCGGCTCGGTGGTGGATTCTCAGGACCTGGGTACGCGCACCGCCCGACTGGCGGTGCACGTGCTGAATGGAGCCGACCCGGAACAAATACCCATTGAGGTGGTGACCAAGGGAACGCCGATGGTGGACTGGCGGGCCCTGAAACGCTGGAACATGAAACAGAACCGGTTGCCGGCGGATTGTGTGGTCCGCTATCGTCCGAATTCCATCTGGGAAGAGCACCAGACTTTAATTGTATTCGTTGGCGTGGTGTTTCTGGCGCAGGCGATGACCATCGCCGCCCTCCTGGTGCAACGGATGCAACGACGCCGGGCGGAAATGGAAATTCAACGACAACGGACGGAACTGGCCCACGTGGCCAGGGTTTCGACATTGGGACAATTGGCCTCGGCTCTGACCCATGAACTGAACCAGCCGCTGGGCGCCATTCTACGAAACGCGGAAGCGGCGGAAATCTTTCTTCAAAAAGACCAGCCCAATCTCGAAGAAATCCGGGCAATCCTGGCTGATATCCGGCGCGACGACCGGCGGGCCGGAGATGTCATCGACCGCATGCGGACTTTATTCAAGCGGCGGAGCATGGTCTCGGGCCGTCTGGACTTTCGTAATCTGGTGGAAGACACCGTCGCCCTGGCACGACCCGACGCCGAAATCCGTCAAATTCAAATCATCACCCAGGTACCGCCGCAGTTACCGGCGGTACACGGAGACCGCGTGCAACTGCAACAGGTATTGCTCAATCTGATTCTGAACGGCATGGATGCGATGAACACAACACCCAGGCCGGAACGCCGTCTTACCGTACGGGTTTCCGAAGCAAAAGACGGGAACCTGTTGGTAGCGGTCAGTGATCGGGGAACTGGCATTGCCTCGGAAGATATCGTTCACGTTTTCGAGCCATTTTTTACGACCAAAGCCAGCGGCATGGGCATGGGCCTGGCCATTTCGCGAACCATCGTTCAGGCGCATGGCGGTGAAATTCGCGCGGCAAACAATGCACTCAGCGGGGCGACATTTGCGTTCACGCTGCCGTGCCTGGATCAACCGAACCCGTAAAATACCGGCTTGTCAGGCACTCTTTGAAGATTAAATTCCCATCATGACTTCCGCACCTGCGAACCCTGCCGGGACCGTTTTTATTGTGGATGATGATGCGTCCTTCCTGCGGTCGGTGTCCCGTTTGTTGAGCGCAGTGGGGTACACCGTGCAGACGTTTGAATCCGCGCAGGAATTTTTGAACCGGCTGAACCCGGAAATGTCCGGTTGTGTCGTGGCCGATTTGCAGATGCCGGGCATCAACGGGTTGGAACTGCAGAAGGCGTTGAAACTTTCGGCGAACCCGTTACCGGTCATTTTTCTGACCGGACAAGGCGACATTCCGACCACCGTGATGGCCATGCGAGGGGGCGCGGTGGATTACCTGGTCAAACGCGCTCCCAAAGAGGAATTATTGGCGGCGGTGCAACAGGCATTTGAACGCGGCGCAAAGGAACGGCACCAACGCGATCATTTGCGGGGTTTGCGAAGCCGTTTTGATCAGCTCAGCCAACGTGAGCTGGAGGTATTGGAACGAGTGGTCCTGGGCTGGATGAACAAGCAAATTGCTGCCGACCTGAACATCATTGAGCGCACCGTAAAATTGCATCGTACCAACCTCACCAGAAAATTGGGCGTGCAATCCGTCGCGGAACTGACGCGACTGGTGGACGAGGCGGGGTTGTTCAAGTCACAAAAAGATAACCGAACCAACCCCGCTGAACCGGGGCGGTAACCGAGTTCACCGGCAGTACCCTGAGCGGCAAGTTCAATCGCCCATACCCCGGGCCTGAAGCAGCGCAGTCACAATTGCTTCCGGTGATTTTTCACAGCTGAACGTCAGCGCGTCAGCCGGTGGTTCCAGCGCCGCCAGTTGGCTGTCCAGCAACGTCGGTGGCATGAAATGGTTCTTCCTGGTCTTCAACCGTGCTTCGATGAGGGCCCGGGGCCCGGCCAGATGCACGAATTGTACGCGCGCGTCACCGCCAACCAGCACCTCGCGGTAAGCCGCTTTCAAAGCCGAGCAGGCAATCACCGTGAAGGCGCCCCGGTCCAGCGAGCGGGCGATGATTTGCCTCAAGGCCCGCAACCACTGCACGCGATCTTCGTCCGTCAACGGAATACCGCGGCGCATCTTTTCGATGTTTCCCGGCGGATGAAAATCGTCTCCTTCAAAAAAAATCGCGCCGGTCTTTCTGGCAAACAAAGTGCCCACGGTGGTTTTACCACTCCCGGACACACCCATGAAAATCAGGACCAGCGGACAATGGAGGGCTGGCTTCATCGTATCGCCACGACCTTACATGATCTTCAGCTTGGGCAAATCCTGCGAGTCCACCAGTCCGACCGGTTCGCGCCTCGCGTTAACCACGATCAAATCGTCAATGTTCCGTTCGTTGAAAATTTTCAGCGCCTCGACCGCGAGCGCATTTTCGCCAATGCTGATCGGGTGGCGCGTCATCACTTTTTTTAACGGTTGCGTGAGCAGGTGTTCGCTCGTCGCCATGCACCGGCGGAAATCACCGTCGGTGAACACACCCACCAGCTTTCCCCGCGCATTCACTACGCTCAGGCTGCCGGACCGGGCATGCGTCATGACCAGCAGGGCGTCCCGGACCGGCAGATTTTCGTCCGCCACCGCGTTGCGTTCGCCGGAGCGCATGATGTCGCCCACGCGCAACAACAGGGCGCGCCCGATGGCGCCGCTGGGATGTAACCGCGCAAAATCGCCCTGCTTGAACCCCCGCGCCTCCAAGACCGCCATGGCCAGCGCATCGCCCATCACCAGCATCGCCGTGGTGCTGGCCGTGGGCGCCAGGTTAAACGGACAGGCTTCCCGGGGGACCTTCACGTTCAACACCACATCGCTGTGCCTCGCCAGCGAAGATTTCGAACCGCCGGTAAGAGAAATGATTTTAACGGAAAATCGTTTCAACGCCGGCAGCAGATTTAACAGTTCCTCCGACTCGCCGGAATAGCTCAACGCCAGGATCACGTCACCGTCGTTGACGAGGCCCACGTCCCCATGCAGGGCGTCCACGCTGTTGAGCACCACACTGGTCGAACCCGTGCTGGTAAGCGTAGCGGAAATCTTATGACCGACGTTGCCGGATTTGCCGATGCCGACGACAATGATCTTGCCGCGTTGGCTGAGTACGCCGGCCACTATTTCCACGGCACGGTCGAACGCGTCGTCGAGTTGCTTGCGCACGGCCTTGAGCGCGGCGAGTTCGATGTCGAATACCTTGCGGGCCTGGGCCAGATGGTTCACCCCCTCAGAATAAAGACGACCTGATTTATTTCAAACACCATTCGGCCCCGGTTGTCTCAACTACAGACCCATGGAGGTGGGAAAGACTTACGTGAAGGCGGTTTTAATTATAATCCGTTTATGGACATAAAAATACGCAAAGTGGCACCCACAAAGGGAGGCTTTATAATAAAGCTGGCAAACCTTTCGGCATTGGGAAGTGCCATTGTGTTTTTGAGTCTGGGTGTACTGCCCGCACGGGCGGATTTGGAAGTTTCCGCCTCGGTGCAGATACGCGCCAGCACGGATTTCTATGCGCCCTTGGCCTCCTGCGGCTCCTGGGTGGAGGTGGGCTCCTACGGCCGCTGCTGGCGACCGGGTGGTATCGTCGTGGGCTGGCGACCTTACTGCGATGGTTATTGGGTGTGGACGGATTGCGGCTGGTATTGGGTCAGCGACGAACCGTGGGCCTGGGCTTGTTATCACTACGGTTATTGGGTTTATGACTCCACCTACGGCTGGATCTGGGTTCCGGGCATTGAATGGGCACCGGCCTGGGTCTGCTGGCGCTACGGCGGAGGTTACATCGGTTGGGCGCCCATGGCGCCGCAGGGTGTATTTTTTACCCATCGTCCCGCCGACTCGGCGTTCGTCTTTGTGGATAACGACCATTTTGGCAGGCGCCTCACGTCCGCCTCGGTAGTCGTGAACAACCCGGCCCTCATCCGTCGGACAACTTTTGTCTCCAACGCGGAACACTCCACACGGGACTTTGACGGAGTCGGCCCCCGGAAAGTCATCATGAACGAAGGCCCGGGTCTGGCCGTGATGGAAAAAAATACCGGCAGGACGTTTACGAAGGTTTCGGTAATCGAGGCGGATCACCGCACACCCCTGCCCTCCAGTTTTCGACATGCAGCCGTTCCAACCGGAATTCACCATGAACAACAAACATTGGCACCGCCGAACCATAACCCGCCGGGCTCAAACGAAAAGAAAAACGGAAATGTCGCTCCTGCCGGAAAATATCGGCCGGCTCACGGTAACGTACCAAAGCGACCCTCCGCTCCTTCTCAGGGTTCAGATTCGGATCAGGGAGGCGGTCATGGACACGGGCACGACCATGACTGAGGTTCAGCGGCCTGCGGAGTTCCCGTATACCGGCTGAAAAGGGGCGTTCCTATTTCGCCTGCGCGAAAAGCATGAACACGCGCGGACCGCGGGCGGTGGGCAGCGCAAATTGCAGCTCGATTGGCCCGCGCGGAATCGCCAGCCCATCGCAATTCGGATCGTGCACCGGCTTTCCGTCCGCCAACAACATGTAATGATGGGTGCGATGGCCTGCCAGATGGTCCAGGGTGACCTGCCAGCCGCCGCGCACCCGATCATGAATCAGCGGCATTTTCTGCCAATGCGTGAACGTGCCGACGATTTCCACCGCCGCCGGTTCGTGGTTCTGGCCGGCCGGCAGGTGCCAGCGGAAGATTTTGGTAAAGGTCTGTTTGCGATCCGGCGGGGCGGGTACCAGTCGGTTTGCGCCGGTTAAACTCTTCGGAACAGGCGTCGGTATCTTTTGCGTCCCACCGGGGCCGGAAACATTCAACATATCTTGCAACATAGACGTCATTTAAACTTTAATACTATACGAGGAACGACCACGGTTCAAGTTCCCGCAATTTATTTTTTGGCCGGCGCATTTTTCTGGCGGTGGCAGCGAAGGTTTTGTTATCATTTTGCAGTTCCACTTTATCCAACGCTGACGAACATTATGAAATTGACTTCTCCGC
>JBGPDH010000109.1:0-10858 GCA_041482195.1 Verrucomicrobiia bacterium
CCAGCAAAGCTGCCCGGTTGGTAGGATTAGGCTGAACCTGGCTCAAAATTACCGTCTCATTCCAGTTGCTGCTGTTGCCCAGGATTGCATTCGTTTGCAGGCCGAACCCCGTATCTGGCAACGTCCAAGGCAGCCAGTAGACTGCATTCGGCGGGACCAGCACCACACCATTGGGATCATTGGCCAGAATCGTCCAATTCGTGCTCAATTGCGAGTCGTTGGTGAAAATGTCGTTGAAAGGCTTGTCGTTGCCAGTGACGGAAAATGAATTGTAGATGACAGATTCTCCAAGAACAAACGTGTCGTTGGGTTGGGCTCCCAGAATCGGGGTGGCCGGGTCGGCAAACAGCGCCGCGGAACCGGGGTCCAACACAAAGTTCGTCGTCTGCCCGTGAGGTGCGGTCAATGTGACGTTGGTCTGATTGTTGAACGATACACTCCAAGTGCCCAGCGCACTATAATTGGACGTAGGCAGGTAGCCAACCGGCTCTATCGGCCAGTTGTTCGTGGCAGTGTTGTAAATCATGCCGTTGCCGGTCGGTTGGTTGGTCTTGTACCGGAAATTCATAAAAGCAAACCCATTACTGTCTTGCTGAACCGTGATGAAGATGCAATTTGGCAGGTTCCAATCCGCCGCCTGGTCATACGTACCGGGCCGCCCAAAACTGGCTCCTCCGCTCACAATGAAAAAGTGTTGTTGGTAGCCGTTGGGTGAATTCGTGGGGAATGACTTGATGTCCCACGAATAAGTCACGGTCCCGGTCGGGTGGTTCGCAAAGCTGTAACCGGTGGAAGTCGCTGTTTCGACTTGATAACGGTTGTATTGGTTGCCGGTTACCTGCGAATCAATCATGTTCAAGCCGACCGCCGGTTTCTGGAACTTCAACAACCTCGGCGGCGGATTGCTTTGACCGGGATTATAGTGCATGGTCAGATGGCCAAGCCAAAAAACAAAATCATTGGTCGGATAGCCATTGTAGTTGTTATAATTGAACGCGATCCCGCCAATGTGTGTTTGATCGCCCATGGCGTGATTAATTGGCATTGTCAAATGCACCCAGCCGTTGCTCGCGCTGGCAGGGATGGTCACGGTGCCAAAAAAAGTGGGCACCACAACGCCGCTGATAACACCTACCTGGAGAGTGCCGAAATTGGTGCTAGAACTTGTCTGTTGAATCAGGCCGTTGTTGGGATTTACGGGCTTCACATACACATCAAAGGCGATGGTATCAAAAGGGGCCAGGTCAACTTGCAGGGTCCAATCGTAGGCAGCATTGTTGCTGAATGTCCCAAAGAACAGGTTTTGATTGCCGTTGGTGAAAGGATTGTCCACCATTAATGAGCCGGCGCCGGGACCAGCGAGGGTGTCGGGTGTGGTCACATCATTCGTCAGCTGTGTATTGTTGCCCGGGCTATCGTACCAGGAAATCCACGAGGCCACGCTGCCGCTGCCAGCAAAGGGGGCACTATTGCCGCCGGTAAGAAAGGACTGGGTATAGGTATTGGTCGGGAACGTCCCGGCCGCCCACGTCCGCGTGGTCAACCCCACGAGGATTACCACAGCCAGTGCAAGAATGAATCGTATGCTAAAGACGGTCTTTTTCATATCATTTTTAGGGCTAATTTTTAATGAATATACTCGGCCACCCCTTCTCGCCAAACCAGCAGCTTGGAAAAGGGCAGCCTATTACTGTGCTATATGCCATTGGTGCTCTATCTAATGTAACATTAAGCAGGGAAAAGTCACGTCACGAGAATTGGTGACACGTTGCCCTTCGGGAGAATCGACACGGACAGGTCAGTCGCCGGGCATGGCCGTCCACATGCCTTTCGGGTTAGCCAGCGTTCCGGAGCCGACGGTCTGCTCAATCGCCAGGGACTCGACATGGCCATCGCAAAACAAATAATTGAACCGATTATTCTGCACCTTGTACAACAACGCCCCCTGATTGACGCCGCCATTCCCGGGGGCCGGATTTTGAGGATGAGAGGTCGTGTCAATCTGATAAAGATTGCCATTGGGGCTGCCATTCACCGAGGTTTGCGGACCATTGCAAATACAGGTCCACTGGTTGCCTTCGCACTGCTGACCGCCGGTTTCTTCGGCCAGCAGAATGTTTCCGGAAGGAGACCGGACCACGGTGGTGGTATACCCTGGAGCATTGAAATCGGGCAATAGCTTGCCAGTCAGCCAATAAATGCCCACGCCATGATAACCCGGTTGGCTGAGGTCTGGTAACTTATACCCGCTGGTGGTGTCTATTTGGTACATGGTGCCAAAGGTTGGCCCCACGCTGTTCATGGCATAAGACCTGAGGCCGGCTGGCACAGATTTAAAGCCTTCTAGATAGCCGCCCACCCAATTGACTTTGGGAAAGTTGTCGAAAGGGCAAGCCAGAATCTTGAGCGCGGGAGCTACGCCGGCGGCACTGGCGTCCCCCGGGAATCGAGCATAAACCCCCAGGATTAATTTTCCGTAGGAAACATTGTTTGCACCTCCGACGTAGTTGTAAATCCAGGTGTCCCAGCTAATTGCCCTGCCGCTGCCGCTGGTGCCGCCGGAGCCGATGCCCGCCGCCGGGTATCGATTATGGTGATCGTTGGCAAACATATTGAAGGCCAGACCCACCTGCTTCTCATTGGAAATATCCTGGGCCATCAAAGCCTTGGTTCTGGCGGCTGACAAAGCCGGAAGCAACATGGCGGCGAGAATCGCGATAATGGCAATGACGACCAGGAGTTCGATCAGCGTAAACCCTCCTTCTTTGGATGTCCCCTCGGTTAGGCGCTGGGAACGGGTCTTGGTTTTCAATTGAAGAGTTTTCATCGGCGGTTTCAATTTTAGTTGGCGTTGACGAGGTTGATCAGCCCGTGGCTGTTAATGACATATTTTTTTCCCGGCGGCGGTGGCGGAATTTTGATATCGGTGCTGGCGGCGAACTCGTCGAAATTGGTCGGGGCGCGCTGGTGCTGCATAACCCATCCCATAATTGCCTGGTTCAACGGTTGCAATTGCGCGGCATCGGCGCTCGAGATCGGTGCCGGCGGTGGAGCCGAGTTCTTTCCACAGCCGGCGGCGAACAGTGGAATGGCAAGAGCGAGTGTAAGGCACACCACTCCAGCTTTCGGCTGATGACCGGCAGCCCAAGCAACGTCCAAAGACTTTCTCATATTTGGTTAAATGTCTGACTGATTAGCGCTAATCTAATCCATACCAGTCAAGATTGAAAGTAGCGAAAATTGGGGACAAGCGTCCGGCAAGGTGTTTGACGGTGGCTACGCGCAAGCCGAACCTGCCCCCCCCGCCGCAAAACTTAAAACTTTTGCCGGAAAGCAGGCGGCTGGAAGCCGCTTGGACCCATAATGTTGTCGCATCAAGCTGCGAATATCATGACGGGCTGAATTGGTGTTCGGCGCTTCGGAGTGTCTCCCGGGAGGGATGTCAGAACCCGGTCCGGCCGGCTGCCATATTTTTCATAGCTTCCTACCATGATGGCCTTTACGATTAATGGCCATCATGAAGTTGAAACGACAGTCGCTGGTTTCCCAAGGTTCCGTGCATCGAATGACACAGACAGCGGATGAAGCCTGGAAACGGCGTGACTTCCAGCAATGCTTTGAGTCGCTGGAACGCGCCAGCCGTCTGGATCCGGCCAATGCCGGTATCCTGTTCATGCTGGGTCAACGTAATGGATTACGTTACGATTATGCCGCGGCTGAACGTTATTTTGACAAGGCCGTGCGCCTGGCGACAAGAAAATCCGAGACATTGGCGACCGCGGGCCAATTATCCATTGATTTTGCCAGTCCTCAATTGGCTGAACATTATTTTCAGCTGGCCTTGGAACAAAAGGACGCGCCACCGGAAACCTTCGCCCGATTGGCAGAACTCTACGAACGCCTGCACCGCCTGGAAGACGCCTCCCAGCTGCTGGAGCAGGCATTGCAATTGGACGCCAACTGCGCTCTGGCTCGCCTGACCCGAGCCAGGTTGAGCCGTCAGGCCGGACATTTGGAAGAAGCAGAAAAGATTCTTCGTCCCGTCCTGGGGTCAGCGCAGCGTGAGATGCGGATACGCGGCTACTATGAACTGGGCGCCATACTGGACCGGCAAGGGCGATACGACGAAGCCATGCCGGCGTTTCTGGAGGCCAAGGCGATGTTGCGCCCGGACGCCCAACCGTTGCTGACCCAGGTGAAAGCAAACCGCCTCGCCGCAAAAAAGACGCTGGCTGAGTTTACGGCGGAAACCATGCACCGCTGGTTTGACTTTGGCTCCCAACTGCAGCCTCTCCGGCGCCTGGCGTTTCTGGGCGGACATCCGCGTTCGGGGACAACCTTGCTGGAACAAGTGCTGGATTCGCATCCGGACATCATCTCGGCCGAGGAAACACAGGTTTTTGTGGACGACGTGCTCCACCCTCTGAAAGCCAATCTGTCGGGAGGCTCGCCGTTAGCCATTCTGGCAGCAGCGCAGACCGATGCCCTGCAACAGTCCCGCGCGAGGTACTTCCACACCATGGAAGCGTGCCTCAGCACCACGATTGGCGGCCGGCTGCTGGTTGACAAAAATCCTCCGATAACCCTTCTTCTGCCGGGCTTTATCCGGATATTTCCTGAAATCAATATTCTGATTGCACTGCGGGACCCCCGGGACGTGGTCCTGAGTTGTTTCATGCAATGTTATGTGCCGGCCACCTCCGGCAACGTAACCTATCTGAGTCTGGAAGAGACAACTGAAGGCTACGCGCACATGGCGGAGGAGTGGAAGATCTTTTCGGCCTCGATAAAAAATCGGTGGCTGGAAGTGCGCTATGAAGACGTAGTGGCCGACCTGGAATCAGTGTCCCGGCGCGTATTGGATTTTCTGGGCGTGTCCTGGGATGCGTCTGTCTTGCGCTTTGATGAGCACGCGCGGGGCAAAAGAGTCCGCTCTCCCACCTATGCTGACGTGACCCAACCGGTCTATAGACGCGCCCTGGGCCGCTGGCGAAATTACCAGAAATATCTGGAACCGTGTCTGGACCGGCTGGAGCCGTTCGTCAAGGCCCTCGGATATGAGTAACAGGATTGCTGGAGGGTTGAGAGTTGCAGAATAAAGACAAGTGCGGCCGGTTCAAGTCCTCTTGCGCGCACCACTTTTTCAGTTCAAAAACAATGCCGTCGGAGATATTTGCACGGAGTTTGCAGAAGGATCCGCCTGGGACTTTACGACAGCTAACGCCTCGGCTGTTTACTGTGCTATTTGTTCCCGGTAGGGCCGGCGGGCTTTGAAGAGCTGCACCAGCTCCTGGCTCTTGAGCGCCAATGCTTGTTGCCCCCGCGTCAGTGCCAATTCGCGGGCTTTTTCCGATGCCGCCACCGCATCGTCAAAGCGTCCCGCCTCAGCATAAGCGACGGCCAGGGTACAAATCAATTGCGGCTCCTCGTAATCAGTCAATTGACAATTCCGTTCGGCCAATTGGACGGCCTGCTGGCCATTGCGAACACGCGCCTCGGGACACGTCGCCAAAAGCCATGCAAGATTGTTCAAAAAGGATGGATTGTTCGGTTCCAGCTTAATCGCGGCTTGATAGTGAGCGATGGCCTGTTCGAATTGTCCTTGGCGCGACAAGGCGTTGCCGAGGTTATTGTCGAGGTTCGAGTTGTGTGGACTGAGTTGCAGGGCCTTTTGGTAGTAGGCAATCGCCTCGTCTACTTTGCCTTCCTGGAGCATAGCGTTGCCGAGGTTGCCGTGGGCCTCCACGGAGATAGGATTGATCTGCAGGGCCTTTTGGAACTGGGCAATCGCTTCGTCCACTTTACCTTTCTGGAGTAGTGCGCTGCCGAGGTTGTTGCGGGCTTCCACGTAGTCAGGATTGACTTGCAGCGCCTTCTGGAAATACGGAATCGCCTCATCCACCTTGCCCCAATGGAGCAGTACATTGCCGACGTTGTTCCAGGTGGGCGGGTCTTTGGGATTGATTTGCAGGGCTTTTTGAAAGTGGGCCATCGCTTCGTCCACTTCGCCTTTTTGGGTCAGTATGAAACCGAGGTTGTTGTGGGCCATCCAACAGTCCGGGTTCCTGGCGAGTGTGTCGCGCCAGAGGATTTCGCTATTCACATACATGTCACATTGGCGCCAAGTCAATCCGCCCAGCATCAATAGCAACATTCCACAAAATAATACTGACTCCCAGTATCGCTCCTTGTCTCTCCAATGGGGGAATAATTTGTCAATTCCTGCCACCGCCAACGTGAGCGGACCGATTATGGCCAGGTACTGAAAATGGTCGGCCACGAACGAATAGCGGAACGGATAGATATTGAAAAACCCCAGCGCCGGGAACAAGGTTCCAAGGAAAAAAAGCCAAGCCGCCAGCGGTCCACGGTTCCGGCGCGATAGTAACCACAACCCGAGAGTGACCATCAGTGCCATCGCCGGGAAGAGATATTGCCACCATACCGCCTGGCTGACATGCCAGCGAGGGTACATAAAAATCAAGTCCACCGGCCAGATCAGTTTGCCCAGGTAGAACCAAATTGCGCGCCCGGCGATGAGTGTCCGCTCGATGAAGGTAAAATCAAATGCTGAACCCTTGGCGCCAACGAATGACCACTCCATCCACGCGGTGAACAAACCGGCACCCAGCCCCGCCACAAAGAACGGAATCAGGGGCAGCACATCCTGTTTCCAGGACAACTTTCCGCGTTGCCACCAGAAAACCAACAACAACGCCGCCGGCAAGGTCGCAATGACGGTCTTGGAAATTAATCCCAACCCGAACAGCCCCAAAGCGAAGAAGTAAAGCCTCCAGCTTCTGGTCCGGTCAAATCCCAGGTAAATTAATGCTGCGCTCAGATAAAATGCCCCGGACAAAACGTTCTTGATTTCTGAGATCCATGCCACCGACTCAACGCAGACGGGATACAGGGCAAAGCTGGCCGCCGCGAGCCAGGCGCCAGGCACGTCTAATCGACGCAGGACAGTCCACAGCAGAATCGCATTCAGCGCGTGCAGCAGGACGTTCGCCAGGTGGTAGCCCAACGGATTCAGTTGCCAAAGGTGATATTCCACCCAGAAACCGGTGAACGCCATCGGGTAATATTGCGGGGTGGCACCCGGCACAAACCAGATTTGCCAAAGACCTTTGAGCGAGCGCAACGCCAGGTTGCCAGTCACATAATGATCATCGTCCCAAATGAACCCCGCGTGCCAAATCGGCTGATACGCGAAAACTGTGGCAACTACCAGAAAGAGGCCAAACAGCAACCACCGGTACGGCGAAGAAGTTAGAAAATCAACGACCTCGTCTGTTTTCAGCCCGTGGCTTCGTACAGTGGCTGCCTTGGCATCGGATACGGTCGAGACGCTTCCGTTGTTCGGTTTGGATTCCGGCACGGGCTTCATTCCGTGCAGATTAAACGAACTCGGAAATCGGCTCAAGCTTGCTGGCCGCACGTTTGTTCCATTTTCTCATCCAATTCAGCTTGAAGCTTCCTGCATTCGGGAACCAAAGTGGTGTTTTCACGAAGGTTCGCGAAGTGGCTAATCGGGTCCAACTCCAATTACCCACTTCGCCTGCTCTACCTCTCCTGAAACAAAAAAGAACCCCGGCCTTTGCCGGGGTTCCTGTGAGAATTAAAAGATTTTTACTCTTAGCTGTGACGGCGACGGAGCGCAAGCAGACCGCCCAGCAAACCCATTCCGCACATAGCCAGCGTGGCCGGTTCGGGAACAATCTGGGTGATGGCGATATCGGTATACTGCACCGTCACCCCAGTACCATTGCCATTTATAATTAATCCCAATCGGTAATAAGTGTCTGCGTTCGGGTCTGTGCCATACGCTGTGAAGGGAACCGTCACGGAGCCGAAAAACACACTGCCACTGGCCACCTGGGTGCCATCGAATTGGGGTTCGTAAGCGCTGGGGGTTCCAGTCTGGCCGTAGGTGCCGGTGCCCGTGTTGGCAAACGAGCCAAGCTGGAGGTAACCACCAGGAGTAGTAAACGATGACGTATCAATGTAATAGTTATACGTCAGCTGGTAGGCGGCTGGATTGTGAAAGGCGGCGTTCATCGCAGCGTTAAAGCCGGCCTGAAGGGCAGGAACACCACCCATAGAGCCGGAATTAACATTTCCTACCTGGTAACCGCCAAGACCATAGCTGATGTAGTTTTGGCCACCGATGTTAACGACTGAAGCGGCCGGGCTAGAGCTGAATCCTCCGTTTACCCAACCGTCAGAGGTGTTATCGGCGAAATTGAAAAGAAACGACTGACCTTGCACTTGAATTGCTCCAAGACCAAGGGCGACCGTGGCGATTCCCAAAGAGAGTACTACTTTCCGTTTCATAGGATTTTGTGTATTTTATTTAGTTTTTTGGTGCTGACTGATGTCCTTAATATACACGATTGTTCAGAAATGTCTTGTCACCAGAATATGCTACAAGCGCATGGACTAGACTCTAATCTAAAAACATCACAACATGTTGCAAATGAAAATATTAAGTCGTTTTTGACCTGCTAAGCAAACAAATTCAAATTCTCATGCGACCCTAAACCTTGTGCGCAATGGCAACGCAGGGTTCTGATGCGGGCTTTTTGACCGTGAGCGATTCGGCTGACCGGGTCCATGCCAGCTTTTGTTCGTAGCCGAACATTTCGACGTTTTCCACCTTACCGGGCCGAACGGCGGAAGCGGCGCCGAGACTTTTGATTACCATGTTGCCCTCAGGCCAGCCCAGCACGATGGCATAGACCACATCACCGCGCTGGTTGCGGGTGAAGCGAATGTCGGGGGCGTCCAACTCGCCCGTGCTCTGGCTGGCGAAAGCGCCACCGTTGGCCGCATGCGCCCCTTCGCCGAATTCCTTCCGCGGCCGCGTGCCGTAAATCGCCTCGCCGTTGATGCGCATCCAGCCGAGATCAAAGCCAGGTGGAAAAAAGGCAGCCAGTCCGGTGCCGGTGGCCATCAATGTGCAGAATTCTCGTCTGTGCATTTTGGTTTTCATAAACTGAAGGAATGCATTTTCACCGCACATCCCGACGCAATCTTGAAAAATTATTGGCTTTGGGCAAGTTTCGGCTTTTTCGGGAACACCGGCAGGAATGCTGCTTCATTGAGAGCCAAAACTGCGTCCGGCGGCCTCTCGGCGAGACGATCCGACCTTGCCGCGTTAAATAGCAGGAGGTGACTTGAGAAATGAGTCTCGTTACCTCGACTTCTACGGATTGCACCGTTGCTAAAAGCCAATGACAGCGATTCTGCTCCGGGTATTCCTGTTATCCATGTCCATTATTTCCCGGTGGTCCAGGTTTCTCTTTTTCTGCGTTCCAATTTTCATCGCCATCCACCAGTTGGCGTGTGCCGTGCCAGTGCCGCCGGACAAAGTCGCTGACGGCGTTGTTTTCCATGCCGGCGACCGGCTGCGGAAGCTCGACGTTTGCTCCGACGACATCATCCGCGCGGCCTATGTCAATGACACCGCTTTTACGCGCGGAAAACCTTGGCGGCAGGCGTACGGCCGGACGCCCGCACACAATGGTCGCTGAAGACTGACAATGGCGAGGCGATTCTGGCAACGGACAAGTTGCCCCGGTTAAAAGTAACGAAAATTGGGGACAAGCTGAAACGAGCTTATTTGCGATTTTCTCTTCCCAACTGCCCCGGGCGCTGCGGCAGTTCAGGTTTCACTTGCGCAGCATTTCGTTGAGCCGCAAACTCCAAATCCATGAAATCCGCGCCGGCCAGACTTTCTTTCCATTCCTTCGGCGCAATGTTAAGGCGATTGCGCGCTTTCTGCATGTCAACGCCCTTGATTCTGCTCGCAGGACTGTTTTTCCATCAGACGGTTTGCGCCGAAACGACCAACCTGCTCGATTATTTCATGCGCGTCTGGCAAACCCAGGATGGTCTGCCCAACAACGCCGTCACCGCTATTGTTCAGACGCAGAATGGATACCTCTGGCTGGCGACTTACGACGGTTTGGTGCGGTTTGATGGAGTCACCTTCACCGTTTTTGACAACAGCAATACCCCGCAAATGCATAGCAGCCGGATTACCAGCCTGTTTGAAGACTCGACCGGAAATTTGTGGATTGGCTGTGAAAGCGGCGACCTGATCCGTTACCGGGAGGGACAGTTTTTTTCGGTCTCCTTCCATCCCAAATGGGAGAACAAAAAAATCCTGAGCATTGGCGCCAACGCCCGGGGCCGGATCCGGCTCATGAACGGGGACGGAAAACTGGCTGACCTTGACGGCCGAACGGTCGCCGTACCCAACGCCAGCCGGGCGGTCTCGGTGATTGTCATGGCCCAAACGCCGGAAGTAGTCGAGAGCTACCATCTCCAAGTCTGGCCGTGGGAGAACGTCCGGCAGCTTCTTGCGGACGGCTTCGAGGATGCGGACTCGCGAGAGTTTCTCGACGCGCTCGGCAAGCACTTCCTTCTTGCGTTGGGCTTGCTCCTGCGGCGAGCGCTGAATCCAGGAATTTGAGATTTGTGCTGTCCTTTACGCCAAATCAAACAGCAACAACTCCGTCTCGCCACGAGCCGAGAGCTCCACTGCCGCCTCACCGCTGACCGCCGCGCCGTCGCCGTCTCGCAGGACCGAGCCGTTGACGGACACGTCTCCGGAGACCACCTGCACCCATGCGTGGCGCGACTCTTCCAGTTTATGGACAAGGCGCTGCCCGGCCTCGAGCACCGTGGCGTAAATCATGGCGTCCTGGTTGAGCTTCAATGCCGCGTCCCGGCCCGCGATCGGCGCCAGCTTGTTGAGCTTCTCTTCGCGTGAAAAGTGTCTCTCGCCGTAGGCGGGGCGCACGCCTTCACGTTGAGATTGGATCCAGATCTGCAGCAGGTGCACGGGATC
>JBGPDH010000110.1:0-10757 GCA_041482195.1 Verrucomicrobiia bacterium
ATGGCGGTTCGGCTCCCTGAACTAATCCGGGCGCGCGGGCTTTTGCATTGTCTCCTTTGATATTGTCGCGGATGCCGTCATTGAAGGCGGCGATACCCGTGCCCTGGACGTTGACCTGTGTCATCATTTTATCGGGCGGCAACACCTGTTCCATCTGCCAGCCTTCGCCGTAAATGATGGCGCCGGGATCGATTCTTTTAGCCGCGTGATACACCTCCAGCATCGTCTCACGGTCCAAAATCCCCATCAGGTCGAACCGAAAACCGTCCACATGATACTCCGTCATCCAGTACTTGATGGAATCCACAATGAATTTCCGCGCCATGGGTTTTTCCGACGCGAATTCATTGCCGCAACCGGTTCCGTTCGCGTAACGGCCGGAGCGGTCCATCCGGTAATAATAATACGGAAATATCTTGTCAAAAATGGACGCCGGGAGCGAACCGGTGGCGGCAGTGTGATTGAAAACCACATCAAGAACTACGCCGATATGATTCCGGTGAAAGGCTTGAACCATTTCCTTGAATTCCTTCTGCCGGGCGGTGCCATCAGGATTTGAGGCGTAAGAACCTTCCGGCGTGTTGTAGAGAACTGGATCGTAGCCCCAGTTATACCAGGTGTATTCATCCGCCCTCTCTCGCTCGCCTCCGCCTGCATAATCGAAACACGGCAACAAATGAACATGCGTCACACCCAGCTCCTTCAAATGGTCCAGTCCGCTCGCCTTGCCGCCCGGGGTCTTGGTGCCCGGCTGAACCATGCCGAGGTACTTGCCACGGTTATCGTCAGCGACGCCGGAATTTTTATTGATGGAAAAGTCGCGGATGTGCGCCTCATACAGCACGGCATCCGTGTTGTTTTTCAAAGTGACGAAATGGTCCTGGTCCCAGCCCTCGGGATCGGTTTTTCGTGGGTCATAAATCAAAGTCCGGCCAGAGTTGGCGGAACAACCACGAGCATAAGGATCGTTGACACGATAAACCTTCGCCTCGGTTGATCCCGGCGGTAAAAAGGTGATCTCGTACAAATAATACCTGCCATCCATGTCTCCGTTCAAGTCGGTGGACCAAATGCCATCGGGGTCGCGAGACATGGGGATGGCCTGAAAAGCTGCATTGGTCGCATCTTTGAACAGGCACAGGTGGACCTGCCTGGCGGTCGGCGCCCACAACTTGACCGAAGTCGCTTCCGGACGATAAACCGCGCCCAAATCGCCGTTGGTGTAGCAATAAGATGCGTTGAAATCGCCTGGCATCATTTCATTTTGCGCTCGCGCCACGGGATTCAAAATCAACCAGATCAGGCCGGCAAAACCCAGGAAATGCGGGCACGAACGTATCATCAATCGAACGCTATCATTTTCACCCCAACCGCCCAATTGAATTTGCGGCATTTAACTATGGGATTGTCAAAATCCCCGGGCGCAATCGTCCAACCAATTGATTCGGCAACCGTTGGTCGATAGAGGCGGACACCGGCGTTTCCTCATCCACATGGCCATCGCAGAAAACCACATTGGCCCTTTGGTTATGGCGAAAATGACCGTTTGGATAACTCGTATTGGTGTCCACGTAATACCATTCCTCCAGCATCGGGTTCGCAGGCGAGGCCGGCGCCTGAAAATCGTTCACTTGCGCAGCATCGGCAAAGAGCACGGTTTCCGCCGGGTGCGAGATTTTTCTGGCGGCGACTGGGGGTTTGGCTGGTGCCGCAGAGAGATAATAATTGTAACCGTAGCTGAACACCAAATGATCCGCCTTCAATTTGAACTGTGCCAGTGCACAGTTTAACGAGGGACAAATCCGGACATGGTTGTCGCCGATATAGGGATGTAAAGCGCCCAAAGATAAATTAAAAAGCCGTTGACCTTCGGGGCCGGGCCCAATCCAGCCGAACCAGTAGATTTGCCCGTAGTTGGTCGTACCGAAAGTGTACCGGAAACAATTTCCCTTGTTGTCGTCCCAGTACAATTCTGTGGCCATTCCCATTTGGCGCAGGTTGCTGGTGCATTGAGTGCGCCAGGCGGATTGTCGGCTCTGACTCAACGCGGGCAGAATCATCGCCGCCAGGATCGCGATCACGGCAAGGCTGACCAGCAGTTCAATCAAGGTAAAGGCGTGACCAGAAACGGGTGACGGGTGACGCGAACGCGTCTCGCAGGTCGTACCCTTCTTCCCGACACTCGTCACTTGCCACTTGTCACTTGTCATGGTCTTTGGGCGTTGATCCGGTAAAACGCCTTATCGATCGGCGGATTAGTATCCTGCAAAATAAGGTTCGCCGCATTGCCCGGGTTGGTTGTCGAAATATTGGTCCACGATTGGACGTCCACCGTGCGCTGGAGTGTATAAAACCAGTTGCTTTGGCTGAGGAATTGGGTTTGCCAGATGCCGTTGGTGAAGCCGCCGTTGAGATTTTGCACCGGCGGTGGCGGGACCATCACAACAAAATTATCCACCTGACCATGCGCCAGGATCGAGCCGGTGGCGTTCTGGTCGCTGTAGCTGTTTACCGAGACAGCGGTGACGCGGAAATCAAAATTGGCCGGAACGGAAATGGTCTGAGTCATGCCGTATTGGACGCCGTTATTGGTCACGACGGTCGTGAGCATCCGGACCGCGCCGTTATAATCCATGTCCACGTGGAACCATTGTCCGGGAGTCAGATCGAGAAGATTGTTATTGTTGTACAACCAGGCGTTGTTGGTGGAGACGATGACCTGGCTGATGGTAGGTTGATAAATGGAAAACACCGGAAAGAAGTCGAATTCGACCAGGTTGTTCGGGCCGTACGTTTTATTGATGCCGGCGCCACGCGAGAAATTGGTTTGCGTGGCGTTGGCAAGATTTAGAAAACCGATGGCCGCTTCAAAGTCGTACGGTTTCCCCGACGTCGTGCCGTTCGTGTCATCGTGAAACATCAGGTCAAAACTCAAATGGAAACTGTCGTCATGGGCGGAGATGGTTCCCAAGGCATGATAAAAATAACTGTTGGTCTGTGACGAGTCCCAGGTGACATCGAGGTCCCGGTTCGTGGAATTCCAATGGAATAGATTGGTGTTACCAAAGGTTTTCCAGCCGTGTTGCAGCGGGTCGCTGGAAAAATCTTCTTGAAGGGTTGCCGCCCCGCCAATCGAGGCGGCAACCAGTCCCCACACCATGAGCAGCCTGATTCGCATACTTAGCAGGCGCGCCGTCGTAGCAAGCACAAGCCGGCACCGGTCAAGGCCAGCGTCCAGGTTTCCGGTTCCGGCACCACCGAAATCGCGTCGATATACGCGGGCGTTCCATCGTTTAAAACCGTCAAACGGACATAATTAACCGCGGCCAGCGACACGCTCTGGCTATTCGAGTCTATGGCCCAGGCCAGGCTGAAACCCGCGCCGCCGGCAGACCCATTGTAAAGTGCACGTATCCCGGCCAGATCCAAACCGCCAAAATCCGCTGCCGTCAGAGCCGGGTTGGCCGGCAAGAACGGATTACCGCTGCCGTCGGTGGGAAACAATCCGTCAACTTGGGGAGCCAGTGCCGGATTCAACGTGTAAAAGGTGGAGCCATCCGCACTCACCGACACGCGCACGTTGCTGGGACCACCTGTATAAAGCGAGCCGTCCACAGCGGTGCCGGTGCTGAAATCTTCCACAAATCCCGCATGGCCGAAGATGATAAAATCCAGACCGTAGGGATGGTTCGGATTATTCTGAATGGGTATGTTGAGCTGCAACGTCAGGGAGCCGCCGGTGCCCACCCCGACAATCTGGCTGGGGAGATACGCTGCATCAAATGGGTCCACGGGCCCTCCATAGATGCCGGGCGTTACCTGTGACGGAGCGCCCAGAGCCGCCGTGGGATCATTGTAACCTGCAGTCACACCACTGCCCTCGGTGTAATCGTACACGCCGCTGGCAAATTGTGCGCTTGTGATGGTGGGAACGACGAACCCACTGGCCAGCGCCAGCGAGAAAAAGACTTTTTTCATGTACTGATCTTTCATTTAGCCCGGTCCCTGGAGTCCAAGGGCAGGGCGGTTTTACGGTTGAGAGACCAGCGCGGAAATGGATCGTCCTCATTCTCGTCCTTCGTTCTCGTCCTCGATTACGATGACGAGGACGACGAGGACGCTACAAAACAAAAACGCCTTCACTTCCGCAAAATGGAGAATGAAGGCATCCAGCAAATCCTGCCGAAAACCGTTCGGCAGGTTGGCCTCATCCTTCTCTTTGACGGAGAAGTGGCCCCGGAAACGCCCGGAGCCCGACGAGCACAGCCAAACCGGTATCCTGACTTCGGCCTCAAACCTCATTCCGCCTTCCCGCCGCTCATGCATGCATGGTAGGGCAGTGGCTTTGGGAATTTGTAGCCGTTACAGTGGCGCAACCGTCCCGGATTTCCACCGGGTTCCCAGACATTCGACTGCGAACAGCGGACGGCTTACACCGTCCGTTTCAAAGAACAATCCGTTTCTACGCCTGAAACTGGAAACTGCCAAGACAATATTCCGAAAATCTTTTTGGGCGCGCCGGAAACAGATCGATGGCGTCTTAATTCGGAGGGACGAGTTACAAGAGTCCCATTTTTCTCTGAGTTTTGGGACTCGCAAAGCTCGTCCCTCCGAAAACAGGACATAACCAGTGAATCTGCAGACTTTACGCCTGGGCGGGCAGGTGGATACCCTGAACCCGCCAAAATTGCCGGGTAACCCGACGCCAACGCATGGTTCAAGTCGATGGCCTTACCAAACTTTACGGCGAATTCGCCGCCGTGAGTGAACTGTCTTTTTCCCTTCAGCCCGGCGAGGTGCTCGGCCTCGTCGGTCCGAACGGCGCCGGCAAGACCACCACCTTGCGGTGCCTCGCCGGCATCATTCCGCCCAGCCGCGGTACCGTGCGCGTCGGGGGTCATGACATTGTCCGCGACGCAATCCCTGCCAAGAAACAGCTCGCGTTTTTCACGGATGAACCGCGCCTGTTCGATTATCTCACGGTTTGGCAGCATTTGAATTTTGTCGCCCGGATTTATCAAGTGGCCGACTACGAACCTATCGGCCGCGAATTGCTGGATGAGCTTGAAATCGCGAACAAACGGGACGCGTTGCCCGGCGAACTGTCCCGTGGCATGAAACAGAAGCTCGCCATCGCCTGCGGCCTGCTGCATTCGCCCCGGGTGATTTATTTCGATGAACCGTTGACCGGGCTGGATCCGCTCGGCATCCGGCGGATGAAGGATTCCATCCTGAAACGGGCGCGGGACGGCGCGGCCATCATCATCAGTTCACACCTGCTGCATCTGGTCGAGGAAATCTGCTCGCGCATCCTGATTTTAAAGAACGGACAAAAAATCGCCGACGGCACGCTGGCAGAAATCACGCAAAAATTTTCCGAACAACCCGGAGACGCCAACCTCGAGGAAATCTTCTTCCGTGTCACAAGCGAATCAAACCCCGGCGCTTCAGCGGCTCCGCCTCCGTTGCCACACTAGCCCGAGCCATGGTCTCCGCACTGTTCTATCTGCAATATCATACGTTCCGCAACCGGCTGGTCAGCCGGTTCAAGCGGCTCAAGCGGCCCAAGTATCTCTTCGGCGCCGTTGCGGGTGCACTTTATTTCTACTGGTTTTTCTTCCGCAACGTCTTTCGCGGGTTCGGCGGGCGGCCGGGGGCAAACATGAATTTTTCAGCGGAGTATCTGCCGCTCTTTGAATTGGGCGGCGCGCTCGCGCTCTTCGTCATCGTGTTGGTGGCGTGGATTATTCCACGAGAACGCGCCGCGCTGACATTTACGGAGGCCGAAGTGGCGTTTCTGTTTCCGGCGCCCGTCAGCCGGCGCACGCTGATTCACTTCAAACTACTGCGGTCGCAGTTGGCAATCTTCTTCACCGTGCTTTTGTTCACGCTGTTTTCCCGGCGCTTCGGTGGCAATGCCTGGATACATGGCTTCGGCTGGTGGCTGATTCTCTCGATGTTGAGCCTTCACTTCCTCGGCTCCTCGTTTATCCGGACACTTTTGCTGGATCGGGGCATTTCCAATTGGCTCCGGCGGCTGCTGGTGCTCGGCCTGGTGTTGGCGATGGCCGGCGCCGTCTGGGTTTGGGCGAGACGAACGCTGCCGGCACCGGGTTCCGCCGTCGTCGCCAGTCTCGATGCGGCCCTGGATTACATCCAACAGGTTTTGACCACTGGCCCGGCGCTGTATCTGCTTTATCCGTTCCGGCTCGTGGTGCGGCCTTTTCTGGCGCAGGATGCCATGGCGTTTTTCGTTGCGCTGATTCCGGGACTGCTGCTCCTGACGCTCCATTACCTGTGGGTCATTTATTCCGACGTGGCCTTCGAGGAAGCCTCGGTGGAGGCTTCGCAAAAACTGGCCGTGCGCGTCGCCGCCATGCGCGCCGGCAACTGGCAGGGTGCGAGGAAAAAGCAAAAAGCCCGACGTGCGTGGTTTACGCTGGCCGGCACCGGCCCTTCCGCGACGGCATTGTTCTGGAAAAATCTCATCGGCGTCGGCCAGGTCGTCTCCATTCGCTTCTGGATTTCCATCAGCGTCGTCGTGGCTATTTTCGTTGCCGTGTTAGCCGGGAACGCGCAGGGTCATGGAGTTTCCATCATCGTGGCTTCCTTTATTGCCATGGCCCTGGGCTATTCGTTGTTGCTGGGACCCCAGTTGTTGCGACAGGATTTCCGGCACGACCTGCCGATGGCGGATATCCTGAAAACTTTCCCACTGCGCGGGTGGCAGATTGCGCTGGGTGAAATCCTCGCGCCGGTGGCGGTGCTGGCGGCAGCCCAATGGCTGTTGTTGCTGGCCAGCGCCGGGCTGCTTTTTTACCTGCCCATCAAACAGGAAGCGCTGTTCCTGGCCATCGCCCTCGGTGCGGCGGTCCTGCTGCCGGTGCTCGACATGCTTCTGTTGCTGATTCCGAACGCTGCCGTGCTGCTATTCCCGTCCTGGATCCAAACCGGCAAGGACAGCCCGCGCGGAATCGAAGCCACCGGCCAACGGCTGATTTTTGCGCTGGGCCAGATGCTGGTTCTCCTCCTGGCGCTTCTGCCCGCCGCCGGTGTGTTCGTTGGTATCTTTTTCGTGTTGAATTTCGCGATTGGTCCGGCCGCCGCCGTGCCCGTGGCGTCGCTGGCGGCGACGGTTGTTCTGGCAGTGGAAGCCGGCTTGGGAGTGATGTTGCTGGGCACACTGTTCGAGCGATTTAACGTCTCGGAAGAAACCACAAATTGAAGAATAAATCGTCGTCCTCCTCCTCCTCGTTCCCGTAATCGAAAGGAAAATTCGAGAACGAGGACGACCACGAGAACGAGGCGGAAGCGTTCCGCGCTTGCGCCGGGTTGAAGGCGGCATCTATAATCGCGCCCCATTTTGTTATGAGCCAGACACCTATTCGAGTCGCAGTCACCGGCGCCGCCGGCCAAATCGGTTATTCCCTCCTGTTCCGCATCGCCTCCGGCGCGATGTTCGGGCCCGACCAGCCGGTCATCCTGCACCTCATCGAAATTCCCGATGAAAAGGCAATGGCTGCGCTTGGCGGCGTCGTGATGGAACTGGATGACTGCGCGTTCCCCCTGCTCAAAGGGATGGTGCCGACTTCGAACCTGGACGAAGGTTTTCGCGGTGTGAACTGGGCGCTGCTCGTCGGGGCGGTTCCACGCAAACAGGGAATGGAGCGCAAGGATTTGCTGGGTATCAACGGAAAGATATTCACCGGCCAGGGCCAGGCCATCGCCAAAAACGCCGCGAACGACGTGCGCGTGCTGGTCGTCGGTAACCCCTGCAACACCAACTCGCTCATCGCCATGAACAATGCCAAAGGCGTCCCGCCTGAGCGATTTTTTGCCATGACAATGCTCGACCAGAACCGCGCCCTGACGCAGCTTGCGAAAAAGGCCGGCGTAGACGTTACCGCTGTCAGCAACCTCGCCATCTGGGGCAACCATAGCGCGACGATGTATCCGGATTTTTTCAATGCCCAAATCTCCGGCCAGCCCGTGCCGGGCATCATCAAGGATGAAGCGTGGCTCAAAGGCGAATTCATCACCACGATTCAGCAGCGCGGCGCGGCCATCATCAAGGCACGCGGCTTGAGCAGCGCCGCCAGCGCGGCGAATGCCGTTGTGGACACCGTCCGGAATCTCACCACACTGACAAAAGCCGGCGATTGGTTCAGCGTTTCCGTTTGTTCGCCCGGCGATTACGGCATCCAGAAGGGTTTGATCTTCAGCTACCCGATTCGCAGCACCGGCTCGAAATGGGAAATTGTCCAGAACGTCCCGCTCAACGAGTTTAGCAAATCGAAAATCGCCGCGACGGAAAATGAATTGAAGGAGGAACGAGCGCTGGTGTCTGATTTACTGCAAAAATAGGAGAGATATTTGCCCGGTGGAGTGTGTTAAGGCCAGCTGACACGATAAAATCGCTGGGGCTGGTTCGTTCCCGCACCGGGGTCAACGAACTGATAGAACCCCGGACCCGCCGGGGAATAGGTTGCCTGTCCCAACGCCATCCAATTGGTAAGCGCTGGCGAAATGTTGGTTGTGGCCAAAACGGTGAAGTTGTACCCCGGTACGTTGGTGAAACTGAATTGGAATGTACCGTCGCTGGAGGTGGTGGCCGCGTTTAAAGCCGGCGGAGCCGGTGCAACACCGGGTGTGGAGCGAATGTAGGAAAAACCGGCACCAACCGGCCAGGAAGTGAATTCAAGATCCAGGTAAATGTCCTCTGCAATCAGATGTACCACGGCATTGGTGCCCACGGTGCTCGGCGGGCCTCCATTCAAAATCCTGGTCCACGTGTTCCAATCGGTGTAAGTCAGGGAGGCGTAATCAGCAGTGGTTCCGTTGGCCCATTCGGTATTGGAAGGGCTGAAAAAATGTTGGAAGGAAGCTTCCGATTCAGCGTTGAAAATGCCCAGGCTGCTCCCGCGGGTAATCCAGACGTCAGGCGTGATGCGGTCAACGTCGGTTACGCTCTGGTTGGTGAACGCCAGAGGCGGGCCGTTCCAGACAATGGCGCTTTCCCCTCGCGGCGCGAACAACCATGCCGTCGCGACAAGGAATGGCAAAGCGGCAACTGAAAAACGCAACCGGAATCGGGATTGAACCTTGTTCATATTTGCCGCGTTGTTCGGAATTTTCCATGATTGTTTGCCCGACAACACTAATGAGAGTAACGAGGGGTTTGGAAGTTCCCGAAATACGGAAATCCCGTGGTCGAAACAATTCCGACACCATGGACAATATTGCGTGACGGAAATGTTCTGCTAGTCTCCCGCCATGGCTTTTGATTCCTTCCGCGATTTTATCGGGCAACTCGACCGCGCTGGCGAACTCAAACGCATTGCCCAGCCCGTCGCCACCGAACTGGAAATCACCGAAATCGCTGACCGTGAAATGAAATCACCGAATGGCGGCAAGGCGTTGCTGTTCGAGAAACCCACCGTCAACGGCGAAGTCTCGCCGTTTCCACTGGCCATCAACACGATGGGTTCCTGGAAACGCATGGCCATGAGTATGGGTGCGGATTCCGTGGATGAAGTCGCCGCTGAACTGGGTTCGCTGATGAAAGCCAAGCCACCGACGAGTTTCAAAGAAGCCATCAAACTGCTCGGCCAGGCATTCGATCTGCGCCATGCGAAGCCGAAAGTGGTTAAAGATGGGCCGTGCAAAGAAGTCGTTCATAAATTCGACGCGCCACCGTCACGCAAAGAACCGTGGCCGAAGGCGATGGACATTGACGTAGCGCAGGCGTCTCGCCTGCAGGGGCAGAAGGGAAATGAATCAAGCAGCAGCCGGGACGGCTGCGCTACTTTGCTCAATCTTCCCATCCAGAAATGCTGGCCCCTCGACGGCGGCCGCTTTATCACGCTGCCGTGCGTTGTGACCAAAGACCCTGACACCGGCGAACGCAATGTGGGCATGTACCGCATCCAGATTTACGACGACCGCAGCACCGGCATGCACTGGCAGCTCCAGAAAGTCGGCGCACGACACGGACGGCGTTATTACGAAACTGGCACGCGCATGCCCGTCAGCATTTTCATCGGCGGCGACCCGATGTTTCCGTTTGCCGCCACTGCACCGTTGCCGGATGGCTTGGACGAATTTCTGCTCGCCGGTTATCTCCGCAAGAAATCCGTTGAACTGGTCAAATGCGTGACCAACGACCTGGAAGTCCCTGCCAACGCGGATTTCGTCATCGAAGGTTACGTGGATCCGACGGAGCCGTTACGTGAGGAAGGGCCATTCGGTGATCATACCGGCTATTATACGTTGCAGGAACCGTACCCGGTGTTTCATATCACCGCCATCACGCATCGCAAGGACGCGGTGTATCCGGCGACGATTGTGGGCATGCCGCCGATGGAGGATTTTTACATTGGTGGCGCGAGCGTGAAATTGTTCCTGCCGGTCTTCAAGATGAATTTCCCGGAGATCGTGGACATCGCGCTGCCGGCCGAAGGCGTGTTCCATAACCTCGTTTTCGTGAGCATCAAAAAGAGCTACCCGATGCAGGCCTACAAAATCATGCACGGCCTCTGGGGTATGGGCCAGATGATGTTCACCAAATACATTGTGGTGGTGGACGACGACGTGGACGTGCACAACACCCGCGAAGTATTGTTTCGGCTCTGCGCCAACACCGATCCGCAACGGGATTCGATTTTTACAAAAGGACCCGCGGATGTGTTGGATCATGCCACTTCCGAGATGGCAACAGGCTCGAAGCTGGGGATTGATGCGACAAAGAAGCTGGCCGG
>JBGPDH010000111.1:0-10709 GCA_041482195.1 Verrucomicrobiia bacterium
CTGCCCGTGAGCGCCGGGCCGATTCCTGCCGGTGCAGATTATTGACCATGGCAAAAAACAAAAATGCATAGAGCAGCACCTGCCTCATTTCCTGGCGCGCCACGAATTCGATGTCCGCAGTGAGGTAACGCCCGACTGCATACACGGCAAAACCGAGCACCACCCAGCTGATCGGCGGCCAGAACCATTGCGGTTTTGGCGCCAGCCAGATCCGCATCATCCACAAACACATCACCGCCATCGTCATTCCCTGGATAACCAGAAACGCCCACTCATCCACGGCGCCCATGGCCAGCGGACCGAAAACCAAAATCCCGAGTACGAGAAGAAGGATGCCCTGCTCGCACACCCGATCCAACATTTGACGATTCATCGCCGGTTTCAAGTAAAATGAAGGGTGACCGCTATCGAGTAAAGCGGATTCACAGTGGATTTTTATGCTGTAGAACGCTTCCGTTTCTGTTTTATTAATGCCCAGGAATTATGACCGACCCGCGTTACAAAAAACTGGCCAGGCTTTTGGCGGAGTATTCGACCGAGTTAAAACGGGGCGACCGCGTCCTGTTGGATATGATTGACGTGCCCGATGCGTTCACCGTCGAACTGGTCCGCGCGGTCCGCGCGGCGGGGGCCACACCGCTGGTGGAAGTCCGGCATACGCGTGTTTCCCGGGAGCTGTTGCTGGAAATGAACGACCGGCAGGCCGCACTTGTCCGCGACCTGGAGTTGTTTCGCATGAAGAAGGTGCAGGCGTATATCGCCATTCGCGGCAGTGAAAACGCCAGCGAAAATTCCGACGTCCCGGGGGACCGCATGGCGCTGTACTCACGCATCCTGCGGCCGGTGCTGGACTGGCGCGTCAACAAAACGCGCTGGTGTGTCCTGCGCTGGCCGACACCGAGCATGGCCCAGGCCGCGGGCATGAGTACCGAGGCGTTCGAAAATCTTTATTTCGACGTTTGCACCCTGGATTACGCAAAGATGGGGCGCGCCATGATTCCCCTCGAACGCCGGATGAAACGCGCCGACCGGGTCCATTTGAAAGCACCGGGCACCGACCTCACGTTCAGCATCAAAGGGATTGGAGCCAAAATGTGCAAAGGTGACCGCAACATTCCGGACGGCGAGGTTTTTTCCTGTCCGGTCAAAAATTCCGTGGACGGCGTCATCCAGTTCAATACGCCGACCCTTTATTCCGGCACCAAATTCGAAAACGTACGGCTGGAATTTAAAGACGGCAAAATTATAGCGGCCACGGCGAACCATTCGAAACGCTTGAACGAAATTCTGGACACTGACGCCGGGGCACGATACGTCGGTGAATTCTCACTGGGCTTCAACCCCTACATTCTAAACCCGATGTGCGACATCCTGTTCGACGAAAAAATCGCCGGGTCGCTGCACTTCACCCCCGGCCAGGCGTACGAGGAATGCGACAATGGCAACCGCTCGGCGGTCCACTGGGACATGGTGCTGATTCAACGCCCGGAATGGGGTGGCGGTGAGGTCTGGTTCGACGACGAACTCATCCGCAAGAACGGCCAGTTCGTGCCGAAGGATTTAAAACCGTTGAATCCGTCGCACCTGAAATAACGGTTACGCCACGTCTTTGAGGATGGTCAGGAACTGCTTCATTGCGGGCGAAAGCACCTTGTTCTTCTTGTAAAGGATAGCCAGCGGCCGGAAGAAAGCGCCGTCTTCCAGCGGAACGGCAGCGAGCGTTTGCTTGGCCACTTCCTGGGCGACGGTGCCCTGCGGTACAATGGAAACGCCCGCGTCGATTTCCACCGCGCGCTTCACCGTTTCGATATTGTCGAACTCCATGACGTTGTTCACGTTCACATCGTACTCCTTCAAAATCTTGTCCAGGGCTTTTCGCGTCGGAATATCGGGCTCAAACCCGATGAATTTCTGGCCGGCGAGCGTCTTGAGTTTGACCGATTTCGATTTGGCAAACGGATGCTGGGGATGGCAGATGAGCACCAGCGGTTCCTTGCGCAAGGGAATGATTTCCAGCTTGGCATCCTTGACCGGATAGGCCACCAGCCCCATGTCCACGACGTTGCCGAGCACATCTTCATAAACCTGGTTTGCGCGGCGGTACTCGACATGAACGTTTACCGTCGGATAAACCTTCATGAATTTTTTGATGTAAGGCGGCAGATCATGCAGGCCGATGCTGTAAATGGTCGCCACGCGGATCGTGCCGGAAATGATGTCCTTCAATTCCTGCAGCTTGCTGTGCAGGGACTCATAGGTTTGAATAATCTGCTTGCTGTAATCGTAAAGCACCTGGCCCTCGCGGGTCAGGCGAAATTTCTTTTTGCTTCGCTCAATGAGCAGCGATTTGAAGGTGCGTTCCAGCGAACTGATTTGCTGGCTGACCGCCGATTGGGTCACACCGTTGATTTGCGCGGCCTTGGTAAAACTCTCCGTCTCGGCCAAATCACAGAACACTTTCAGGCTTTCAATTTGCATGGGTTAAATTTTTAACAGAAAACCTGAATATCAGTCAACATTATGTTCAACAGTTTCAGCGGTCAACGCCTGGCGCACTTTGCTCAGCAAATCCCGGCTGGTATAAGGCTTCTGCAGAAATAGCAACCCGATTTGCTGGTCTGCCGGCAATACACAGCCGCTGGCACACAAAATCCGTATTTTTGGAGTGAGCTGGCGGATCCGCTCGACAAATTCGCGACCGCCCATCGTCGGCATGACCAGGTCCGTTATCACCAGGTCCACCTGGGCGTCGTCACGCGACAACATCGCCAGCGCTTTCTGTGCGCTATTGGCCGTCATGACGTGATAGCCGAACTCGGAGAGGATCGTTTCCGCCATCGTCAACAAAATTTCCTCATCATCCACCACCAGAACGGTTTCTGTGCCGTTCAGGTTCTCCTCCGTATCAGTACTTTCCCGGACCAGCAGCTTCTCCGCGGGCAGATACACGCGGGCGGACGTACCCGTGCCCGGCTGGCTGGACACGGCGATGCCACCCCCATGATTGGTCATTATCCCATAAACCAAAGCCAGACCCAACCCGCGGTGGCTGCTCCCTTTGGTTGTGAAAAATGGTTCAAAAATTCGCGGCAACACATCCGAGTCAATCCCTTTGCCGTTGTCCACGATTTCCACGCAAACATAGGTGCCGGCATTGAGTCGCACGTTGCCGTCCTGGGTCGGCTCGGTCAATTCGAGGCTGCGCGTCTGCACGGCAATCTGTCCCATGCCGTTGATGGCTTCCACGGCATTCTCCAGAATTTTGGTCAGGGCCTGCTGTACCTTGGCTTCGTCGAAACGGACGGCGAACAATTCCCGCTCGAACTGGGTATGCCAGTTGATCTGGCCGCCATTGGCGTTCCGGAAAAATTCAACGCAGCGCTGCATTACGGCATTCAGATTACCGGGCGGCACCCGGCGTGTTTGCTGGCGTTCCTGCTGGCTGAACATGGCCAGTTCGTTGGCAATCTCCGCCGCCCTGGACGCGGATTTCTCCACCTCCATCAGGGAGTGCCGCCACGGGTGTCCCGGCTCGGCCTTGCCCAGCAAAAATGAGGTATGGCCGAGAATGCTTGTCAGGGCATTGTTGAAATCCAGCGACATCGTGCGCGCCAGTTGCAACGCACAATCCAGTTTCTGTTTGAGCGTCAACCCGGCGTCAGCTTCGGCCGGATTGCCCGGCGAAGCGGACGCACCGGCTGAGGCCGTTGACTTGGCTGACGGCGGCGGCGCGGCCAGGGGCAATAACTGGAGAACAAACCATTTCCGGCCGTCTTTGGAAAAAGTGCAGACGGAAACGGTGCACGTGACCATGGGCCCGTTCGGCGCGCGAAATTTCAAACTCACCACCGGCGCCGGGGCCTGGTCCCACCGCGTGAGAAAGTCCACTGCCGTCATCCCGTTTTCGGCCGGCCAGATCGCGGATAACAACGGCGCCTCGCCCGACAGCACCGCGCCAAACGCCGACGCGGCCGCCGAATTCGCGCGCACAATCACGCCATTGCCGTCCACCAGCAACGCCGGCCAGCCGGCACCTTCCAGACCAAATACAATTTCCGGCTTCATTAAACCGCAAAAAATCAGATTACGGCTTGCACAAAAAATTTCAAGACGGGTCCATCGAATAGCGACCGCTAGGCCGTTCGCCCGGCCGATGTCGGGTTCGGGTCAATGCAGGGTCTTTTCCACCGGTCGCCGCCACAACTTATCAGTTTCACCATAGAATCTTACGAAGTTTTTCAGCAATTCCACTGCCAAAACTTTCACTTGTTCCGCCGTATTTAATACCTCCGCGTGCGATAATCGCGCCGGACCCAGGCCCGCCGCCGGATTGGTAATACAGGAGATCGCCGCTACCTTTAACCCGCATTGCCGCGCCACCATCGCTTCCGGGACTGTGCTCATGCCCACTGCATCCGCCCCAAGGCGGGCAAAAGCGCGGATTTCTGCCGGCGTTTCGTAACTCGGACCGCTGACGGCCAGGTAAACGCCCCGACGCAGCCGCACCGTGGCACTTTTCCCGGCGCGGAACAAAAGTGCGCTCAACTTTGAGTCATAAACTTGCGTCATGTCCACAAACCCCGGCCAGCCCGGGATAACCCCGCCACGCAGTGGATTGACACCCATAAAATTAATGTGATCGGTAAAGACCATGAAATCGCCTCGACGAAAGTCGGGGTTGATGCCGCCGGCTGCGTTGGTCAGCAGCAAATCGCGGACGCCCAAGGCGGCCAGGGTCCGGATAGGAAAAGTCACCTGCTCCATCGAATAACCTTCGTAAAAATGGGCACGACCGCTCAAAACCAAAACCGACATGCCGCTGAGTTTGCCAAAAATCAATTCACCCGCATGACCGCCCACGCCCGGAACCGGAAAGCCGGGAATCTTCGCGAAGGAAGTTTTCCGGTCCACGCGCAATTCGGTGAGGACGTGGTGGAAACCGGTGCCCAGCACGAGGGCGAGCGTGGGGCGTAATCGGGAAATACGCTTTAGCCGTAGCGCGGCCGCCTGAGACAAGGGTTGACTTGATTTCCCCATTTTATGCCATAATATGGTTTGCTCGATTTATGGAATTGAACAATGACGAAATCCGCCGCTACTCGCGGCACCTGATTCTGCCGGAAGTCGGTTTGGGCGGCCAAAAGAAAATCAAGGGCACCAGCGTCCTGTGCATTGGCGCCGGCGGCCTCGGCTCGCCCATCGCCATGTACCTGGCTGCCGCCGGCATCGGCAAAATCGGCATCGTGGATTTCGACACCGTGGACTATTCGAATTTGCAGCGGCAGATCCTGCACACGGACGCCGACGTGGGCCAGCCCAAAGCGCAATCAGCCAAAGAAACGCTCCATGGCATCAATCCGAACGTTGAAGTCGTTTTACACAATACCCGCATCACCAGCGAAAACGCACTCGATCTCATCCGGCCCTACGACATCGTGGTGGATGGCACGGACAATTTCCCGACCCGTTATCTCACCAATGACGCCTGTGTGCTGCTGAAAAAACCCAATGTCTATGGGTCCATTTTTCGGTTTGAGGGCCAGGCCAGCGTGTTCGCCCCCCATCTGGGCGGGCCGTGTTACCGGTGTCTGTATCCGGAACCGCCGCCGCCCGGCATGGTTCCCAGTTGTGCCGAAGGCGGTGTGCTCGGTGTGTTGCCCGGCATCATCGGTTGCATTCAGGCCACCGAAATTTTAAAGCTCGCCATCGGCAAAGGCAGCTCACTGGTCGGCCGGTTGGTGCTGTTCAACGCGCTCGACATGAAGTTCCGCGAATTAAAATTGCGGCGCGATCCCGAATGCCCTGTTTGCGGCGAGCACCCGACCATCAAGGAATTGATCGATTACGAAATGTTCTGCGGTATCGAACCGGCGGCGAAGGATGATAATAATACCGACGAAGTGACCGTTCAGGAAATGAAGCGTGCGTTGGACGACCCGAAACTCGGCATCAAGGTCATTGATGTGCGGGAGCCGTTTGAATACGAAATTGCGCACGTGGAAGGCGTGCCGCTGTTGCCCATGAGCCAGCTCCGGCAGCGCTTCACCGAATTGGACCCGAATCAGCAGTATTATTTGCTGTGCAAAGTCGGTGCGCGCTCGCACCAGGCGGTGGAATTTTTGCGCGAACAAGGTTTCAAATACGTCAAAAATGTCAAATACGGCCTCGACGCCTGGTCGGAGGAAATTGATTCCAACGTGCCGCGGTATTGAATTAAATTGACTTGAAATTTCAGGATTTTCTGTTTGAATACCTTATGTGCTCGCGAAACGAAATTCCAGTTTCGTTCCCAAATTTGGGCTGACAAATTTTTGCCTTCTTCAAATCGTCTGCCATTCAGCGTTCGCCGGAAATTATGTCGTCGCCTGGAATGGCACCGGTCAATTAAGCGTTCCGGCTTCAGCAACCAATGTGCAGGCTATCGCCGCAGGAAGTACCGCGAGCCTGGCCTTGATGGGCGACGGCACAGTTGTCGCCTGGGGAACGACTGCGGCAACCAATATTCCGGCCGGGTTGAGCAACGTGGTCGCCATCGCCGCGGGACACGGCCAGAGTCTCGCGTTGAAGAATGATGGAACGCTGACCGCCTGGGGCGCACCGTCAACGACCGCTACAACAAATATTCCTGCCGGGCTTGGCAACATCGTGGCGATTGCCTGTGGGGATGACCACAACCTGGTGCTAAAATTCGACGGAACCATCTATGCCTGGGGTGCCAATTATTCCGGCCAAACGAATATCCCCGGTGGATTGAGCAACGTTGTGGCCATTGCCGCGGGAAATTCGGGCAACATTGCCGTTAAAAAGGATGGCACGGTCTGGGTTTCCGGTTTGTACTATCCGACCAATCTCCTCAACAGTTTTTCCAACGCCGTGTGCGGCGCGCTGGTTGCGGGCGCTTATCAGGGAGCGGTTGTGTCGGGTGACGGCACGGCTTATGCGTGGGGTTTTAATGGAACCAATGTGTCCGTCGCTTCGAGCGTAATTGCGGTCACGGGCCGCAGCCCGTTCAATCAAGCAGGCTGCGTCCTGGCATTGCGACGGGACGGAACTGTCACAGGCTGGGGTGGTTCCTATCTCGGCCAGTCGAACGTCTGGATGAACCTTTCTAATGTCCTGGCGATTGCAGCCGGCACCGGATATAATATGGCTATTGTCGGCGACAGCTTGCCACGACCGATTCAACCGATATTGACCGCCGGCTTCAGCGACGGACAATTCCTCATCTCCCAGCCGACTTCGGTGGGCCGCACCTATCGACTCGAATATAAAAATTCTCTGACCGACGACTGGCAAATGTTTCCACCGGTGCCTGGTAATGGCAGCCTGCAAATGCTTGTCGATCCGAACCCGCCGGCTACGCAGAGATTTTACCACGTTTACGGCGGGCAATAGCTGTTCACGGCTGGCTATTTTGCCTTTATCGAATATATTTTCCGTGGAAATGAACGAGGATTTACAGAAACGTATCCAGGCCGCCCTGGCCAATCCGCAAAACATGGGCGAACTGACCGGCGCCGACGCCGTTGGCACAGTGGGCAACGCCGATTGCGGCGAGATGCTCCGGCTCTGGGTAAAGTTCAAGGAACAGAACGGCAAAAAGGTCATCGACCGCGCCACCTTCCAGTCCTTTGGCTGTGAGACGGCCATCGCGGTGGCCAGCCTGGTCACCGAGTTGATTCGCGGCAAGACCGCCGAGGAGGCGCTGGCGCTCAAGACCGAGGAACTGGCCGGCGAACTCGGCCCGTTGCCGCCCATGAAAATTCACTGCGCCCAGCTCGTCGAAGGCGCTTTGCGTTCGGCGCTCGAACCGGAAAAGGCAGAACACAAAACAGCGACTCCAGCCAGCGCGCCAAGCCTGCTCGACAGCTTTTCCAGGCCAAAGGATGGCAGCGTAAAATTGACTTTCCTGGACGAGGACAAAAAGTAGAAGTTGGCGATCCAAAATTTCAGGGACGGCGAAACGCCGTCCCTCCCGTTAAGATCTTTCTTCCCGCAACTTTTTCAACGCCGCTCTGGCGGCGTCGCTCTCAGCGGCCTTTTTGCTTTTACCGGAACCGCGGGCGAGTTCCACCCCACCGTGTTGCACCGTGCATTCAAACACGCGGTCGTGGTCCGGCCCGGTAACGGAGATGACGTGGTACTCCGGCGCTTCGGGCGAGCGCGCCTGCAGCAATTCCTGCAACTCGCCCTTCGGGTTTTCGATGGTGGGCGGCACGTTCAACTTGCCGAACGCCGCGCCGAATTCGCGCGAAATGAACAGCCGCGCCGCATCAAAACCGCCGTCCAGAAAAATCGCACCCAACAATGCCTCGAAGGCGTCTGCCAGGGTAGACCCGCGATCACGTCCGCCACTGGTCTCCTCACCATGGCTGAGGATCAAGTGCACCCCCAGGCCCAGTTCACGAGCCTGCTCGGCCAGCGTGCGGCGGTTGACCAGTTTAGCCCGTCCCTTGGTCAAGGGTCCTTCGTCGAACCCGGGAAATTTTTCATAAAGTTCGTGGGTCAGGATGAGTTGCAGAACCGCGTCACCCAGAAATTCCAGCCGTTGGTTGTGCGCCGCCGGCTCGCCGCTTTCATGCGCAATCGATGGGTGCGTCAGCGCCAGTCGCAGCAGGCCCTCGTCGCGAAAGGTATAAGCGAGACGGGTCTGAAGGTCGGCGAGGGACATTTTTGATTTATGATTTACGATCGATGATTTGTCTGCCGATTCGCTGATCACGGGCAAATCGTAAATCAAAAATCATAAATCGTAAATTCAGCTTAGAGCGGGTGTTCCGGCAGGTTGTTCAGCAGGCGGCGGTGGCAAAGTTTCGTTTTGAGAAGGCGCGGGCGGGTTCAATCCGTGTTCCAGCAATGCGGCCACGTCGCGCTGGACTTCTTCGAGCTGGTCCAATCGCAGCGCCGGGTCGGTAATGGTAAATACATCGCCGGTCCTGGGCTGCTCGTAAATAAACACGCGTTGGCCCTCGCGGACGACCTCTTCCTTCACCTTGAGCACGCGTTTGCGTTCGAGCATGACGGCAAGGATATAACCGGCGGGCGCGTAACGGGGATCGTTCTGTTCAATAAGCTTGCGCAGCAGGGTCTCGGCCGTGTCCTTGTGGATCGCATCCGGGGCCGGCGCCGGCGCTTCGTAAATGCTCTGCCAGTGGGAAATAAACCCCTTCCGCTCGCGCGCGCCCTCGTTGAACTGGTTTTGCCAGCACGCTTCGCAAACGTCCATGCGTCGAAGGTTCTCTGCGTGCTCGTCAAAGAGCAGCGTGTGCAGTGCCTGCCGGTCGGCAAACGGCTGCGCGCATGCCTCACAGGCCGACGCGCGGGATTGAATGTTCCAATCGTTCATGAACCCGGAAATTTAACCATAAATAAACCGGATAAACACGAAGAAATTTTGACGCGAATTTCACGAATTGCCACGAATTGAAATGCTCCGGAGAATTAGCGTTAATTCGCGCAATTCGCGTAAAAACTCAACCGGCGAAATCGTAATCCGAACAGCTCATGAAATAATGGCAGCGCGGACACCGCAACTTGCACTTTTCATTGATCAATTCATGCCCGCATTGCGGACAATACCGCCAGTGCTCGCCGGAAATGGCTTCACCGGATGGCAAGCGGCAGGCATCGATCCCTGTCTTGCCGGTGGTGGCTGTCTGCTTTGGCTTATGCATGATTCGATGTCTGTTACTGTGCCCGCCCAAACTTTTTCTCGAGTTCGCGGTAGTTCATTTCAATCAAGGTCGGGCGGCCGTGCGGACAGGTGTAGGGCATGGCGCAGCGGCGTAATTCCTTGACCAGATTTTCCAGTTCCAGCCCGGCCAGCGGGTCGTTGGCCTTCACCGCGTGGCGGCAGACGGTCTTGGCCACGGTATGTTCGCCCAGCCGCGCCAGGTTTACCTCGCGCCCGGCCGCGCGCAGTTCGTCCACCAGATCGAACACAAACTGGCGCGGGTCGGGCACCTTCACAAACGCCGGCAAGGCATCGAGCAGGAACGTCCGTTCACCGAACTCGGCCAGGCCGACGCCGAGTCTGGTCAGCACCGCCAGTTGCTCGCGCAAAAACTGGGCGTCGCGCGGCGGTAATTCAATCGTCTCCGGCAACAGCAGTTTTTGCGACGGCGCGGCGGTGTTCTGCTCAATCCGGTTCATCATCTGTTCGAACAAAATCCGTTCATGCGCCGCATGTTGATCGAGCAGGACCAATCCGCGGTCGGATTCCAACAGCACGTAGAGTTTGCCAATGACACCCACGAGGCGCAGTGGAACATTCAGTAGCGGCTGGGCGGTGGAAGCTGGGAGCTGGGTAAGGGCAGGCGGGACTTGCTTCTCCGGCATGGCAGGTTGATTGGAAACGGCCGATGGCCGATGGCCGGCGGCTGATGGAGCCGCTGAAGCGGCTGCCGGCGCGCCCGTCTCCGCGTCGCTCCGACTCGGCATGAAACCCATCTTTAAAGGCGTTTGTGGGATCGGATTTTTTTGCGGTTCCGGCGATGGCTTCAGTTGTTCCGGAAAATGTGGCAGCGCGGTTTGTTGAACCGGTTCGGGTGGTTCGATCGGGCGAGGTTCGGCTTTGGGCTGTGGACTTTGGGCTGGTGATTGCGAACTATGGAACGCCAGCAAGGTTTCTTTGATCGCCTGCGCCACCAGTTTCCGGATATCGGATTCGCGATGAAATTTCACCTCGCGCTTGGATGGATGGATGTTCA
>JBGPDH010000112.1:0-10667 GCA_041482195.1 Verrucomicrobiia bacterium
GCGGGTTCCGGGGACTTTCCAGTCCCCGGTCAAGGACAGTGTCAAGATGCGCTGTTTTACGCCTCCAATGATTCTCCGTTTGACAGCACGCAAATTGTCCGCAAAATGTAACACTACCTTCGCTTGTCGGCACAGCTCAAAGGTAGAGCAGCCCCGAAAGCATTCGGGGTTGGTCGGGGGAAGGCCGGTAAAGGGGAGAATAATTTGTGAATTCGGTTGCCAGAGTAGCTCAGGGGTAGAGCAGCCCCGACAGGATGTGTCGGGGTTGGTCGGGGAGGCCGATAAAACGGAGAGTAATTTGTGATTTCGGTTGCCAGAGTAGCTCAGGGGTAGAGCAGAGGACTCATAAGCCTTTGGTCGGGGGTTCAATTCCCTCCTCTGGCACCAATTCAAATGCCAGCTTGGGTTTATATCTTGCGTTCAAAATCAGGCCGTTATTACTACGGTTCGACAAACGACCTGGTGCGGCGTATGGAACAACATGGGCGTGGTCACACCGCGACGACGGCAAAAGATGCACCCTGGGAATTGGTTGCCAGCAGGCAAATGGATTCCTTGGAAAGCGCCCGTACTCAAGAACGCATTTTCAAAAAATGGAAAAATCCAAAACGTACTTTGGCTTGGTTTAATCGCACCAATTCCCCGCCGGAATTTCACGGGTAGAGCAGCCCCGACACGTTGTGTCGGGGTTGGTCGGGGGTTCGATTCCCTCCTCTGGCACCATTCGACAGATGTTTTTAACCTCCTTCCACTTCCGCAACTTCCGCCGGCGAAAGCCGGAAATCCATCGCGCCGATAATCCCGTCCACCTGCTTCGCATTGCGCGCACCCACAATCGCGCCTGTCACCGCCCGGTTGTTCAACGTCCACGCAATGGCCGTTTCGCCGGAGGAACGACCGTGTCGCGTGCCGACAACCCGCAACCGTTCCACCACTTTAAGATTTTCCGACAGTTTCGGTTCCTTGAACTGGTCGTTCTTGTTGCGCCAGTCACTTTTCGGCAGCGACACGATCCGTTCGCGCGTCATTGCTCCGGTCAACAGGCCGGAAGCCATGGGCGAATAAACAATCACGCCTACATTTTCCTTCTTACACCACGGCAATTGCGCCGATTCCACGTCGCGCCGGATAAGTGAATACGGCGGTTGCAGCGACGTGATCCGTGCAATGGATTGCAGTTTTTGCATCTCTTCGACCGTGGCATTCGAGAGGCCAATCCAGCGCACCTTGCCTTCTTTTTGCAAAGCGGCGAGCGTGTTCCAGCCTTCCATGGTTTCGTTCAAGTCATCCGCCGTCCAATGGATCTGGTACAGGTCGAGGACGTCGGTCTTGAGCCGTCGCAGGCTCGCCTCGCATTCCCGCCGCACGGAGTCGCCATGCAGGGAATAACTGATTTCACCTTTGGCGTTCCATAACATGCCGCATTTGGTGAAGACATGGGGTCGTTTCCCCTTCCACTCGCGCAAGGCCCGGGCGACGACTTCCTCGGAATGACCCAGTCCGTAAACCGGCGCGGTATCAATCCAGTTCATTCCCAGTTCGAGCGCGCGATGAATAGCTGCGATGGATTGCGCGTCGTCCTGCGCGCCCCAGCCGAACGCCCAATCGCCGCCGACGGCCCACGCGCCGAAACCGATGGGGGTAATGGCCAGGTCGGAGTTGCCCAATGCTTTTGTTTTCATGGGGTCAAAAATAGCATGGAAAACAAAAAACGGGACCCGGTTTTATCCGGGCCCCGTGGTGTAATTTCAACCGCGATTAATAGCGGTCTCGACCCCCGCCGCCGCCGCCGCCGCGAAATTCGCGACGCGGACCTCGGCCGCCGCCACCGCCGCCACCCGGACGCTCTTCGCGCGGGCGGGCGACGTTGACCGTGAGGGCACGGCCGCCCAGCTGCGCGCCGTTCAATGCAGCGATCGCCTTCTGGGCTTCCTCGGGCGAGCTCATGGTGACGAAACCAAAACCCCGCGGACGGCCGCTCATGCGGTCCATCATGATGTTCGTTTCAGTGACCGTGCCGTGCGCCGCAAAGGCGTCCTGCAGGTCGTTTTCAGTGGTGTCGAAGGAAAGATTCCCGACAAACAATTTGCTACTCATGTGATGTTCAACTGTCCTAGACTAAACTTTGCTTTGAGCAGACTGTTCCCGTTAATCGGATTTCAAATCATCACTGAACCAGGTTCACTTGAAGATTTACCATGCCTTGCAAGCTTTGAGTTATCTATCAGACGGGCGTATTATCGCACGTTTCCGGCAAATGGCAAGCGTTTTTTAGAGCCATTATGCAGGCAATCCATGGGTTTCCTGTTGCGGCCCGGTTGGTATAATCCTGCCGTGCAAAAGCTGCCGCGTTCGTTTTTCGACCGGGATACCCGGACGGTCGCCCGGGAATTGCTCGGTAAATGGCTCGTTCGCGTCGATCGCGGTGCGCCTCGCGTCGGAAAAATCGTTGAGGTGGAGGCGTATCTGGGCCCGCACGACCTGGCGGCACATTCATCACGCGGATTGACCGAGCGAACCCGGGTGATGTTCGGGCCGCCGGGTCACGCTTACGTCTATTTCATCTACGGCATGTATCATTGCCTGAACGTGGTGACGGAACGCCAAGGCCACGCCTCCGCCGTGTTGCTGCGGGCGCTGGAGCCGCTCAAAAACCTCGACGGCCGATCCAGCGGCCCCGGCCTGCTCTGCCGTGCGATGCACATTGACCAGCGCTTTAACGGCCATGACCTCCTCAGTGATAATTTCTTCATCGCCGAGCCGCCGAAGACCAGGCCGTTTGTCATAGTAAAACGACCGCGGATTGGTGTGGATTACGCGCGGCATTGGGCGAAACGACACCTCCGGTTCTACATCAAGGACAATCCGTTCGTTTCGCGGCCCTGACGGTTCCACGGGATCGATGACCAAATCACCAGCGCTCAATCCGGTCAAACAAGCCGCCGTGCAAAAAATCGCGCACGAAGGGACGATCCAGAAAATCCCGCGGGAAACCAGGCTCAATCCGGCTGACTTCGTTCAATTGCGCCAGTTGCTTTGCGTTCAGTGACCATTTTTCGCAGTTCAAATTGTCCTCCAATTGCGACAGCTTCCGTGCGCCGAGAATCGGAATCGTATTGCGCCGGGCGCGCAACCAGTTGAGCGCGACCTGTGCGGGCGATTTCCCGGCGGCCTTGGCGACTTTGACCACCGTCCGGGCGATGGCTTCGTTGCGTTCGGTGCGCCGCGCAAACTGCGGCGTTTTATCGAGCCGCCGTTCTTCCTTCGCCTTCCCCGCGTATTTTCCGGTCAGCCACCCGCTCGCGAGCGGTGACCATGGCGTGACCGTAAGTCCCAACGCCTCGGCCATCGGCAACAGCTCGCGCTCGGGCGTTCGCTCAATCAGGTTGTACTCGATTTGCAGCCCGACGAATTGCGTCCAGCCGCGCAACTCAGCCAGCGTGTTCGCACGCGCCACCCACCACGCCGGTGTGTCGGAAATGCCTAGATAAAGCACCTTGCCGGCGCGTACCAGGTCATCGAACGCACGCATGACCTCCTCGAACGGCGTCAATTCGTCCCAGGCGTGCATCCAGTAAAGGTCCACATAATCCGTCCCCAGCCGTTTCAGGCTGCCTTCGAGCGCCTGCACCATGTTCTTGCGGTGATTGCCGCCGGCGTTCGGATCGCCAGGGCGCTGGTTGAACGAGAATTTGGTGGCGATAACAAAATGATTCCGTTCGCCGCGGACAAATTCACCCACGAATTTTTCGCTGGTGCCACCAGTGTAACCGTCGGCGGTGTCGATGAAATTGCCGCCTGCCTTCACAAAGAGGTCGAACATCGCCTTGGATTCGTTCTTGTTCGCGCCCCAACCCCAGTCCTCGCCGAAGGTCATTGCGCCCAGGCACAGTTCGGAGACACGCAAACCGGATTTGCCGAGAAGTTTGTAGTTCATAAACAACCTTTCCGATATGTGTTCCCCATTTCCGGGAAATTTCCAGTTTTTTTTGACGGTTCCCGGGTCTCAAAATTCAGGTAGAGCGGGCAGCTTGCTCGCGATTCATCGGAGTCCTCTGCCCGCCGCAACTAAGAACAAACGGCGCGCACGGAGTGACGCGCCCTACCTGGCGCTTTTGATTTGTTTCCCCCGGCAGGGGGCGTATCCTTCGGTTACTGCAATGAAAACCTCCCTTGAACTGGAAAAAGCCGCTGCCCAACAGGTCGCCGCGCCGATGGCGGCGGCGGCCCGAACCGCCCCCAAGACCCGCGGCATTGACAACGTCGAAACCCTCGCCATTGACGACGAGTCCATGCGGCGGAAGCTCATTGCCCGGATGCATGAGATCGCCACAAGCGAAGACCGGCCCAGCGTTGCGCGCGACGCCGGCAACATCGGGAGTTCGCCCGTGGTGGTTGTGATTGGTGTGGAATCGAATACCGCCGGCTTGAATTGCGGGTTCTGCGGCAAGCCGTCCTGCGAAGCGTTGGAGGAGGCCGACGGCGTTTGCGCCTTTAACTCGATTGATCTCGGCATCGCCACGGCGTCAGCGGCGGAGGTGGCCGGCCGGTTTCACGTGGACAATCGCGTGATGTTTTCCATCGGTCGCGCGTGCCTGGACTTGAAATTGTTCGGTCCGAAGGTCAAACAGGCGCGGGGTATTCCGTTGAGTGTGACCGGCAAGAATCCGTTCTTCGACCGCCAGCCGTAGGTGATTTTGACCGGTTATGCCGTTCCGATTGCTCAACCTTGAAGCGGTGGCCGAATATCTGCACCTCACGCCCCAGGACGTCGAGCAACGGGTGAAGAACCGCGAAATCCCGTTTGAAAAGCGCGGCGACCGGATTGTCTTCCGCAAGAGTGAAATTGATGCCTGGGCTTCCCAACGAATTCTCGGTTTTTCCAGCCAGCGTTTGGCGGATTACCACCAAAAGTCCACGCGCCACACGCGGAAAATGCTGGAACCGGAAATCATCCTGCCGGAAATGCTTCAGGCGGGGGCCGTGGCTTCGGCGATGTCGTCCAAGACCAAAGCGTCCGTTTTGCGTGACCTGGTTGCGCTTGCAGAGAAGACCGGGCGCCTGAACGATCCAAAATCATTGCTGGCCAGCCTCGAAACCCGCGAGGAATTGTGTTCCACCGCGGTACCGGGCGGATTCGCGCTGCCACATCCGCGCTCTCATGACCCTTACCTGTTTGAAACCTCGTTTATCGTCGTGGGACGGCCCATCCAGGAAATTCACTTCGGTTCACCCGACGGCCAGCCCACGCAATTATTCTTCCTCGTTTGTTGCCGGGACGACCGGCTGCATTTGCACACGCTGGCGCGGTTGTGTCTCATCGCGATGAAAACCAAAATGCTCGACCAACTCCGCGACGCGCCCGACGCCCGGACCATGCGTGATACGCTCATCGCGGCGGAACAGGAAATTTTGGCTGACCGGAAGATCGTCTCATAAAAACTTCCCTGGACTTTCCCGGACAACCCGAAGGGCCGATCCTCAGACCTGCGTGTTTTTGGATACGAACTTCACGCCGTAACGCCGTGCGATCAGATTGGCGGCGATGCGGCCGGATTCATAAATGGTCGGCAAGCCGCTTCCGGGATGCGTACCGCCGCCAACCAGATAGCAGTTGTCCAGCTCTTCAAATTTATTGCGCGGCCGGAAATACAGCAGCTGGCGGAGCGTGTGCGCGAGGTTGAACGTCGCACCGAACTGAATATGCATGTCCTGCCACGTCTCCGGCGTGAACACAATTTCTTCCCGGATGTGGCTGCTGATGTCCTTCAGACCGGCGCGTTTTTCCAGCGCGGCCATGACACGGCTGCGGAACGCCCCCTTCTCCCGTGCCCAATCGATGCCCGCGGTCTGGTTGGGCACGGGCACAAGCACGTAAAGGGAAGAATGTCCCGGCGGTGCCAGTGCCGGATCGGTCACGCTGGCGTTGCGGACATAGAACGAAATGTCACCCGACAAAACTTTGCGTTCAAAGATATCGCGGATGTTTCCCTGGTAATTGCCGGCAAAGATAACGGTGTGGTGCGGCAGGTCGTAAACTTTGTCCAGGCCGAGATACAGCATGAAGGTGGAACAGGAATATTCGCGTGAATCCACGTTCTGCGGGCTGTATTTCCGCAGCACGCCCGGCGGAACAAGATTCTTCATCGCGTAACCAAAATCGGCATTTAACACCGTCTCGTCCGCGGACACCTTTTCGCCGCCCGCCAACTCCACACCGCGGACCCGCCGGCCGTCCAGCCAGAGCTGTTTCACCGGTGTGCCCAGCCGCAGATTTACACCCAGTTCACTGCACACCTTCGCCATCGCTACGGAAATCTCACTCAGACCACCCATGACGTGATAAACGCCGAACGCATGCTCCACGTATGGCAGGATCGCGAAGGCGCCCGGACATCGCCACGCCGACATGCCGAGATACTTGGCTTGAAAGGTGAACGCCAGCTTGAGCTTGTCTTCTTTGAAATAATCGCCCAGAACATCGAACACCGAACGGCCGATGGAAAGATGAGGTAGTGCGCGGAGCATGTCCTTGGACAGGTATTGCTTCAACGACGCGTAATCCTTTTGCAGGCAGGGATACATCAACTGGAACCGCCGCTGTTCCACCGTCATAAACCGGTCGTAGCCGGCGTGATTACCAGGAAATTGCGTGTCGAGCTGCTGCAACATCGCTTCGCGCTCCGTCGTCGGTTCAAGCCGCACATCGTCGAACTGCAGCCGATACATCGGTTCGAGTTTGACGCATTTCAGGTAATCCTCGATGCGGCGCCCGGCTTCCTCGAACACCTCGTCGAGGATGAACTTCATCATGAGGAATGTCGGACCGACATCGAACTTGTAACCGTTATGCAGGAGGGCTGAATTGCGGCCGCCCACGTGCGGCGCTCTTTCAAAGACGGTGACTTTGAATCCCCGGTTGGCCAGCAACATCGCCGCTGTCAGGCCGCCGGGCCCGGCACCCACGACAATAATGTGCTTCTGAGAGTTGGTCTGTGCCGTCACGTTGAGGAATAATAACGTGACCGGAGGCCAACATTCAATTCTCGGCGCACGGAATTTCGAGGTTCAGAGCCGTGTTCCAGCTCATGCTTGAATTTTCAACAGCCCATCCAGGTCCAGGGCCCGCGTGAACATCGCCACGCCGCCGTCAGGCGAACGCGGCCATTGTTCCTTCGGACGGTCGTGGTAAAGCTCCACGCCGTTGTCGTCCGGGTCGCGCAGGTAAATCGCCTCGCTCACCCCGTGGTCGGATGCGCCGTCCAGTTCAACACCCGCGGCCAACAAACGCCGGACGGCGTCCGCCAGCAGGGCCCGGGTCGGATACAGAATCGCCAGGTGATAAAGACCCGTCGTGCCCGAAGGCGGCGGCGAACCACCCGCGCTTTCCCACGTGTTTAGGCCGATGTGATGATGATAACCGCCGGCCGAAATGAACGCCGCCTGCGAACCAAACCGCTGCATCAGTTCAAAGCCCAGCACATCGCAGTAAAATTTGAGCGCGCGGTCCAGGTCGGCCACCTTCAAATGCACATGGCCTATCCGCACCCGCGGATCAATTGCAGAATTTTTCTGAATCATGACCTTCTGTAAGCTCGAATCCATCGTTTCACAAGGGACTTTTTCACCGGTGGTTCGACCACAAATAGGCGCAAGAATCGGGTGGCACACCGGTTGGGACGTGGCAAAGTGGTCACATGAACGATTATGAACGCATCGCCGGGGTGATCCGGTATCTGGACGAACACCACACCGACCAGCCGGATCTGACCGTGCTGGCCCGGCAAGCCGGATTGAGTCCGTTTCATTTTCATCGCCTGTTCACCAATTGGGCCGGCGTGACGCCCAAGGATTTTCTCCAATGCCTCACCCTCGCGCAGGTAAAGGAATCGCTGCGCAACGGCGCCAGCGTTTTGGACTCCGCCCTGGAGTCGGGTTTGTCCGGACCGGGCCGTTTGCATGACTTGTGTGTAAACCTGGAAGCCGCCTCACCCGGCGAAATGAAGGCGGGAGGCGCGCGCTGGACTATCGTCGCCGGTTTCGCGATGAGCCCGTTCGGTACTTGTCTGGTCGCCGAAAGCCCGCGTGGGATTTGTCATTTGTCGTTTGTGGAAGAGGGCGCCGAAAATACGGCCTGGGCTGGACTGAAGGAAGATTGGCCGAACGCGCGGCTGCGACGAAACGATGCCGCGGCAGCTCGAATCGTTGAAAAAATCTTCACCCGCTCGATCGACCGGGATTCGCGTCTGGTGTTGCGTGCCTTCGTGAGCGGCACAGCGTTTCAAATACGGGTCTGGCGCGCCCTGCTGGAAATTCCTTCCGGCCGGTTCACCAGTTACGGGCGATTGGCGGCGACTCTAGGACAGCCAACCGCCGCCCGCGCTGTGGGAAACGCCGTGGGACAGAACCCGCTGGCGTACCTCATCCCCTGCCACCGCGTGATTCGTGAAACCGGGGTGATCGGAAATTATCGATGGGGCCGGCTTCGCAAGCGCGCCATCGTAGCCTGGGAAAACGCGCAAAGCAGGCCGCGTCAGGATCTGCCAGCCTTGGAGAGAATCGGCGTCTTAGTTTGACTTTGCCGCCGATTCTTCCGGCACAACTTCCAGTTGCAACCGGTCCGCGTTCCGCAAGACCACGAGCGGCACGCGTACACCGACCTGCGCGCCGGTGAGCAGTTTGTGCAGATCGTCAATGCCCGCGATGGCGTGGCCGTCGAATTCCACCACGATGTCGCCCTCGCGCATTCCCGCGCGGCTGGCCGGACTACCCGGCTCGACATTAAGCACAAGCATGCCGGTCTCGTTCGGCAGATGGAAATGCCGCGTCAGCCGCCGGTGAATCTTCGCCGTCTGCCCGCCAATGCCCAGGTAACTGCGCCGGATGACACCTTCCTTGATCAACCAGCCCGCGATGTATTTGGCCGTGTTGATGGCGATGGCAAAGCACAATCCCTGCGCCGGCAGAATTACCGCCGTGTTCACGCCGATGACTTCGCCGCGCGAATTGACGAGTGGCCCGCCGGAATTACCCGGGTTCAACGCGGTGTCGGTCTGGATGATATTGTCCATCAACCGGCCGGAATTGGCCCGGAACGACCGTCCCAGCGCGCTGACCACACCCGCCGTCACCGTGTATTGAAATCCGTACGGATTACCGATGGCGATGGCCAACTGGCCTACGCGCAACTGGTTCGAGTCGCCCAGCCGCACCGGCTTGAGGTTCGGCGCATAAATACGGAGAACCGCCAGGTCTGTGTCCGGGTCTTCACCGACCAGATGCGCGTCCGGGCGCCGGCCATCGGCCAGCGTGACTTCAATCCGGTCCGCGCCATGGACCACGTGGCTATTGGTCAGGATGAACCCGTCCGGCGTGATGATGAAACCGGAACCACTGCCACCCGCCTCGCGCCTCGTGCCTCGCGCCCCGCGCTTGTGCACGTCGATCTTCACGACCGACGGGCTGACCGTTTCCGCCGCATTGACGACGGCGTTCGAATACGCGTCCAGCAGCGGCCCGTCCGACACCGGTCCGGTTTGCGCCGCAGCCTGGCCGTTCAATACCTCGTATTCATCCGTTACCGCCCACACGTCAATTTTTTTGTTTTTAATTTTCATAGCTGCAATCCCGCTTCGACGGGATGCAAACACCAGTAATCCAGAAATGAAATCTGTCAAACGGACCGCTTTGAACGTAGGGCGCGGTCTCCGTACCGCGCCGCTGGTAGGGACGGCTCGCCGAGCCGTCCGCTGTTCCGAAAGAACATCAGGCGCCTGTCGCGTCGTAGCTCCGTAAAATCAGATTGGTGGGGCGAGCAGCCTGTCCCGCTCTGCGGAGATACTCGCCAGCCGCAAATCTGGTAGGGCCGACCTGCTGGTCGGCTGGCCGTGCGGCAGCACGGCCCTACCAAATAAATTTGTCATGCTTCAAAATCGGCCGCTTGGACTAAAGCGATTCAATAAATCTCGCAGCCGTCCGCATTGCGGTATTAGTTCGCGCCATACCATTCTTCTTTATCCGATTTGCGCCGACTGACGTCGGCGGCTACACATTTAAAAAAAGCTGCAGTTACCTGCACTTATCCTGAATTGGTGTTGTAGAAACAACTTTTGCTTTGTGTCCCGAAGTTTCAAGGGTTAGGTTGTCCGGGTAAATTCCCACAGGCAGGTCGTATGACCGCTTTTTAAAGTGCACCTATGAGCCAGGTAACTGAATCTGGAAAAAAGACCGGCACTTCGCCGGCCAAACAGACCCAAACCACACCCAAATATCCCGGCGTGCGCGTCACCTGCAACGGCAATTTCCTGGTGGCCGAGCATGTCGAAACCCGCATCACCGAAGGCGGCGTGTTCTATCCCATCACCCCGTCCACCGAAGGCGGTGAGATTTACCAGGGCTCTTATGCCGCCGGCGAACTCGATGTCTGGGGCCACCAGAAAATCGCGGTCGAAACGGAAGGCGAACATGCCGCGCAGGGCGGCGCGACAGCGTACGCGGTCAGCGGCAAACGCACGGTCAATTTCACCTCCGGCCAGGGCATCGCCTATGCCATGGAGCAGTATTATCATGCGCCCGGCAAGTTCTCGACCATGGTGCTCGAAGTCGGCGCCCGCGCCCTCACCAAGCACGCCCTCAATGTCCATTGCGGTCATGACGATTTCTACGCC
>JBGPDH010000113.1:0-10591 GCA_041482195.1 Verrucomicrobiia bacterium
CCGTCATTGACGCCGACGGTTCCTTGCTGGGCACCTACCGCAAGATGCACATTCCCGACGATCCGTTGTATTACGAAAAATTTTATTTCACGCCCGGCGATCTCGGCTTCAAGACGTGGCAGACCCGATACGCAAAAATCGGCGTGCTCATCTGCTGGGACCAATGGTATCCCGAAGCCGCACGGTTGACGGCTTTGCAGGGGGCGCAAATCCTGTTTTACCCGACCGCGATCGGCTGGCATCCGGGCGAGAAGAAAAAGTATGGCGAACGTCAGCATGACGCCTGGGAAACCATCCAGCGCAGCCACGCCATCGCCAACGGCTGTTACGTCGCCGTGCCTAACCGCGTTGGCCATGAAAAACTGGCGGGCCGGGGCATCGAGTTCTGGGGCCAAAGTTTTGTGGCGGGCACGTCCGGTGAGATTCTGGCCCGGGCCGGCGAGATGAAGGAGGAGGTTTTGATTGTGCCGGTGGACCTTGCCAAAGTGGACGTGACGCGCACCCACTGGCCCTTCCTGCGCGACCGCCGGATTGACGCCTATGGCAACCTCACCAAACGGTTCGTTGACTGAACCGGCTCCGAAACCGGTGGTCTGGATCACCGGCGCCAACGGCCTCATCGGCCATTATCTTGTTCAACTGGCGCCGAAACTGGCACCGGATTGGAAGGTGCAAACACTGACGCGTACGCAGCTTGATCTGCTTGATTTCGACGCAGTCCGGCGCAAATTCCGGCAAGACCGGCCACAATTGGTCATTCATTGCGCGGCCATCACTGTCGTTGCCGAGGTGCAGTCCAATCCGGGGCTCGCCCGGCGGGTGAACGTCGAAGTCACCCAACTGCTCGCAGAATTGGCGGTGGAAATCCAGTTGGTCTGCTTCTCGTCAGATTTGGTTTTCGATGGACGCAAAGGCAACTATGTCGAATCCGATCCGGTCAATCCCATCCACGTTTACGCCGAGACCAAGGTCGCCGCTGAACAAATTGTTTTGAAAAACCCGCGCCATCTGGTCGTGCGCACGTCCATCAACAGTGGCATTTCACCTGCGGGCAATCGCGGCTTCAACGAACAGTTGCGGCTCGCGTGGAAAGCCGGTCGGCAGATGACACTGTTTACGGACGAGTTTCGTTGTCCGATTTTTGCCGGCGAAACCGCGCGCGCGGTCTGGGAACTGGCGCTCCAGAAACGCACCGGACTTTTTCATGTCGCCGGCGCAGAACGACTGTCGCGTTGGCAAATCGGCGAGCTTCTGGCCCAACGCTGGCCGGAATTAAACGCCAAAATCGAACCCGGTTCGGCCAAAGATTTTCCCGGGCCTCCGCGCGCACCCGATACGTCCTTGAACATTTCGAAGGTCCAACGGACGTTGTCCAAACCATTGCCAGGCCTGGGCGAATGGCTGGCGACCAATCCCCATGAACCGTTTTAATTTGTAGCCACCGACGTAAGGAGGCGGACGGAGCATTCCGGTTTCGGTGGACTCCGCCTCCTTACGCCGGCGGTTACGACGGCGGCTGTCACCTCGTCTTCAATCCCAAAACCGTGATGGAATAAGGCGGAAATTCGCGCGTAAAATCCGTCCCCAAACCGGTTACAGATTCGGTGTTGGGAATAATTTTTTCCGGTTCCAGGATGGAATTTGTATCATTCGGGCTGTTCGCCTTGAGTACAATTGCTGTGCCTTCGGATTCGACGCTGGCAGCCCCGCTGATTTGAATATTCACCGGCTGTGGCGTGCCGAGTTCGTTGACGACTTTTAGATAAACAACACCGGTCTGACTGTCGCGAGTGGCGTCAAAGAAAATTTGCCGGATCTGCTGCACGGCCGGCTGCGGCTGTTCTACTCCCGCGCGTCGCCGGGCGGGCGGTTGCCAGTTTCGCGTCGGGATGTTTTGCGAATCCGTCGCGAGAATTTCGTCACCGTGATGTGTGCTGAACAGGACTTGCGCGTAGTAGGCCGGCGAGCCGTAACTGGTTAAAGCGTCGTAGCCAATCAGATCGGTACGCCACTGCATGGAATGATCGGGGCCCGTCAACCGGCTAACGTTCACAAACAAGGGTGCGTAGCTCGAAATGACGACGAGGTCGGAATTGCGTTCCATCCCCGTCATCCAGGCGGCGTCGCCGAGCGCAGCGGCCATGTTCGGCGTGGGCGAACCGACGCGCGTGGCCCATTCGCCGACGAAAATTTTCGGTCCGGTGCGCGGGCGCGTGTCATAGTCAAGCGCGTGCGCCTCCATCTCCTCCTGCGAACGGTAATAATGTTCATCCACCAGATCCGGCACGCGACTTTTGACCGGCGTCGTGGCGATGACCTGCAGATCCGGATACTTCGCTTTGATGGCGTCGAAGAATTGAGCGAACCGTCCGTCGTAACTGCGGGAGCGGTCGAAGGCATCCTCGTTTCCGATTTCGACATAGTTCAAAACGAACGGCGCGGGGTGACCATCCTTCGCACGTTGCGCACCCCATTTCGTCGTCGTGTCGCCGGTCACGTATTCGATCTCGTCCAGGGCGTCCTGAACATAAGGTTCAAGATTCGGGCCCGGATCAACATGTTGCTGACGGAGCGAGTAACCGGCGTAGATCGCCAGGACCGGTTGCATGTGCAGATCCTCGCACCACTCCAAAAATTCCAACAGGCCAACCCCATCAGTCGACCAATAACCCCAGGGACTCCGGTGTCCGGGGCGTTTTGAAACATCGCCGATGGTTTCTTTCCAGTTGAAACGTTCGGCGATGGTACTGCCTTCGAGGTAATTGCCGCCGGGAAACCGTAAAAATTTCGGCTGCATGTCCGCCAGCAATTGCAGGATGTCTATCCGATTGCCATTCGGACGGTGGTTCCACGTGGGCGGGAACAGGGAAACCTGTTGAAACCACACAGTGCCGTGCCGGTGCCAGAAGGTTCCGGGCCTGGTCGTGGAGATGACCAATTGGTTGTCTTTTGACGGACCCACGTTGCCCGTGGTCAGGGATACTTCATACTTTTGCCATTCGCCGGAAATCTTTGGAATGGTTGCGCTGGCAAAAATCGTTTGCCCGTTCGTGCTTTCAATCGCCACGGTCAACGGACCACTGAAGTGTTTCCCTCTTGCATAAAACGATGCGCGATAGGTTGTGTCCGGCCTGACCGGGATTCCCCAGTAACCGCCGTTGATTACTCCTGCTGGTGATTCTTTCGAGGCCTTGCTCGTGTCGAGTTTCAGGCTCACATTCAAAGCCGAATTCAATGGCTGATTGGTATCGAGCGAAATGATGCCGCCGCCAACAACGTTCCAGAACGCCGGTTCGGTGCGGTTGGCTTTGAACGTGCGGTTGCGGATGAGCTCGCCGTAAAGCCCGCCCTCGTACGAATAATTGATCTCCTCGGTCATCAAACCGTAAAGGATCGGGCTGACACGGGCGGTGACCTGGTCGGCCTTGATTTGCAGAACCGGGATGGAAACCAAAGAGGCTTCATTGGAGTTGGTGGTTCCGGAATCTGAATTGGTCTGTGCGTTCAACAGACCGGCGGTGCCAATAAAAATCAGTAATCGAACGAGTGGCAGAAACAGGTACGTTTCGAGCCGATGGGTCGTTTGCATGGCTAAAAATTGAATTCCGTCCGGTAAATGTCCATCCCCAATTTCGATGATGCCGGTTCCTGGCAGAACCGAAAAAACTTTGTTCTTCTGTCACCACAGTAATAATTCTCCTCGTGAATCCGCCCTCTGCATCCGCCGATTCCAAATATCGCGGCCGGCTCGCCCCGTCGCCGACGGGTTACCTGCATCTCGGCCACGCGCGGACATTTTGGACGGCACAGGGCCGCGCACGAGCGAACAGCGGCACGCTGGTTTTACGGAACGAAGACATTGATTCCACGCGCTTCAAGCTGGAGTTCGTTTCACAAATGATCGAAGACCTGCGCTGGTTTGGTTTTGAATGGCAGGAGGGACCGGATTGTGGCGGCCCCTTCGCACCCTACAATCAAAGCGGGCGGTTCCAACTCTACCGCACCGCACTCAAAAAATTGCAGGCCAGCGGATTCGTTTATCCCTGCACGTGTTCACGGAAGGACGTCCGGCAGGCCGCCAGTGCGCCGAATCTTGGCGAGGAGGATGAGCCGATTTATCCCGGCACTTGCCGTGATAAAAGTAACGAGTGGCGAGTGACGAGTAACGCGAATGCGGTGCCGGTCGCCTCGTCACCCGCCACCCGTCACCCGCCACGTCCGGCGAATTGGCGTTTTCGCGTTCCTGACGGCGAAATCATTTCGTTCACCGACGGAAATGTTGGGCCGCAGCAGTTTGTCGCCGGCGGGCATTTTGGTGATTTTGTTATCTGGCGGCATGACGACGTTCCGGCGTATCAACTCGCCTGTGTAGTCGACGATGCGGCCATGCAGATTACCGAGGTGGTACGCGGCGCGGATCTGCTGGTGAGCACGGCGCGGCAAATCCTGCTTTACCGGGCGCTGGACCTGAAACCGCCCGCATTTTTTCATTGTCCCCTGTTGCGCGATGAAGCGGGCGAACGACTGGCCAAGCGGCATGACGCCTTAAGCCTGCGGGAGCTCCGCGCCGGGGGAAAAACACCGGAATTATTACGTCGGGGCTGGTCTTAGGCCTTCTGGCACCGCCTTAAAATTTACCAAAAATTGCTTGTGAATTATTTCACGATAAGCCAGTCTGGACGGCCTTTGATACACAGCCCGGTTGGACAGACCACGCGGTTCGTGTCGTTCGAAGGGCAGAGTTTTAGATGAAGCGATTTGTCCACATCATTTTCGTTTTTACGTTCATGGCCATGGTTTTGGCAATGAGCGCAAGCGCGCAATCCCCGGCACCGCCTGCGGGAGAAATTGCGCCCGCGACTGCCCCGGCGCCGGCAGAGGCTGGACACCCCACGGAAGGGGTGCCGCAAGCCGCGCCCGCGGTGTTCACTGTCCTGGGCTTGCCGGTCACCAACTCGATGATTTGCACGTGGATTGTCGCGGCCCTGATCATTGTTATCGTGCGCGCGACCACCTGGCGGATGAAAGAAGTACCGACCGGCGCACAAAACGTGATGGAAACGTTGATTGAAAGCTGGGAGGGCTTGATAAACGATATCCTGGATCCCCGGGTGGCACGCTGGGTCTTTCCCTTTGCCACGACGTTTTTCATTTTCATCGTCATGTCGAACCTCGTGGATTTGGTTCCCGGCGTCGGCAGCATTGGAGCCTATCACAACGGACAATTCACCCCGTTCTTCCGTCCGCCGACGACCGATGCGAACCTCACCGTGGCCATGGCGGGAATTTTTCTGGTGCTGAGCCTTTTTTGGGCGGTGCGCTATAACGGGTTTTTCGGGCTGATTAAACACATCTTTGGCGTAAAAATGGAAACCAGCAAATTGGCGTATCCGCTCTTTTTCCTGCTGTTCCTGTTCATTGGCGCCATGGAATTGCTTTCCGTTGGATTTGCCCGACCGGTGGCGCTGGCGATGCGTCTTTACGGGAATATTTTTGCCGGTGAAACCATCCTGCACATGACGACGCACAGCGGATCGTTTTGGGCGGGTTTGCTGCTCACCATGTTCACCTATTTTTATGAAACCTTCGTCTGCCTGGTGCAGGCGTTTGTGTTTGCGATGCTGGTCGTGGCGTTTGTCGGCACACTCTGTACGCCGGCGGAGGAGCACGGTCATTGAATTTTTGAATTTGCCCCGGCATGGGCGCCGGGGTGACAACCAAAATCAACAGAAAGATAAGTTATGATGCTTGCAGAAACAGTCGGCAATATCCACATCGGCCTCGCCTTTGGTGGCGCGGCCATCGGCATCGGCATTGCCACGGCCGGTGGCGTGATGGCCATGAGCCGGAATCCGGGAATGTTCGGCAAAATCCTGACGTTCATGTTTGTCGGCATGGCACTGGCCGAAGGCTGGGCGGTCATCGCGTGGCTGGTCGTCAAATAACTCCACCATGAGCGAATTAGGAATCCAGTGGCAAGTCCTGCTCGCGCAGACGATCAGCTTCTCCGTCGTGCTGTTCGTCCTGTGGCGGTTTGCCTACCGGCCCGTCTTCGCCATGCTCGAGGCGCGCCGGCAGAAAATTGCCGAAGCCACGGCCAACGCGGAAAAGATCAAGACCGAACTGGCCAAAACCGAGGCCGATCGCCTGAAAGTTCTGGCCGATGCCGGCGACCAGGCGGACAAACTGATTGACGAAGCCCGCACCGCGGCCGCACGCGTGCGCGCCGACGAGACCCAAAAGGCCGCCGCCGCCGCCGAACAAATCATCACCAAAGCCCGCGAGGCCGCCGCGCAGGAACACGCGCAGATGCTCGCCGGGTTAAAACGGGAAGTCGGCCGACTGGTGGTGCAAACCACCTCGACCGTCACCGGCAAGGTGCTTACACCGGAAGACCAGCGCCGGCTGGCCGAGGAAACGGAAAAACAATTGTCCGCGTAAAAATTGATCGGTAGGGCTGACCTGCCGGTCAGCCGGACGCGCAGCAGCGCGTCCCTACCAAAGACCGAAATGAAAATTTCCAAACAAGCGTTGCGTGAAGCCCGGCAACTGTTCCGCAGCTGCCAGGTCAACGGTTTGCTGGACGAAAACCGCGTCCGGCAGGCGGTTTCGCAACTGGTCTCGCGGAAGCCGCGCGGCTATGTGGAAATCCTGTCGCGTCTGCACCGGCTGGTGAAACTGGACGTGGAACGGCACACGGCACGGGTGGAAAGCGCGGCGCCGTTGCCCACCGATCTGCAGGCGGACGTGTCGAACCGCATAAAACAAATTTACGGCGCCGGCCTGGACATTTTGTTTAGCCAGAATCCGGCGCTGATTGGCGGATTGAAAATTCAGATCGGGAGCGACCTTTACGACGGGAGTGTAAAAACCAAACTGGAACGATTGGCGGCAAGCTTTTGACAAATTTAACGTAGTTACTCATTTAACCGGTTATCGGTCGGGTGATTCGTGATTCGTTAAATCAGTAATTGGTGAAGTGAGCGAATGATGCATTTGAGAAACTATGAGCAACGTATTGCAGGAAATTGAAGCCCAAATCGCAGGCGCGAAACTCGTGACTGCCAAACAAAATGTCGGCACCGTCCGGGAAATCGGCGATGGGGTGGCCAAGATCGAAGGCCTGACCGACGCGATGCTTAACGAGATGCTGGATTTCGGCAACGGCATCACCGGCATTGCGCTCAACCTCGAGGAAACCGAGGTCGGTGCCATCATTTTGGGTGATTACACTCAAATCAAGGAAGGCGACGAGGCCCGCACCACCGGCAAGCTGTTGCAGGTGCCGGTGGGAAAAGGGTTGCTGGGCCGCGTGGTCAACGCCCTCGGCGAGCCGCTCGATGGCAAAGGCCCGGTCAAAAATGAAACGTTTTACCCGGTCGAAAAAATCGCGCCGGGCATTGTCAGACGCCGGCCGGTCAGCCAGCCGGTGCAGACCGGCATCATGGCGATTGACGCGATGATTCCAATCGGCCGCGGCCAGCGGGAATTGATCATCGGCGACCGTTCGACGGGCAAAACCACGCTCGGCATTGACACCATTATCAACAACGCGCGCCTCAACAAGGCCGCGGAAAGTTCCGGCGACAAAGACTATCGCCCGCTGTATTGCATTTACGTGGCGATCGGCCAGAAACAGTCGAGCGTCGCGCGCGTGTTGAGCGTGCTCGAAGAAGAGAACGCCATGCCTTATACGATTGTGGTCGTGGCCGCGGCATCGGATTCGGCGACGAACCAATATCTCTCGCCGTTTGCCGGCGCCGCGTTGGGCGAATGGTTCATGGATAACGGCATGGACGCGCTCATCATTTTCGATGATTTGTCCAAACACGCCGTGGCCTATCGCCAGGTGTCACTGGTACTCAAGCGTCCCTCGGGCCGCGAGGCGTATCCGGGTGACGTGTTTTACCTGCACAGCCGCCTGCTGGAACGCAGCGCGCGCGTCGGCGAAAAATACGGCAACGGCTCGCTCACCGCGCTGCCCATCATCGAGACGCAAGCCGGCGACGTTTCGGCCTATATCCCGACCAACGTGATTTCCATCACGGACGGCCAGATTTATCTGGAAACCGATTTGTTCTACCAGGGCGTGCGGCCGGCGATCTCCGTCGGCTTGTCCGTGTCGCGCGTCGGTTCGGCGGCACAGGTGAAAGCGATGAAACAGGTGGCCGGGCGCATCAAAGGCGACCTGGCGCAATTTCGCGAACTCGCGGCGTTCGCGCAGTTCGGGTCCGACCTCGACGCGAAAACGCAGGCTTTGCTCGACCGCGGCAAGCGCATCGTGGAATTATTCAAACAGATCCAATACCAGCCCCAGCCAGTCGAAGTGCAGGTCGCGGTACTGTGGGCGGCGCAAAACAATTTCTTCGACGACGTCCCGGTGGAGAAGGTGAAGGACTTCCAGGCGAAGCTCACGGATTTCCTCGCGACGCGTAAAACCGATTTGCTCGCAAAGGTTCGAAACGAAAAGGCCATCAGCGACGCGCTGGCGGCGGAATTGAAGGCGGCCGTGACGGAATTCAAGCCGACGTTTCATTAATTTTTCATGGCCACTTACAAAACCAAATTGGCGCCCAGGCAGCGAATCGAAGACACGATCTATCTGATTCGCGGGCAGCGGGTCATGCTGGACTCTGATTTGGCGCGAATTTATGGAGTACCAACCAAACGGTTGAAAGAGCAGTTCCGGCGGAACGCTGAACGGTTCCCTGACGACTTTGCATTTAAGCTTACCAATCAGGAACTTACGAGCTTGAGGTCGCAAATTGCGACCTCAAGCTTGCATGGTGGCCACCGCCATTTGCCAGTGGCCTTCCCTGAACACGGCGCACTGATGCTGGCCAGCGTCCTGAACAACCGAACGGCAGTTGAAGCCAGCGTCCGCGTAATCCGCGCGTTTGTGTTGATGCGTGAACAATTGGCCGCGCATAAGGAATTGGCTCAAGCGTTGAACCAATTGGAAAACCGAGTCAGCGGGCACGACGAAGCCATCGCAAATTTATTCGAGGTTGTCCGGCAGTTGATCGAACCGCCGCTGCCAGAAAACCGGCGTGAGATTGGTTTCCATGTCCGCGAAACGGCGCCACCTTATCGCGCCAGAATCATTAGAAGCTGCCGGAGAAAATAATTTACCATGCCCAGCACGCGCGACATACGCCGGCGAATCAAGTCGATCCGGAACACCGCCCAAATCACCAAGGCGATGCAGATGGTGGCGGCGGCCAAGATGCGCAAGGCGCAGCAGGCCGCGCTGGTTGGCCGGCCGTACGCGGATTTGCTGAACCAGATTCTGACCGAGGCCGCGCCGCGCATCGTGTCGTTCCAGCATCCGCTCATGGAAACGCGTCCCGTGGCTAAACGGGCGGTCATTCTGGTGACCACCGATCGCGGTTTGTGCGGCGGTTTGAACAGCAATTTGTTCCGGGAAGCGGCGAAACTGGACAAAGGCACGACAATTTTTATTGCCGCCGGGAAAAAGGGCGCGCAGTTCATCGCGCGCACGAAACGGCAGCTGGCCGCCGAGTTCACTTACAAGGACACGCCGCAGTTTGCCGAGGCACGGGCCATTTCCAAATTTGCGCAGGATTTGTTTTTGAAGCGCGAAGTGGATGCCGTGGACGTTTTGTACACTAACTTTGTTTCAACCCTGGTGCAGCAGGCGAAGGTCATGCCCTTTTTGCCCATTGGCAAAATCCAGGCCGTCACAGCCGGCATTCCACATGCCGACCAGGAACTCGCCGCACCCGGCAGCCCGCGCACTGACGTTTTTGAGTTCGAGCCGGATGAAAAAACCGTATTGAGCGACCTGCTGCCGCACAGCCTGAACTTTCACATCTACCAGATATTGCTCGAAGCGAAGGCCAGCGAACAAAGCGCGCGCATGGTGGCGATGAAGAATGCCACCGACAACGCGCAGCAAATCATCAAGGACCTGACACTCGAATACAACAAATTGCGCCAGTCAAACATTACGAAGGAACTGTTGGAAATCGCGACCGCGCAAATGGCGGTCGGCTAGGCAATTATTTCACTTATGAACAAAGGCAAAGTCGTTCAAATCATCGGACCGGTCGTGGACGTGGAATTTCCCGGGTCGCCGCCCGCCATTTACAACGCGCTGACCGTTGAATTCGACGTGCCCGGCGAGGGCCGTGCCAAACGGGTACTGGAAGTGGAACAACACCTGGGTGACAACTGGGTGCGCTGCGTCTGCATGGGTTCGACCGAAGGCATGAAGCGGGGTTATGAAGCCGCGGACACCGGCGGTCCCATTACGATGCCGGTCGGGGAAGCGGTCATGGGCCGCGTGTTCAATGTCACCGGCGAGGCCGTGGATGAACAAGGCCCGGTGAAGGCGGACAAGTTCAATCCCATTCACCGCGCGGCGCCGACGCTGGTGGAACAATCCACCAGTCCACAGATTTTGACGACTGGCATCAAGGTCATCGACCTGATTTGTCCGTTTCTGAAGGGCGGCAAGATCGGCGCCTTCGGCGGCGCGGGCGTTGGCAAGACCGTGGTCATCATGGAGCTGATCAACAACATCGCCAAGCTGCACGGCGGCGTGTCGGTGTTCGCCGGCGTCGGCGAG
>JBGPDH010000114.1:0-10570 GCA_041482195.1 Verrucomicrobiia bacterium
AAACGGAATGGCGTGAGAAATTTAATGCCGTAAACGCGACCGCTGCTCGGATGGAAACCACTCTCAAGGAAAAAGAAGCGCAATCTGCCCAGTTGGAAAAGGACCTGGCCGGTTTGCGGCAGTTGCGCGATGAATTGCAGAACAAATTTGCCGCTGAACAACAAGCCACCGCGAAATCCCGGCAGGAGATCAAGGACCTGGATGGGCGTCTGCAGCAGAATATGGCGGAATTGGAACGCACCCGGGCAGGCCTGGAACAGGAATCTGCCAAACGTACGCGCCTCGAAGCGGAGCAGCAAAACCTGGTCGCGGCCAAAGAAGCATTGAATGCGGAATTACATGGCCTCCGTGAAGGCCAGGCCGCGCGTGAGGTCGACTTGCGCAATAAACAAAAGAAACTGGCCGACGGTTTGCGCGAAAACATACAAATGCTCCAATCGAAATTGCAGGAAGCCGAAGCCATTGGAGCCGATTCAACCGGCACGCCTCAGGGCAAATCCCATGCGCGCTAGACAAGCTCCCGCCTGCGACCATTTTCGCGGCCGGAGGTCATAGCTCGCCCAAACGGATTTTCCCACTTACCCCACGCAAACGGGCTTGCCTGTGGCCTGCAATCGTGTGAAATACACGTTTGATGAAACGCGATAAATCAAGTCGATGCCCGAAACGCTTCATCCAACCGGCCATTCGGAGTCAGTCATGTCCCCGTAGCTCAAATGGATAGAGCAGCGGTTTCCTAAACCGCGTATCCCAGTTCAATTCCGGGCGGGGACACCATAATCTGAAAACTGCCTCTTGTAGCCGCCAACTCGAAATGAAGCACAACCTGATTTCAGCTTTCGGGTTGGAGCACGCAACCGGACAGGCCCGTAAAGCCCGTGCCAAAATAGTGTGGACAGAGATGGTGCATCAAAGTAGTTTTGAGAGGGTTCGGGAAGCGACTGTGCAAACGAGAATAATCATCTCAAACGCAGACGGTTGTATAGGTTTGCAGAACAGCGGGTCAAACGGCATTGGGGTAAGGCAAGTCGGCTCCAAACAACGTACGATCCCGAGCGCGTTGCTGTTTTTTCCCGATTACCTTTCAGTTGCATCAGCTCGGCCAAACATTCAGACCGACTCGATCGCGCTCCTGACTTCGACTTCCACACGCCGGCGGTTGTCATTCCGGTGTCCGTCGTACCAGACCCTGAACCCTGAACCCTGAAATCATTCCAAATAAACCAAATTGAACCATCCCACCATAAAACCTATGAAAACATCGAGCATCTTCAACGTCTTCCCACAACTCGCGCTCGCCGCCGCGCTTACTGCCCTGGTCGGCTGTGCGTCCAGTAACTACGAGAAAGGCGCCGCCACCAGCGCCAGTATCACCGACGCCGCCAACAAAATCGCCGGCGGCAAAGTAAAAATCGATACCGTCCTGGCGTCATTGAATGATCTGGTCAACACTTCACAGGGCGATCTCCAGCCCAAATACAAGCAGTTCAGTACTGGTGTGGATGACCTCCAGTCTACGGCCCAGAGTGTCAAGGACCGGGTCGCGGATATGCGGGAGAAGGGCAGTGAATACTTCAAAGCCTGGGATGAGCAACTGGCCCAGATCAAGAATGAGGACATCAAGAACCGCAGTATCGAACGCAAGAACAAGGTACAGAAAGAATTCACGGACATCAAAAAGAGCTATACTGAGGTCCAAATGAGCTTTCAGCCGTTCATGTCCAACCTGAAGGACATCCAGACGGCGTTGGGTAGCGATTTGACGATGCAAGGGATTGCTTCTATAAAACCCGTTGCGGAACAAGCCAATCAGCACGGCGCCGAACTGAAGACGTCCGTGGGCAAACTCGAAGCGGAATTCCGGGACCTCGGTGTGGCCATGTCCACTTCCGCGCCGGCGCCGGCGGGCACAACCAATGCTCCGCCCCAATAATCATTAGGAGTTCAGATTCCAAAGATTTATGAAAAAATACATCATAACTTTTCTGCTGGGTTTGTTTCTCGGAGCCAGCGGATACTGGACGGTTCGCGACGGTCCGTTGGCCAGCAAAATCCAAAAACAAGCCGTTTATACCAAAACGGTTGACGCTCTGGAAACCGAAGCCCTCAAACGCACGGCCGACGAGGTGAAAACCCAGATGGAACAGGGCGGGCAGGCGATGATGACCAAGCCGTCCTCCGGCCCGGTCATTGCGGATGACCTGCTAAACAACCTGGTAAAGGCCAAGATCGCCGCCGATCCGATCGCTTCCAAGGCTGAGATTGACGTGGATACGGAACAGGGCGAGGTCACCCTGAAGGGCACGGCCTCGTCCTATGAACAGGTGGCGCGGGCCATGCAACTGGCGTTGGATTGCAACGCCACCAGCATGGTTACCTCGAAAATCAAGGTCAAAACACCGTAAGACCCGACCGGGAAAGGCGGCCGGATTTGAAAATCAAACCCATTGCGCTTCCGATTGGCTTCGATTGGGACGCATGGGCCGTTCGACGTTCTTTGAAGTGGGTAGAAATATCGTCTGCAATACGAACGGGATGGAGTGGTTGTTTTCTGATGGGTGTGTTGATTGCTTCGCCGGTGCCCGCGCTGGAGAAAGCCAGCGCGGCGCCGGCCGCGGCAGCGACCAATGGCATGGTCTACGACATGGCCGGCAATGCGTGGCAATGGTGTGCCGACTGGTATCACGCCGATTCAAATCAACAAATGAAGGACACGGGCGGCGTTTGTTGCGCTAATCCGATCGGGCCCCTTGCCAGTTTTGATCTGTTGGAACCTTACGCGGCCAAGCGCATCGTGAAAGGAGGCTCATTTCTTTGCAACCCGGCCGACTGCAAAAGTTATCGTCCCAGCGCACGGCGCGGGGAAGACCCGGACACAGGCATGAGCCATATCAGTTTTCGCTGTGTCCTGTCCGCAACGCAGAAGAGAGCGTCCGAAACCCAAAATTCAAATTGAATCTATGAACCGAAATTACTGTTTGGCTTTCACCGTGATCCTCGTTCTCTCGCTGGCTTCCGCCTGGGGCGGCCCGTCCGCTGAACCGGCACCGCTCCGGGTCGGAGTGAGTGCCAACTTTCCGCCGATGATTTACAAGGAAGGCGGCAAGCTGGCCGGTGTGGAGGTGGATTTTGCGACAGCTTTGGGCAAGGAATTGGGCCGACCCATCAAACTGGTGGAGGTCGACTGGGAAGACCAGATTCCGGCGCTGGCCGACGGGCGAACGGACATCATCATGTCCAGCATGTCCATTACTCTTGCCCGCCAGCTCCGGGTCGCGTTCGCCAAGCCGTACATGATCGTGGGCCAGACCGTGGTCGTGCGACGCGAGGACGCCACCCGGTTTGCGCTCGGGTTTCCAATTGAGCCAAAAGGCTCGATTGGCGTGCTGAAGGCGACCACGGGTGACTTCCTGGTGCAGCAGGAATTTCCGCACATCAAGCGTAAGGCATACAATTCGCCGGAGGACGCGGCCAAAGCGCTGGCGAAGAAGAAAATTGACATGCTCATCTGCGATTCCCCCACCGCCTGGTGGCTCGCGAGCATGAACGAAATCCAGGGCCTGGTCGTAATGCCCATTTTTCTAAACCGGGAACCGCTGGCCTGGGCGGTCCGTAAATCCGACACCGACCTGCTGGTGTCGGTCAACAGCGCGCTGGATAAACTTCAGGAGGACGGCCGTGCCTCAGCCATTATTAAACACTGGATACCCCTTTACCAATGAACCCGTCCGGCTTTAGATCCAGGAAGGAATAAGATGAACGCCGAACCTCACAACGCAACCAATGATCATTTGTTGTGCGTTTCGGATTTTGCTTTGACTCACCAGAACCGGAGGTGATTTATGCCGATTGAACTGCAAGTCATTCGCGCGAGTGAATTCGTCTGTCTGGATGCCGACGAACTGATTGATTTCGACGCGAGCAAAAAGGCACTCACGGGATTGGCCCGGGCCTGCCACAAACGCGGGCTGGAGCGTGCCATGCTGGATTTGCGCGACTTGCCCATACCAGCCAAACCCCATTTCACGACCACGGAACTGGCGGCGCTGATCGGGACATTTCGCGATGAGGGTTTCTCAAGGGAACAACGGCTCGCGGTCCTTTATCGGTACGATATCCATGGCGGTGTCCGGTACTTCGCTTTTTTCGGCAAAATGCGGGGATTACAGGTGCAGGCTTTCCGTGAATTTGAGGAGGCGTTGGTGTGGCTCTCGGAAGGATTGGAACACCCGGGCGACCGACAGTCCGGAATACCGGTCCCGATTGCGAAACGGGAAACAACAAAACGGTCGACTGCTCTGACCGGCCGGACGCGTGGTGCAGGCGCACACCGATCGGTCCCGAAATCATCAAAGCGGAAATAAAAGAGACCGCGGAATTGGAGCTCGTCACAGTCATTTCCTTTCAGTTCGCACCGGGTTTTGCCGGATAACACGGATGCCGGCCGCGGATGAAACTCTGGTGACAACCGGTATCAAAACAGTATAGTTGGTCCCTGATTTTAAACCTGAACCAACCCAAACCATGAAAACATCGCTTGCGTCATTGATCCACGACCATATCAAAACCCTCGCTGTCCTCAGTACCCTGGCTTTGGCCGGTTGCGCTTCGCCACCCATGCAGGTGGACACCGGGGCGATTCACGCGCGGACGTTCAGTTTCGTCCGCAGCAACGCCCCGGCGGATGCTCAATACGACCAAAAACGCCAGGCCATCCATGCGATGATCCAATCGGCCATCACCAGTGACCTTACCGGCAAAGGGCTGACTCGCGTGGACAGTGGTGGAGACGTCACAGTCACCTACCTCATTGTCGTTGGCAACAACGTCAGCACCATGGCCATCAGCGATTACTGGGGTTACAGCGGGGATGCTTCCGCCATTCAGGACGCCATTCACAAAAGCGACACGATCAAGAATGAAAACCCCAACTATTTCGAGGCCGGAACGCTGGTCATCGACATTATCGATTCAAACAGTTTCAAGCTGTTGAAACGGGCCACCGTTCAGCGGCCGGTTTTGCGGAATGTCCCCTCCGAAATCCGTCAGGAACATATCCAGCAAGCCGTGGATCAGGCATTGAGCGACCTGCGGATCGTCCAGTGACCGGATGCTGCATGAATCTTAATCCGGGGACCGTATTGACACCCTCAAGGTCACCCGAAGGACTTCATTTACCGCTCGCCGCAATGCGATTGCGGGCGGAAAGGAAAAGACGCCATCCGCCGACATGAACCAGGCCGAGCAGGATCAACAGCAGCCCATTGGCGACCACCATCGCCACAATGGGAGTGCCGGGAAAGCTGGCCACCGCCACGAGCAGAGCGAGGGCAATGTTACGGTTGGCCGTACCCAGGGCGACCACCAGGCGCGCCGCCGGGGCGGGGCCGCTCACGGCGTACCCCGCCAGGAATGCCAGTTCACTCGTCAATGCCATGGCGAGGAGCGCCTTCCCTCCGATCGAACAAATGGTCTGGAACTCCACCACCACGACAAAGATCAAGGCGATTGTCCCAATCGCCTCGGAAAGGGTTTCAACCGGTTTCAGCAGCCGCCGCGCCAGGGCGGGTGCGCGGTGACGGACCACAACCCCGATCGCGAGCGGCAGGGTGATCGTCGAAACCAGCACCTCGAAAATGGAGAGGATATCGAAATGCAAGGAACCGGTTTTCAGCAGGGGCCTGAGACTGAATTCACAAACCAGGGGCGTCGCGAAGGCCGAAAGGAACGGGAACAACCCCGTCAACGCGCTCGCCAGGGCAAGATCGCCTTTGGCCAACCGGGTGAACGTAGGGACCACCGGTGCGAAGGGCGCCGCCGCCAGAAGCGCCATTCCTGCAGCCGTGTCCGACGAAACCTGAAACCATCGGGCAAGGAAAAAAGTGAGCGCGGGCACCAGCACAAAATTGACGGGCAGAACCCAGCCCAGACGGTTGTGACGCAACGAATGCGCAATCTCGGGCCAGGTCAATCGCAGACCGGCACTGAAAAGCAGACCGGTCAGGGTGGCCGCGGTCAGTATTCGAATGACAATATCGGGGTTCAAGGTCATTCCCCGGCTATTAAGGAGGAAGATGTATTTTAATTACAGATTATTTTTGAAGGCGGAATACCTGATGTTGTTCCGGATGCCGTTCCGGTTGAGGCGTTGGGCCTTTGTCTTGTTGTTCAGCGGGCTGTTCCTGATATTTCTCGCCCTGATTATGCTGGGTCGGGCACTGGACCATATCTGCTTTCCCCGTTTCAAGCGGCAACCGGTCAAAGAACCGGTCTTCATCATCGCCCCGCCCCGGAGCGGCACGACGCTCGTGCAAAACCTGTTAAGCCTCGACGAACAGCGCTTCGTCCACCTCAAAATGTATCAGACGATCTTTCCGGCCGTCTGTTACCAGCGGGTGATTGATTTGATCGCATGGGTCGACCGAACCTTGGGCCGGCCGATGGAACGCCTGATGGGCTGGTGCGAAAAACGGTGGTTCGGCGGATGGGATGACATGCATAAACTGCGCCTGAACCAACCCGAGGAGGACGACGCGCTGTTTCTCTATGCTTTTGAATCGGAAGCCATTTTTTTGCTGTTCCCGTTCGTGGAGGAACTCTGGGCCGCCGGTTTTCCTGACGCCTTGCCGCCGGAGGATCGTCGGAAGTTGATGCGTTATTATCGTAGTTGCCTGCAACGTCACCTCTACGCGAATGGCCCGAAAAAAACGCTCCTTTCCAAAGCCACCCAGTCCTCCGGATCCGTCGAATCGTTGCTGGAAGAATTCCCGGACGCCAAATTCATCACCATCGTCCGCCATCCGTACCGTTCGGTGGCCTCACATGTCAGCCTGTTTGTGCCGGTCTGGCAGGCGCATTCTCCGGACATCACGCCCGACGGTCCCGTGGCCAAGGCCTACGCCACACTGGCGGTGGAATGGTACAAGCATCTCTTCGCCTTCCGGCAACGGGTAAATCCCCGCAATTACTACTGCATTGATTATCGTGAGCTGGTACAGGACCCCAGTGAAACAGTTCATAAACTTTACAACCACTTCGGCTGGTCCATTCCGGAAACCTATCGGGAGGGATTGACCCACGCGGCGCGACGACAGCAGGAGTTCAAGAGCAAACACGAATATTCGCTGGCTGATTTTGGGCTTTCCCCGGAATGGATTCAACAGCAACTCGGGGAGATCATGGACGCATACCACCTGGAACGATAATAACCTGATCGCCGCCCGTCCGACTTACCGGGTTGTGCACCCGGCGGGACGGCCCGGACTGGAAGCAAAGACATCCTGCATACAGACATCGAAGTCGCGTTTGGCCTGAATGACCGGTTCGTGCAGGTTCAATCTGGCGTTCCTGATTTCCGGCGTTGACGTTCGCGTCGGCCTATTGCTGATCAATCACCAAAGCCGACCCTGTATTCGTGCTTGCATTGTCACCGCCGCCGGCCTTGAAATGACAACCAACACGAATATGAAAACCGTTATTCTCCTCTGGAGGTACCTGCCCGGAAGTTTTGTCTGTTTCCTGATCGCCCTGGTTTGGCTCATGGCTGCGGGTTGCGCTTCGCCCAACGTGGATCCTCCAACCCCACGGGCGCATACCGGTTACGTGGATTTTTTTGCCGATGATGAGAATCTTTACTGGCAGGTGGACCAGGTCGAAGCAGACGGAAAGACACAGCAACTCTTTTCCTTGTTCGCACCCCTCAACGAACACATCCTGCGCCTGGCCTTCGCGCCCGGACATTACCGGTTTCGGGTCACCTTCATGAACCACGCAATCCGGAAACCGGGAGCTCTCGAGGTGGAGGTTCAGGATGAAATGATTACTCCCGTCCAGGTCACACTGGTTGATGTTGGGGAAGCGTTGGTCCAATCCAAATCAGTACAAGGCGGAGCAACGTATTTCGGACATTACGGCCGAAACACCAGGATTACCGATAACCCCAACATCATGTATCAGGTGAACCTGATGGTCGGACCATTTTCGACGTACAAACCAAAAGCAGCAATGCCTTATGACAAACCCTCGGATGAGTAGGCTTCCGGCCTCGGTCGAACCTTGAGGTCCGGATCAAGCGCATAAACGCTGAGCGCCCGGAAGCACCTCAGTCCGGCGAATGCCCCTTTACCGGCGGCGGGAATACAAATTAACTCCCTGTGGCAGAACAACATAAGACCTGAATTCTTTGGCCGGCCAGCGGTCGAACTAAATAGAGCTATATTAGGATGGTAACAACGGGATAACCCGATGAAAAAAACAATTCCAGTTAAACTCATTTTAATCCCGGTCATCCTGGCCACCGTGTGGATGGGAGGGCAATTGGTCCGAGACGTCCACGCTCAGACACCTGCTTCGCCGCCATCAGACGCCGATTTGAGTTCTACATCCCCGGATAATGCACCGGCCACCGGTTCGTTGCCAACGGACGTCGATCCCGACAGCCCGCTCGCCCAGGTCATCCGGTTGGTGCAGGCCAGCGTCGAGCAAAGCGTCGTTCTGACTTACATCAGCAACTCCACCAACCTGTTCAACCTCAATGCGGAAGAAATCATTTATCTGAATGATCTGGGAGCGCCGCCGGAAATTGCCAATGCGATGATGCAGCACGACCAGCAACTGCAACAGGCCGGCACGGCACCAAATAGTTCTGAAGCACCACCACCCGCCACCACGGAACCGCAGGCGGCCCCGCCAACCGAAGTATCGGTGAACTATTTTTACAACACCCTGGCGCCGTATGGCGGCTGGGTGAACCTGGATGGCTACGGTTGGTGCTGGCGGCCGACGATCGTCGTTTATAGCAACGGCTGGCAACCGTATTGTAACAATGGATATTGGGTTTATTCCAACTGCGGCTGGTATTGGGTTTCCGGTTATTCCTGGGGTTGGGCGACTTTTCATTATGGCCGCTGGTTCAATCATCCGCATTACGGCTGGTGCTGGTGGCCGGACACCACCTGGGCGCCGTCCTGGGTGTGTTGGCGTTACAACCAGGATTATTGCGGCTGGGCGGCATTACCGCCTCATGCAGTCTACCACTCCGGCGTCGGATTCTTTTATCAAGGCCAAGCGGTCTCTGTGGGCTTCAATTTCGGTTTGACCGCCGGCGCGTTTACTTTTGTGCCAACAAAGAATTTTTGCGATCCGCATCCGCAGCATTACCGCGTCAACGCGACCGAAGTAACCCGCGTTTACAACCAGACCAAGGTCATTAACAACATCAGTTTTGACAACCACCAACACGGCATCATCAACGCGGGCATCCCGCCACAGCATATCACCGGGGTCACCCGCCAGGTGATTCATCCCGTTACCATTCAGGCCGGGAATGGAAATCCGGCGTGGGGTGGTAAACACGAACAATTCGCCCATAACGGGACCACGCTGATCGTGAATCGTCCGCAATTCGTCGGCTCTCCGGTCCTGACGATGCATCCAGGAACCCCGCCGGGTGCCAAACCCGGCCAGAATCAATCTCAACCGGTTGTTTACGGAAACGGAAACTATACCACCCCCCACCCGGTAACTCCGGGACAAAACAATCCACCACACCAGAATATAAATCAAAATCCGTATCAAAATAACAACCGGACCCGGCCGCGGGTACCTCAGGGCCAACCGCCGCAAGTCACGCAGGTCGCTCCGTCCACACCGCAGGCCAACTATAAGTCCACGACCGAACCGCCCCAATATCACCAACCCGGGCCCGCCCAAAATCAAACGCCGGATCAAAATTACAACTCCGACAATAGATTCCAGTCTCCCCGGGAGTCCGGGTCCGAACAGCCGCCGCGATCGGGTGCCACTTACGACCCTCCGCCACAAGGCAATGCGGCGGCGGGACAACCTCATTCCAATCCTTCGGCCCATAATCATTACTCGCCACCGCCGGATGGATCTCACAATAACAATCAATCGGCTAATCATTCCGGAGCAACACAGCCGAATGCCCAACCCCAACCCACCCAATCCTCTTCCTCATCGTCCGGCAACCAGAATCAGAACCAGGGCAACGGCCAAAACGGGCACTGAATTCCCTGTTGGGTTGGCAGCAGTTGACGAAGCCGAACGGCTTTTTGCTTTCGTAACTTTTCTGTGGCAGGCAAACTGCCTACGTGGGCATCACCCGGCGACAATTTGAACAAATACAGCAGCGTCTTGGCGGCGCGGCCCCGCGAACGGCGATGCCGGTATTTGCGAGCGGCCTACGCTCGCCGGTTCCGGCGCATAGCGTAATTCTCGGCGTGGATCCTTCATTGCGTGGCACCGGCTACGGTGTAATCCGTCTGGCCAAACCACACCCTCTTGCCCTTGATCATGGCACCATTTCCTGCCCCCAAACCTGGGAACGATCGCGTTGCCTGGTCAAAATCGTGGAGACCTTGCGCAACGTCGTTAAACAACATCAGCCGACGGTCTGCGTGGTGGAGGGACTTTTTTACGCTCAAAACCTGCAAACCGCCATCATCATGGGCGAAGCACGGGGCGCGGCGCTGGCCACAGTAGCCGAGACCGGCCTCGAAATCTTTGAAATTGCCCCGCGCAAGGTAAAACAGGCCGTGGTCGGTTACGG
>JBGPDH010000115.1:0-10567 GCA_041482195.1 Verrucomicrobiia bacterium
CTCCGCTTGCTTGCGCTTGGTAATGTCACGCGAAATGCCGAAGGTGCCCACCAGCTGGCCGGATTGGTTGCGCAGAGGCACCTTGGTGGTTGACGCCCAGGTCTCGCTGCCGTCAGGCCAGGTTTCGACTTCTTCGAGATTTTCAATGGGCTTGCCCGTTCGCAGGATTTCCTGCTCATCCGCGAGTGCCTGCAGGGCGTGGGGTTCAGAGAAATAATCAGCATCACTTTTGCCCCGCGCTTCCAAAGGGTCACTTAAGCCATGTTTCCTTCCCTTGGAGCGATTTATCATCAAATAACGGCTGCGCAGGTCCTTGAAATAGATCGCGTCGGGGATGTTATCCATCAGCGCCTGCAACAAAAAACCTTCGGAGCCGTGCAACCCCGGACCCGATTTCCGGTCCATGGCCTTGCGAATGGAACTTAACAATAGCGAAGGGTTGAGTTGCGATTTGAGCAGATAATCCTGTGTCCCCATTTGAACGGTCCGGGCCGCCAGCTTTTCATCCTTATCATCCGCCAACACTACAATCGGCATTTGAGGCAGCAGCTTGTCAAACCGCGTGAACGTCCCGATGCCTCTGCTGTCAGGTAATGACAGGTCCAGCAATACCAGGTCAAAATGGTGTGCCTTGAGCTTTTTAAGTCCGGAAGCGAGTCGATGCGCCAGGACGACCTTGAATCCACTCTGTTTCAAAAGCTTCGCACAAGTCGTTCCCGCTTCGACCAGCAATATTCTTGGAATGGCTCCTGACATAATAAGTTAGTGCAGCTTTTGGCAACGTATCAATCGCTTATAGTGGCGTCCAGCGGGGAATGCCGTGTTCCGTTCGGCGGCGGTTTATCCCGGTGCCGACGCAGGGCGATGACTGCGATCGTGCACGCGGTCCAGGTGGGCAGTTCATCGGCCATGGGGACAAGTTCGAGGGCAAACGAAGGCAGAAACAACCAGTGAAACCCCAGCAACCAGCTGACCAACAACATGGCGGCAACATCAATGAGCTGGTCTCCAAAAGCCCAGCCGAACGGTCCGAGCACGAATTGCAAACCGTCAGCTACAACGGCAACCGCCAATGCCAGGACAATTCTTGTCCGGGTCAATTTCGGCACCCGCAACAGGCGATTGGGCGTTTCCGGTAACTTCATCCGCCGCCCATTGAACCCAATCGGCTTGCCCGAACCAAGCGCGTTTCTTAAATTGCGCCTGTGCTCGACATCAAATTGATCCGTGAAAAGCCCGATTTTGTACGCGCGCGCCTGTCCACGCGCGGGGCAGGGGATGAGGTGAAAATTGACGAATTGCTGAAGCTGGACGAGCGGCGAAGGAAGATCCTGACGGAGGTCGAGACGCTCAAAGCCCAACGCAACCGGGTTTCGAAGGAAATCGGGGCTTTAATGGGTCAGAAGAAAACCGCTGAAGCCGACGCCAAAAAGGCGGAAACCAAGGATCTCGGCGATAAAATTGCCGCCCTGGACAAGGAGGCCACGCAGGCGGAAACGTCACTGGACGCACTTATGCTCCACCTGCCCAACCTGCCGCATGAATCGGTGAAGGTTGGAAAGACTGCCGAGGACAATCCCGTCATCCGAATTTCCGGAGAGAAGGCGGATTACGCCTTCAAACCCAAATCACACATTGAATTGTGTGAGTTGCTCAAACTGGTGGATTTTGAGCGGGCGGCCAAACTTTCCGGGAGCGGGTTTATTCTCTACACCAACTGGGGGGCGCGGCTGGAACGGGCCCTGATCCAGTTTCTGCTCGATTTGCACATTACCCAACACAGTTACACCGAGGTGTCGCCGCCGTTTATGGTCGGACCGCAATGCCTTGAAGGCGTCGGCCAGTTTCCCAAATTCCGGGACCAGTACTACGGCGTGGCCGAGGGCGACGACCAGGAAAAGCTCGGCAAGCTTTACCTGGTTCCGACGGCTGAGACGCCGGTGGCGAACATTCATCGCGAGGAGATTCTGGCTGAAAAGCAATTGCCGGTGCGTTATTGCGCTTATACGCCTTGTTTTCGCGGTGAGGCGGGTGCCGCCGGGGTCGGCACGCGCGGCATGATTCGCGTGCACCAGTTTGACAAGGTCGAGCTGATCAAAATTGTCAGACCTGAGACCGGCTATGACGAATTGGAAAAGATGGTTGCCGACGCAGAGAAAGTGCTGCAGTTGTTAGGTCTGCATTACCGCGTGCTACTGTTGTGCAGCGGTGACATGGGTTTCGGCAGCGCAAAAACCTATGATATCGAAGTCTGGGCCCCGGGGCAGGGGAGCTATCTCGAAGTTTCCAGCTGCTCGAATTGCGAGGATTTTCAGGCACGCCGGATGAATTTGCGGTACAAAACCAACACCGGTGAAAACAGATTTCCGCACATCCTGAATGGCAGCGGTACGGCATTGGCGCGGTTGTTTGTTGCCTTGATCGAAACGTACCAGCAGGCTGACGGCAGCGTATTAATTCCGAAGCCGCTCCAACCCTATTTGAAAGCGGAACGGATTGTGGCCTGAATTTATGATTGATGATTTGTGATTTACGATTTTTCCTCGATGCAATCATCAATCATCAATCGTAAATCATAAATGAATGTTCTCCTGGCCAGCAGCGAAGTCCATCCGTTTTCCAAAACCGGCGGGCTGGCCGACATGGTGGGCGCACTGGGCAAGGCGCTGGCACGCGCGGGTCATGAAGTATGCATCGTCTCGCCCCTCTATCGCGGCATCCGTGAGCGGTTTCCCCAAATGCGCCGTGTCGACTGGTATTTCGATTTGCCGTTGGGTGACTGGCGCGTTCAGGCAGCGCTTTGGTCGCTCGAAATGGAAAAGGGCCTGACCGCATATTTCATCGATCAATCCGGCTTTTTTGATCGCGCGGCGTTGTATCATGAACACAACGTCAGCTACACCGATAATCCTGATCGCTTTATCTTTTTTTCGAAATGCGTCGTGCATCTGGCGCGTTACCTGCCGTGGCGGCCGGAGATCGTGCATGTTCACGACTGGCAAACGGCATTGGTGCCGGCCTTGATGCTGCAACAAAACCGCGCCGAGGGGTGGGGGAGCCCTCCGGCAACCTGCCTCACCATCCATAATCTGGCGTATCAGGGGACTTTCCCGCCGGGCGTCTTCACCCTGACGAACCTGCCGCCGAATTTTTTTAACCTCGATGGCCTGGAATATTACGGTCATTTGAATTGTCTCAAAGGCGGCATCGTTTACGCCGATATCATCACCACGGTCAGCCCGCGCTATGCGCGCGAAATCACCACCGAAGAGTTTGGTTGCGGACTGGACGGACTTTTGCGCCGGCGGCAAAAACAACTCCTGGGGATTCTCAACGGCGTGGATTATGACGAATGGGATCCGTCGCATGACTCGTTTCTGGCGCAACCTTACTCCGTAACGCGACTGGCGGGAAAGGCGGTTTGCAAACTCGCATTACAACAGGAAATCGGCCTCCCGCAAGATCCGGACGTGCCGTTGTTCGGCACGATTTCGCGATTGGCGGAGCAAAAGGGTGTGGATATTCAATTGGGTGCTCTCGAGGAAATGTTGAACGCGGATATGGGATTCGTATTGTTGGGCAGCGGGGCATCCGACTACGAGCGCGGTTATGCCGAATTGGCGCGGCGTTTTCCTTCCAAAGCCGCCATCCGGGTGGATTATGACGAAGCCCTGGCGCATCGGATTGAAGCTGCCTGCGATTTTTACGTGATGCCATCACGCTATGAGCCCAGCGGCCTGAACCAGATGTACAGTCTTCGCTACGGAGCGGTTCCCATTGTGCGCGCCACCGGCGGGCTTGACGACAGTGTGATCGATTTTACCGAAGATCCGAAGCGCGCCTGTGGAATCAAATTTCACGAATACACCGCGCGGGCGTTGGCCAAGGCCATTCGCAAGGCATTGGCGCTTTATCGGCAACCGGATCTATTACGCCAATATCGGCGCAACGCTATGAAAACAATTTTCCCCTGGGAACGGGCGGTGCAGGAATACTTGAAGGCCTACGAAAAGGCGCAATGCCTCAGGACGCCTTGGCTGCTTTCTTAGCGGGGGCGGAAGCCTCACTTTGCCGCTCACTACGGTGGACCAGGTTTACAAATCGTTGGGCACGTTCCACCACACAGGACACCGGATGATCCACTTCGGCAGGAGCATTCCACAAAACGTAGAACTCAAAGTCGCTGGGCGAGCGCCCATGGGTCTTCTGAAATGTTGACGTCCGCGCTTGCATAATGTTGCGCGCAACCGACAGAGCAGCTTGCGGGTTTTGGGGATTGCCGCCGGGCCAAAGCTCGGCACGAATCTGATATCGGGAGATCTCGCCGCAACGTCCTACAGCAGAATCATCATTACCGGTCTCGAGCATGGACAACGCTTCCCACCGGTTCATTCCAAAAGCGCTTGTTACCACCCCCAACGCGGCCAGCGCACACATGGCCAATTTGAATCTCATCACTAATATTAGACACTATGTCCAAGATTTAGTCAAATGAAGTTCAATGTTAAGTAAATATAACAAACATTGTGCATCTTTAATATAGGGTCTACCGGTTATCAAATGGCGTTCTATTAACGGTACAGCAGAATTTGCGAATTTTTGATGCTTCAATGAACAGAATATTTGCCTGCGAAAAAAACCTCCGCAGGGATGATATGGCTGGTCTGTCTTACGACCGTTGGACACAATTGCGCGATCGGTGTCCACCTGGAATCAGATGGCCGCGTCGATGGGACTGCGCGGTAACCTTCCGGCGTCAGGTAGAATTTTCGTGCAGCTAAATCTAATTTCGCCGCCGCCAAAACAGTGCCAATCCAGCAAGCGTCAGCAAAGCTACGGTGACTGGTTCCGGCACAGGGGTCACGGCTACCTGATCGAGCGCAGTATCAATTTGGAATCCACCGTTTGGAGTCATATCTACGAAGCTGATGGTTATGTTCTGCACACTGGGAGAGACATCGAAGGTCATCTGACGGTGCACAAAACCAAAACTGCCCGCTAGCGGGCCAATGCTCTGTTGAGAAAGGGTTTGACCGGTAATTTGTTGCCCGTCACCCGAGATGATAACCTCCCACACAGTAGTGACCCCGGTTCCCGCATTGGCTGCACTGTCGTAATCGAGGCGATAGGTACCACCGTGAGAAAAGTTGCTGATCGTCTGGGACAGCACCGCTCCGGGAATGTCACCTCCTCCAAGGTCACCCGAACAATAGCCATCGGTGCCAATCGGTTCATAAGGATTGATACCAATAATGAAATCACCAGGAGTAGTCGTCCAACCGTTGAATCCATCTTCAAAACTCCCATCCAGGATTTGTGCGCGGGTTGTGAACGTAAAAACAGACACAACCGCTGCTATGTAAAATGTCCTCTGCGCAGTTTTGTATGTTGATAACCCGATTCGATGAGTGTAGTGCTTTTTCATATTAATCCTCTTCTCTACTTGTTTGATTCTGTTGAGTTGGTGTCTTTGAGGCTTTGCTCGCTGAACAAGGCAAGTTTAAATACTTCTAATGCAACAATCAAGACAATAATTACTAATCCACGAACATTCGATAAAGCCTTTTTAACGGCTGAGTCTGTGCGTACAGGAACGCCGCGGCCGCCTTCTGTCGTCGCAGTGTGATGCCGCCCTGGAAGTTCCCCTGCCGTGTGTGGTTGGGAACCGACCAAATGGCATTAAGGGTTTCTCGTAAGCAGTATCCAGGTGAGCACTGCCAGTGTGATCTTTAACGCAATTAACTTATGCCACTTTGAGTTGTCGTTGGTAGCAGTCTCATTGCTTGGCGATGGCACATTTCTGCCTTCAGTTACTGCTTTTTATCGGCAGTATCCAAAGGGTATGAGGCGTCTTTGAGACTGTTGTCCCGGTGAAATTCCTCATGAAAGAGCATCACTAAACGTATGATGCCAAAGCAAACGAGGCCGATTGCGACCAAGAGGGCTATCCCTATCGTAAAAGTTGGTGAAGTGAACATGCGCTTCAGCGTTGGAGTTAATAACTAACTGTCCGACCCACTTTCCAGCTAGTTCTTTGCCAGTTCCGCATCATTGAAACCCTGTTCCTTAACCTTAAAGTCGATAGTGGCCTGATTTGTTTGAAGCGTGGCTGGGTCGCACACTGTCGCGCCTTCGAAAATTTGAATCAGGACAGTACCTTAAAGCCCGTTGAATTTACCGGCCAATTTCCGCACTACCGAACGGGGAACGAAACGCGTCAGCTGGATGAGCAGCCGGTTTTGCCATCCCGGCACGGCTACGATGCGTCTGTTCCGGAACGAGTTGAGACCGTAACGAGCCACTGTTTCCGCCGGCAATCTGGCTGCTCGAACCATCCGCGTTTTGTCCGTCTGGGCGACCTGACCGAAATTTGTGGCGGTGGGGCCGGGACATAAAGCGGTCACCGTCACATTGCTGCCGCGCAGCTCTTCCGCCAGCGCTTCGGTAAATGAAAGGACGCAAGCTTTGGTCGCGTAATAGACTGCCATACCGGGGCCCGGCAAAAAGCCCGCCACGGAGGCAACGTTCAGAATTCCGCCGCGCTGACGTTGCAGCATGCCGGGAAGAAACAATCCGGTCAGCTCTGTCAACGCGGTGATATTGACCTGGAGCATTTCGAGCTGCCGTTGGAGCGGCAACCCGGCAAACAATCCCCAGGCACCGAAGCCGGCGTTGTTTACCAGAACGTCCACCGTAATTCCCCTGCCCTCCAACTCTGCGAAAAGGTTCTTCGGCGCCCCGGACGAGGACAGATCGGCGCTGATAACCGTCGCCTCCACGTTGTGTTCGCGGCGCAATTCATCGGCCAGAGTTTGCAGTGCCCCGCGGTTGCGCGCGGTCAACACCAGATGTGAACCGTCTGCGGCAAAACATTTTGCCAGTTCCCGACCGATCCCTGAAGAAGCACCAGTGACCAAAACGGTTTCGCGGTTCGCGCCGCTCATTTTCGAGGCCTTTATTGGTTTCCCCACCCGAATCGTTTGGTAATGGGCCAGTACACGAAGAAGGATTTACCGATGACGTGACCGCTGGAAAAATCACCCCAATAACGCGAGTCGTAGCTATTGAAGGTATTGTCTCCCATGACAAATAAATGATTTGTCTCCACCTGAACGCTTTCACCCGGTGCCAGTGCCTGTAACATCCCGTGCCCGAAGTAATGATTCGGTTGATATGGCAGCATCTTCTGACCGGGCCTGACATCGGCAAAGCCGTACAGGTTGGCAAAGTGAGGGGTAGCCACTGACAAGGGCTGGCCATCCACCACCAGATGCCCCACCGGCTGGGTTCCCGATAAGGGTATGCCCTCAACCTCATAGTCCTGTTTGAGAGACAGGGTTTCACCGCCTAAACCGACCAGACGTTTGATATAAAAGGTGTCTTGCTGGTCCGGCCGCAGATTCGTGATGCCGTGAGTGTCAAAAACCACAATTTCCCCGCGCTGCGGCGGCCGGAAATTATACGTCAGCCGGTCCACAAACAAATGGTCCCCGGCATGAACCCGTAGTTTTATTACGTCTTCGCCTTTGTGAAAAATCCGGCCGGGTTCGAGGTCTGCCCGACTGTTCAACCCTTCCTCGCCGTAATCCGGCGGAAACCAGATGGTGTACCAGGTCCCGGCGAATTCTATCCGTTGATATAGTGAAAAAAACGTTGGCGGCCAGGGCTTCTCAATCGCATCCACCGCCCCGTCCGTCGGAGCGACAAAATGAACACAGGAAAAACCATGAAACCAGGCGCGAATCCGTTCCGGGAATGGCGGGATTTGAATAGCTTTCTGCAGGTTCAGTTGCGATTTGAAGTCGGCCTGGATTGCCGCCTGAAGGTCGGTTTTGGTTTTATCGTCCACAAAAGTTGCGTTAACCTCAAAATTTTTCGCTTCGATGATTACCGGGGTAAAGTCCGGCTCCGAGGTCACGCCGTAAAGCGTGGGCTGCATCGAACCGGTCGGGATTTTGAACGGTTGCAGGAAGAAGGTTCTGATGGCCATCGCCACGGCAATCGCCACCAGCAACACCTCGACATTCTCGCGCCAGGCAGGGTTGGGATAGGGTTTCAGCCATTTGTTGGCAGCGAACTCCAGTTCCTCCATCTTGATCCGGACCCGTCCCGAATTGAGCTTGGCCTCGTTGACTGCAGCCTGCAACCCGTCGATGGCGAGCGTGACCGCACCAATCGCCTGCGGTGAAAGCAGGTCGCGTTGTGCGCAATACCAGCGATGTACGTGTTTGCGCATCGCGACAGCTTCGCGAACAGTTTTGGAGAACAGCCAACGAATCATGTTATTTTTGAGTATCGAATTTTGATGGCCGAATTAAAGACAAAACTTTCCTCTGGTGGTTCATTGGTAAATTGAAATTCATCATCCGTGTGTCCTATGCCTTTAAAACCTCAATGAACGCCTCCTGGGGTATGTTCACGTTCCCGATGGATTTCATCCGTTTTTTGCCTTCCTTCTGCTTTTCCAGCAGCTTGCGTTTGCGCGAGACGTCGCCGCCATAACATTTCGCCGTTACGTCTTTGCGGAATGCGCTCACATGTTCCGACGCAACAATTTTGCCACCGATGGCCGCCTGAATTTTCACCTGGAACTGCTGGCGCGGGATGACCTCCTTGAGCTTTTCGGCTAGTGTGCGTCCCCTGCCCTCCGCTTTGGTGCGATGCACGATACACGAAAACGCATCCATCGGCTCGCCATTCACCAGCATGTCCAGCTTCACCATGTCGCTCTCCAGGTAATCCGCCGGCTCGTAATCCATCGAACCGAATCCGCGCGTAATGCTTTTGATGCGGTCATGGAAATCAATCAGGATTTCATTCAACGGAATCAGGCTCGTCAACATCACCCGCCTCGTGTCGAGCGTTTCCGTGTGGTCCACAGAGCCGCGCTTTTCCGAGATCAACGCCATCATGTCGCCGATGTTTTCATTCGGACAGATCACAAAGGCCTTCACCATCGGCTCCGCAATTTTCTCGATGAACGTCACCTCCGGCATGAACGCCGGGTTGTCCACTTGCTTGTGCGTGCCGTCCGTGAGCGTGACGTGATAGATCACGCTCGGATACGTCGCGATAATGTCCATGTCGTATTCCCGGCGCAACCGTTCCTGCACAATTTCCATGTGCAGCAGCCCGAGAAAGCCGCAACGGAAGCCGAAGCCCAGCGCCACGCTCGTTTCCGCGGAATACGCGAAAGCCGAATCGTTCAACTGTAATTTGGCCATGGACGATTTCAGGTGTTCGTAGTCGGCCGTGTTGATCGGGTAAATTCCACTGAACACCATCGGATGGATTTCCTTAAAGCCCGGCAACGCTGGCGACGGGTTTCGCGCGTCCGTAATGGTGTCGCCCATTTTCACTTCCTGCGCGCTCTTGATGTTGGCCGTGAAATACCCCGTCTCGCCGACCTCAAGCTTGTCGCGCGTGTAAGGTTTCGGGTTGAAGCTGCCGACTTCTTTGACCTCCACATTTTTGCCCGAATGAAACAGCTTCACATGCTGTCCGGCTTTTAACTCGCCGTTGAACACACGCACGTGCGTGACCACACCCTTGTATGTGTCAAAATAGGAATCGAATCCCAGCGCCTGTAAGCTCCCCTGCCCCGTCGGTTCGGGCGGCGGAATGCGCGCGACAATCGCCTCCAGAATTTCGTCAATGCCAATCCCCTCCTTGGCGCTGGCGGGAATCGCCGTCTCGCCGGGGATGGCCAGGATGTCCTCGAGCTGCTGCTTCGTTGAAGCGACGTTCGCGTGCGGCAAATCAATCTTGTTGATCACCGGGATGATCGCGAGATTCTGTTTCATCGCCAGATGCACGTTGGCGACCGTTTGCGCTTCCACGCCCTGCGCCGCGTCAACGATGAGTAACGCACCTTCGCACGCGCTCAAGCTGCGCGACACCTCGTAGGAAAAATCCACGTGCCCCGGCGTATCAATCAGGTTCAACTCGTACGTCTCGCCGTTTTTGGCCCGGTACAGCATGGTGACCGGATGCGCCTTGATGGTGATGCCGCGCTCCTTTTCCAAATCCATCGAATCCAACAATTGATCCTCCATCTCACGCGTCGAAATCGTGCCGGTACGATGCAATAACCGGTCCGAAAGCGTCGTTTTCCCATGATCAATATGGGCGATGATGCTGAAATTTCTGATGTGCGCTGCGTCCATCCTGTTTCCTAAATCCTGATCTTTAACATGCTCTTAATCATAATCCTGCTCCCCTGCCCTGTCTGCGAAGGGAATCCGAGCGGACTAGGATAACCGGAAAACGCTTGAAGAAAAGGAAATTTGAATTATTGCATCGGTTCACTGACCGTTCCCACCGGGCCCCTGTTTTGGTCGGGCTGAAACTTCGGTAAATCGTCAGGCCGCAATGTCCAGCCGTTTTCGAACAGGCGCGATTCATAGTCCGACAACGCGCGGCGCTCCGCTTCCGTGAGCGCGCCTTTGGTAAGGTAAGGGACGACGTGCTTCCATTGATAGTCCGTGTGGTCGTGACCCAGGAGAAGATGAAGCCGCGGCAAAACTTTTCTTAAACCGGCAATTCTTTCTATCGAATCAACCTGCTC
>JBGPDH010000116.1:0-10526 GCA_041482195.1 Verrucomicrobiia bacterium
AGCCGCCGATGCCGCCCGGCAATTCAATTATCCGCCCGAGAAGCTCGAAATCGTCATCGTGCGCACGACCGACCCGGCCATCGGCCCGGGCGTAAAGCGTAACGCCGGCCTGAAGGCGATTCACGGCGAACTGGTCTATTTTCTGGATGACGATTCGGTCGCCGAGCCCGGCAATGTAAAGCGCGCCGTTCAGCTTTTTTCCGATCCGCAGGTGAAAATCATCGGCGGTCCCAATGTTTGCCCCGATGACGCGCCGTTGTTTGAACGGGTGATTGGTTTGGTGATGGGCACCTGGCTGGCCTTTGGCCCCAGTCGCACGCGTTATTGTCCAGTCGGCAAACTCCGTGAATGTGGCGAGCAGCAATTGATTTCCAGCCATTTGATTGCCCGGCGGAGCGCGGTGATGGAAGTTGGCTTTGATCCCAAGCTGTGGCCAAACGAGGAAAACGCCATGATGAACGGCGTCAAACAACGTGGAGGTAAATTACTTTATGACCCTGAATTCCTTTCCCACCGTCGACCGCGTCGCACCCTTCGCGCTTATGCGAAAATGTTACTCTTCTATGGCGGCGGCCGGGCGCAACAGTTTCGTCTGTATCCGAGCCTCTACATGCTCTCCAATTTTATCCCGCCGCTGTTCTGTCTCTATTTGATCGCGTTGCCGTTTCTGGTCGCTGCCTGCTGGTCAATGAAAACACTGGTCCTGTTGTCGCTCTTGCCACTGGCGCTGTATCTGCTGGTGGTGCTGGGCCAGACGGTTCGGGTGTCGGCGCGGAGCAATCTGGCGCTGGCTGTGCTGGCCATGCCGTTGATGATTTTGACCAATATCCTTTACGGCTTGGGTTTCTGGCGCGGTTTGTTTATAAAAATTCCACCGCCACCGCCCGCACCCGAGAAAGACATCCGGTTCGAGACCGTGCCGCTGTGAATGTGCTGGACAACCAAACGAAAAACAGATGAGTCGCTGCAAACGTGGAGGCGTACAACGGTTTCGATTTGGAGTGCGGCGACATGTCGCCGCTTTCCTACGACGCGACATGTCGCGTCGGACTAGAGCGCGGACATGTCCGCGCATTCCAAAGACGCCCATTGGCCTGTGCAAAAGCACTGATAATTTTCGATAACATGAAAACAGCCATCCTTTGTGGCGGACAAGGCACCCGCTTCCGCGAGGTCAGCGATGTCATCCCCAAACCGATGGCGCCGATTGGCGATCGCCCGATCCTCTGGCATATCATGAAGATTTACGCAACGCACGGTTGTCACGACTTCGTGTTGCTGCTCGGTTATAAGGGCGACGTTATCCGCGATTTCTTTCTGAAGAGCCCCGGCGATACGAGGGCAGAAGTGGCTCGTGACGATTCCAACTGCTTAACCTTTCATCAGGAAAACTCCGAACCCTGGCGCGTGACGCTGGTGGACACTGGTGAAAAGGCCATGACCGGCGCCCGGCTCTGGCGTGCCCGGCGTTATCTGGAATCGGATGGTGTCTTCGGCCTCACTTATGGCGACGGCGTTGGCAACATTGACATCACCGCGCTTCAAAAATTTCATCAATCCCACGGGAAAATGGGAACACTTACCGGTGTCCATCCGCCGGGAAGGTTTGGAGAATTGGTCGTTAAGGATTCCCGTGTCGTCAAGTTCCAGGAGAAGCCGCAAACCACGCATTACATCAACGGCGGTTTTTTCATTTTCAACGCCGCTGTGTTTGACCGTTATCTTAACGATCGCGAAGATCTGGTGTTGGAGCGCGAACCGCTGCAGCGCATGGCTGAGTCCGGCGAATTGATGATGTACGCCCATGAAGGTTTCTGGCAGAACATGGATACGCCGCACGAATTCGAGTTACTGAACAATCTCTGGAAATCCGGCAAGGCGCCGTGGAAGATCTGGAAGTGAAAGGTGACGTTTGCTTCACGGACTGCTAGACAGTTCTTGGCAATGAAACAATCCTGGCCCCAAGTGGTTTGGTTTTGCGGAGGCGCCATACTGGGACAATTCTCAGAAATTATCTTGTTCCCGCTGTGGGCAAAGCTCGGACTATTGATACCTATTGGACGTTGGATCGCATTGTTTGGATCTACGAGTTTAGATTGGGGCTGGTTACTGGTTTACATCTGGCTCGTGAGTTGGTTGATCGTCGCGCTGGTGTCTGTTATTGGAGGTCTCTTCATCAGGCGTAATCTTTTACGTAGTATGTTACTGTTTGGGGTTGGTTTTGCTTTTGTACCTTTAATTCTTAACGCTTATTTATATTCCATTTTTCCAGGTTTCGCCGACTATGTTCAGCACATTGTCGTTGTTGGCGTCGCGGTTTTGTGCGGTCTGTTAGGTCAAATGTTGGGTTCACGCATTCGCCGCGCCTCTCAGCAACCTCCACCAGGCTTGAGTGGTAATTGACATGGTATGCTGTGAAAAACCCGTTTTGGACCAAGGCGTTGAAAGGCTCCGCCGACCCGGAGCGCTCCCGGCATTTGCTCGAGTCGCTCGCTGCGGTGGGCGCACGGTCACAGTTGGAAAAGTTCTCCTCCGATTCCATGCGCGCCTTTTCCGCGCTGTCCGGAGGTTCGCAGGCCCTTGGCGAATTATTACTAGCACATCCCGATTGGCTGTCGTTGCTCGACATCGAGCGACTTAAATTCCCCCGTCGTGCACAAGGGTTCCAGCAGGAACTAGGACGGCTAGTCCAATCATCGTTGAAGGCGCAGGACTACGCGACGGCGTTGACCGAACTGCGCCGGTTCAAGCAGCGCGAACTGTTCCGCATCGCTGCGCGCGACCTCGCCCGGTTCAGTAACGTCGTCGAAATCACCCGCGAACTGTCTGACGTTGCCGATGTTTGCCTCGAAGCGGTTTTTCAAATCGTCCGGCTGCAATTCACAGCACGGTTTGGCCGGCCATTTCATCAGGACGCCGATGATTGCTGGCAACCGACTGCCTTTGCCGTGCTTGGCCTGGGAAAACTCGGCGGGCAGGAACTTAATTACAGTTCGGACGTGGACCTGATGTTCGTCTATGACGACGAAGGCGACGTGTATAAGGAGCCTCCGAAAGAAAGCGAATCACCGCGTGCCGTGATGTCGAACCACCAGTTTTTCGGCAAGCTGGCCGAGGCGTTCAGCGCCGAAATATCCCGAACAACCGGGGACGGTTTTTTATTCCGCGTGGACTTGCGCTTACGGCCGGAAGGCGACGCCGGACCGCTGGTTCGTTCCCTGGAAAGTTACGAAAACTATTATGCACAATGGGGCGAAACCTGGGAACGCATGATGCTGATCAAGGCGCGGCACGTGGCCGGCGACAAGGTGCTGGCGGCGGAATTTGTCGAGATGGTCCAGCCGTTTCGTTTTCCTCATTCCATCACCGAACGGGTTTTGCATGAGGTCACGGTGGTAAAGGACCGCATCGAACGCGAGGTGGTGGGGGAGGACGAACTGGAACGGAACGTAAAGCTGGGGCGCGGCGGCATCCGGGAAATCGAATTCATTGTCCAATCCCAGCAGGTGTTGCACGCGGGTCGTTCGCCTTTTCTGCAAATCCCCCAGACACTGCCGTGTCTCGACAAACTGACGCAATACCATCTCTTGGCCGACGACGAAGCGCGGCAATTGGCCGATGGCTACCGTTTTCTGCGCGACGTGGAGCATCGGCTCCAGATGGAGAACAATCTGCAAACCCACACTTTGCCGACCGAGCAGAAGGCGCGATTGCGACTGGCACGGCTGATGGATTTAAAATCATGGGAGATATTTCAATCGGTACTCCAAACACACACCGGCAATGTACGCCGGATTTACGACCGTTTGCTGAGAAGCGAATCGGCGGAAGCGCAAACCGGTCTGCCACCGGAATTTGACGGTGCGGAAGCGGAATGGACGGACTTGCTGGCGGCGCATTCCTTCCGCGAACCGGAGACGGCGTTCCGGGTGTTCAAGGAACTAGCTGAAGGACCGGGAGACGTACATGTCTCGCCGCGCTCGGTCGAGCTGGCGCGGGAGTTGATTCCGAAGTTTCTGGCGTTATGCCCAAGCCGAAAGCCAGAGAACGGGGGGCAGAGGGCGGACGGCAGAAGACGGAAATCGGAGGTTGGAAAGAGGGATGCGGACCTCCGACCTCTGACTTCCGACTTCCGGCTTTCGGATCCGGACCGGGTGCTCACCCGTCTGGCCAGTTTTATCAGTGCCTACGCCGCGCGCGTGCCGTTGCTGGAACTATGGTCGGGCAACCCGGCCTTGTTCGAGCTGATGCTGATGCTGTTCGACCGGTCGGAATTTCTGGCGGAAGTCGCCATCCGCACGCCGGATTTGATTGATGATGTCGTCACGGGTGAGCGCCTGCGCCAGCGGAAGACCGCAGACCAAATCCTGGAAGAATTGCGTTATGGCCGGGACGATGCCGACCAATTCCTCTGGTTGCGGCGTTATCATGAAACAGAACTGATGCGACTCGGGCTGCGCGACATTCTCGGCCTCGCCGACTTTGAGCAGAACCTGGTGGAACTGTCCGCGCTGGCCGATGCCTGCCTGCAATACGCCCTCGATGTCGTGATGCGCAAAAACAAAATCAAAAAGCCGCCGCTGGTCATCATCAGTTTGGGCAAGCTGGGTGGATGCGAAATTGATTATGGTTCCGACCTTGACCTGCTGTTCGTAACCAATGCGAAGGCGAAGGAGCTGTCAAAGCTGCAGCGGCTGGCGGTCGGAGTGATGGAGCTGATGTCACGCCGGACGGAGCAGGGGATCGTGTTCCATACCGACGCGCGCCTGCGGCCGGACGGAGAGAAAGGGCTGCTCGTCAACACGCTCGAGGCCTACGAGAAATACTATCGCCAGAACGCGCAGCTTTGGGAAATCCAGGCGCTTAGCCGCACACGACCCGTGGCCGGTGATTTGAAATTGGGTGAGCAATTTCAAAACCTGGCGGTGGCGTTGACGGACTTCAGGAGTGTCGAACACCGCTTCGGCCCGACGCAGACAGTGGTGCGCACAACGCGCCGGGGCGGTGCCCGGCGTTCCGAAATGCCTGCCTGCTACACGCCGGGCTGGAAAAAACAGATCCACCAGATGCGGCTGCGCATTGAAAAGGAACGCACACCGCGCAGCCAGGATGATTTGGCCATCAAGACCGGCAGCGGGGGGCTGATGGACGCCGAATTCATTGCGCAAACGTTGTGCCTGGGCAACGGCTGGCATGAGGCGAATACGCTTCGGGCTTTGGAACGCGGTCGCGACGCGGGAATCTTGCCGGATGCGGAGAAATTACTCGAGTCTTATCGCCACCTGCGGCGGGTGGAAGGCATTTTGCGTCGCTGGAGTTACGAGGGTGAAGTGGTTTTGCCGGACGATCCGGCACCCTATTATCGCGTTTCGGTCCGTTGCGGCTTTGCGACGCCGGAAGATTTCCGAAAAGCGCTGGCGAAATGGCGGAAGGCGATCCGAGAGGTGTACGAAAAGGTTTTTATGGCCAAGACGCCAAGGGACAAGGAAGAAGGCTGGACCAGGAAAAGTTGAGTGTAGCACCTGCCTCCCGCGGGCTCAGTTCGGCGTCCCGCCAAACTACCGTGGCGCGCACGATAGGCAATGATCTGACAAAATACAGTTGCGTGGCTTGGAAAAAAATTCCGGGCGCGACGCCCGAAATCACCCGCGGGACGCGGGTGCTACAGTACTATTTTGGGCAATCCACTTGAGGTTCAGGCTTTCCCTCGTTGTCTGGCGACTTCGTAAAGAAACACGGCCGCTGCCGCGCCGACATTCAACGAGTCCACCGTCGGCGGCATGGGAATTGCCACCGCTTCGTCGCACGCTTCCAGAACGGCGGGTGTAATTCCGTCACCCTCACTGCCGAAGACCAGGCAGCAATCGTTAGAAAAATCCGCCTGGGACAGAAACTTTTTGTCCGTGTGCGGATGCGCGGCGACACAGCGGACGCCACGTCGGCGCAGTTCCTTCAGACATTCCGGCAACGTCAGGTTGGTGGCGTGTGACCTTGCCTTGAACTTGTGCCGCAGGCCGAGCTTCGCCAATTCAACGACGGGCAGTTGGAAGATCGTGCCCATGGAATTGCGGACGGCTCGGCGCAGGAACGGACTGCTGGAAGTTTCGCCGACAATCAGCGCCTGAACGCCAAACGCGACGCAATTCCGAACCAGAGCGCCGAGATTCTCTGCGTTCGCCAGTTCGTCAACGGCGACAAAAAGTCTTGGCGCCTGACTCTTTGCCAGCATTGGCTCAAGAGAGACGGGCGCAGGGACTTTTCCGACGGCCAGGATGCCTTGGAACATGGTAAAGCCGACCAGGCTTTCGAGCAGTTTCTTATCCGCAAGAAAAACGGTGACGGTTTCGGGTCGGGCTTCGAGCAGAGGGCGAAAGTCGTCCAACCATTTCTCCGGCAGCACGACGGAGACGACGGTGAGCCGGCTTTCGAGCAGGCGGCGCACGACCTTTTCGCTTTCGGCCACAAAAATGCCCTGCCGCTCATGTTCCAACGGGCGTCGCAACGTGGCGTAAGGCTGGAGTTCAGGTGAGTCAAACGAAGAGATTTTCTGGATGTTCAATTCAGCCATTTTTTACGTCCGGGTTTTATGCGGTAAGGCGGGCTGTCTTCCTTGACGTGAAAACCGATTTCCTTTCGGGGTGGTTCCGGCTGGACCATCAATTGGTGAATCGCTTCGAACAAAGTCCGTATATTTTCATCGTGATTTTCGATTTTGCGTTCCAACTCGGCAAGCTTGTGAGCGAATTCTTTGTGCAAGGCGAGAGTTTCCCGCAACCGGACAAACGTGCGCATGATGGCAACGTTAACCTGTACAGCACGGGGGCTGCGCAACACCCCGGAGAGCATGGCGACACCTTCCTGGGTAAAAACGAATGGCAAGTACTTGATATTCAAGCCCCTCTTCAAGATTCCAGATTGGAATCTTGAAGCCTCCGCTTCCGCCGCCGTGAGTTGGAACATGAAATCAACCGGAAACCGGTCAAGGTTGCGTTGCACTGCCTTGTTGAGATTGCCGGTGCTGACCCCATACATCGCAGCCAGGTCGCGATCCAGCATCACGCGTTGGCCGCGAATCAAAAGAATGGCTTGCTCGATTTGCGGCGGCCTGATCAGCTCCGCTTTGTAGCCCATGAGGGTTTGAGAATATGCCCTTTTACTTTTTCGGGCAAGATTAAGAAGGCAACGGGCCTTCGATGACTCTGACGCCTTGGTCGTAGAGAATTTGTAAAACCTGTTCCAGGTTCACATCGTCAGGCACGGCAAATTGATGTACCGAACGGAATGCTGCGAGTGAAAACTGTAATACGCCGTCTACGATGACATCGTTTTTCATTATAACTTTAAAATTGGTAAAATTGGGACCTTCGATGCTTCTTTGGTGAACATTAATGATTAGCCTATTTGCTTCCCATGAATAAGAACAGTCACGATCAAAATAAATACAGTCGACATCTTTATATGCTGATTTTTGGTTTCGTTTCGGCATCACGCGCACGATAGCATCTTCCCTTAATTGGATTTGCGCGCCCGGAAGCAAAGACTCAGGCGAGAGGCTGATTACCACTGTTGACATGAACGCAAGAGCAATGAAATAAATCGAGATTGAAAATCTCCCGTTTCCCCGCAAAAAACCGAATGGAATAGAGACAATCAGAATCAGTCCAATAGCAGTCAGTATGTTTTTAAGGGTTACCATCCCTTTTATTTTCGGCTCGCGCCATTTCATCAAGCGTTTACTGAAGAGGCCCATAGTTCAGCTCAGAGCTCTAACGTCTTACACGGCGCATCCTGCGCGGCGGTTTGCAGTTGAACGTGGGTGGCGCCGATGTGATGGAGTTGCTCGGCCATGACATAGTGCGCGAGTTCAGGGCGATTGCATTCACGGCTCAGATGGGCGAGATAAAGGTGGCGAAGGTCTGCGGACATGATCTGAGCCGCGGCCTCGGCGGCGGCTTCGTTGGAGAGATGGCCATGTCGGCCGAGGATGCGCTGCTTCAGGCTCCAGGAACGGCGTGGGCATTCCTTCAGCATCTTCACATCGTGATTGGACTCCAGCACCAGCACGTTCGCGGCGCGGGTGCGTTCAATCACCAGCTTCGTCATGTGCCCGAGATCAGTGACGAATCCGATGTTAATGGACGTGGTGTGAATGAGAAATCCAACGGGGTCCTGCGCGTCGTGTGGAATGGTAAAGGTGTCCACGACCAGGTCACCGATTTCGAAGCTGGCGCCGGTTTCAAACAGGTTGCAGTTGAATTTGGTCTGCAATTGAAATTCAAACGCCTCCTGCGTAGCGCGGTTGCAATAAATCGGAATGTTCAGTTTCTGCGCAATACCGGTGAGCCCGTAAACGTGGTCGCTGTGCTCGTGAGTGACGAGGATGGCGGTGAGGTTTTCCGGCGTGCGTCCGATACCGGCGAGGCGTTGCCGGATCTGGCGCGGACTGAACCCGGCGTCCACCAGAACGCGGGCTTCATCAGTCTCCAAATAGGCGCAGTTACCGGCAGAACCGCTGCCGAGAATGGTGAATTTGACGGCCACAGATGGACGTTAATAGCCCGGGAGCGAGGTGGCAAATTTTTTTCATCCTCTGCCGGTATACACAGTAATGAATTCGGCAAAGGTTAATTTCGCGAGATTTTGACTCTGTGTAATCGTCAGGTTTCAGTAATCTTGCTTCAATTCTGCCGTGAAGTAGCATGGCGGAGTGGCCGATTTACTCCAGCGCACTGAACAAAATATCCTTGGTCGGCGATTGCTGAAACGGGGCCAGCAGCTGTTGGTGGCAGTGTCCGGCGGTGTGGATTCCAAGACACTGCTGCAACTGCTGCGAACACTTTCGACGCGACATCACTGGAAATTGACCGTTGCGCATTTCAACCACCAATTACGCGGCCGGAGCAGCGACGCCGATGAACGACTCGTTCGCAAAACCGCTGCGGCGTTAAAACTACCGTTGGTTGCCGGCCGAGCCGACGTTCGAAAATTCGCCGAATCGTCAAAGCTTTCAATTGAAATGGCCGCCCGCAAGCTGCGCCATGAGTTTTACGTGCGTACCGCCCGGGAGCGAAAAATCTCTACAGTAGCAATGGCGCATCATGCCGATGACCAGGTCGAACTATTTTTTTTGCGCGTCCTGCGAGGTGCCGGTGGTGAGGGACTGGCGGGGATGAAATGGCGTTCGGTATCACCGGTGGATAAGAAAATCACCCTGGTCCGACCGTTACTCGATGTGACCAAGGCCGAACTGCGCGAATTCGCGCTTTCCAACAAGATTCAATTCCGCGAGGACCAAACCAATGCGCGTCTCGATTTGCCGCGCAACCGGGTGCGCAACGAATTGCTGCCTTTGCTTCGCCGACATTATCAACCGGCACTGACCCGAACGATTTTGCGGCTGATGGAAATCATCGGCGCGGAAACAGGACTGATCAGCGAAACAGCGCGCCATTGGTTGAAAGAAGCGGGTAGGGAAGGCCCGCCGGGCCGTCCGCGGACGCCCCGTCGGGGCGTCCCTACTTTCGACAAAATGTCCATCGCCGTCCAACGTCGAGTATTACAGTTGCAACTGACGAAGCTTGGAGTTTGGGTGGATTTCGATTTGGTTGAGCGACTGCGGTGCTCCTCGGATGTATTAATCGGAGTGAGCCCGGGCTTTTCCGTTACACGCGACGCAGCGGGGACAGTCAGTTTGCGGACACAGGCGCCGGTCGAGTTTAAAGTCAATGAACTCACGGTTAATCTGGCTGGCCGGGCAGGGAAGGCAGATTTCGATGGTGTCCAATTCCGTTGGGACTTTGAGAACGCGAAAACAGCCAACAATTTAACTCGGAAGACCAACTGTGAGTTTTTTGATGCGGCCAAGGTCGGCGGGCAAATCACCTTGCGCCATTGGCGGGCGGGAGACCGGTTTCAGCCAATCGGCTTGAAGTCGGCGGTGAAACTTCAGGATTTGTTCACGAACCAGAAGATTCCCCGGGCGCAACGGCATCATCTGGTCGTGGCCGAAACTGCCCATGGCCGGATTTTCTGGGTGCAAAATTTGCGGATATCGGAGCCTTACAAGCTGACGCAAGTGACGAAACGCCGTTTGGTTTGGCGCTGGCGATGTGGTTTGGGCCGAACGGCTTGGCGATGAAACCGGCGGAAATCATGTGTAATCCAATCTTTATGCCTCCGGAAAAGCGCTTTACACCGTGAGCTTGTCCGGTTAAACTCCGTGCTCTTATTGATTTTGGAATTTATGGAAGCGAAGGCGAAGACGATAGACCAATTTAAATTGCACACGAACGACACGGGTTCGGCGGATGTTCAGATTGCATTATTGACGGAGCGGATTAATCATTTGACCGAGCATTTGCAGACCAACAAGAAGGACCACAGCTCGCGCCGCGGGCTCCTGATGATGGTTGGCCAGCGCCGCCGTTTGCTGGATTACCTCCACAACACGGACGTGGAACGCTACGCAGCAATCACGAAGAAGCTCAAGCTACGCCACTGATTTCCAAGGGTGGCCGTCTGTCCAG
>JBGPDH010000117.1:0-10484 GCA_041482195.1 Verrucomicrobiia bacterium
AAGATCATCCAAGAAATGGAGCGCGTTTCCCGCCGGATCATCTTCGCCTCCGCACCCGATACCCGGCGGCGCAAGCGCCTCTCCAGGAAAGTTTTGGGCCTTAACTAACCGCCATTCAGAACTGACCCGTTTAAGAACTGACCCGTTTACGAAGATTTGCCGTCCTGGTTTGCGGGTGATCCCTCAATCGCCCGTTTAAGTTCCTTGATCTGGTCGCGGAGCAGGGCGGCCTTCTCAAATTGCAATGCCTCCGCGGCCTTAAGCATTTCCGTTTCCAGTTCGCTGATGGTTTCAGTCAGGTCCACGTCCATGGCTGCGTCTTTGAGGACCGAGGCGCCGGCTTCACGCTTCGATTCGTAGGTGGCCAGACTTTCCTCCACGGCGCGACTGACACTGCGCGGTGTGATGTTGTGTTCGCGATTGTAATCGAGCTGTTTCTGGCGGCGATATTCGGTGACCGCCAAAAACCGTTTGATGCTGTTGGTCATCACGTCGGCATAGAGAATGACTTCGCCGTGGAGATGGCGTGCGGCGCGGCCGGCCGTTTGAATCAGGCTCGTTTCACTGCGCAAAAAACCTTCCTTGTCTGCGTCCAAAATGGCCACGAGCGAAACTTCCGGCAGATCCAGTCCTTCGCGCAACAGATTGATGCCCACCAGCACATCGAATTCGCCTTTGCGCAGCGACCGCAAAATTTCGACCCGTTGGATGGCGTCAATCTCGCTGTGCAGATACTGGACGTTGACACCGATGCCGCGGAGATAATCGGTCAATTCCTCGGCAGTGCGTTTGGTCAGCGTCGTCACGAGGATGCGTTCCTTTGCGTCGGCGCGTTTGCGACATTCTTCGATGAGATCGTCAATCTGGCCTTTGAGAGGTTTGATAGTGACTTTGGGATCAATCAATCCCGTGGGGCGGACCACGAGTTCCACAACGCCGGGGCGCGTCGGTGGAGCACCGGGCACCGTCCCGGCTTGATGGAGCAGATGGTGGGTTGATGCCGAGGCGGTGCTCGGCGCTCCCACTGCGTTTTCTCGTGACCATCCCAGTTCCCGTTGGGCCGGCGTGGCGCTGACATAAATCGTCTGGCCTTGCATCTTCTGAAATTCCTCAAATTTCAGCGGACGATTATCCAGCGCGCTCGGCAGGCGGAAACCGTATTCGACCAGGACGTTCTTGCGCGAGCGGTCGCCTTCGAACATCGCCCCGATTTGTGGAACGGTCGCGTGCGATTCGTCAATCACCAGCAGGTAATCATTCGGAAAGAAATCAATCACGGTCGCCGGCCGCGAACCAGGCGGCCGTCCGGCGATGTGACGGGAATAATTTTCGATGCCGGAGCAGACGCCCATTTCCTCCATCATTTCCAGGTCAAACTCAGTGCGTTGTTTGATTCGCTGGGCTTCCAGCAATTTGCCGTTTTTCTCAAACGAGACGATGCGCTCGCGCAATTCCTCGCGGATGGCGAGGGCGGCACGCTTCATCTTGTCGGAAGTAGTGACAAATTGCTTTCCGGGAAAAATGGTCACGGCCTCGAGTGATTCGGTTTTGCTGCCGGTCAACGGGTCAAAGCGCGTCAGGCGCTCGATTAGTTCGCCGAAAAATTCGACCCGCAGACCGTCCTCGCGTCCGGCGGGCCGGACTTCCACCGTATCGCCGCGCACGCGGAAATGGCCGCGCTCGAACGCGATGTCGTTCCGGTCATATTGCAGATCCACGAGGCGCGCCAGGAATTGTTCACGCGAAATTTCGGTGCCGATGCGGATGGGGATGACCATCGCCTCATAATCCTCCTTGCTGCCGATGCCGTAAATGCACGATACGCTGGCGACGACGACGACGTCGCGCCGCGAGAACAGCGAACTCATGGTCGAGAGCCGCAGCCGCTCGATTTCCTCGTTCCGGCTCGAATCCTTCTCGATGAAGGTATCGGTGCGCGGGATGTAGGCCTCCGGCTGGTAGTAATCGAAGTAACTGACGAAATATTCGACGGCGTTGCGAGGGAAGAAACTTTTAAACTCGGCGTACAATTGCGCAGCGAGGGTTTTGTTGTGCGAGATGACCAGTGTCGGTTTGTCCACGTTTTTAATGACGTTGGCGATGGTGAAGGTCTTGCCCGAACCGGTGACACCCAGCAGCGTCTGATGTTTCGCGCCGGACTGAATGGCGTCGGTCAGCTTCGCAATCGCTTGCGGCTGGTCGCCGGCGGGTTTGAAGGGCGCAACAAGGTCGAATGACACAATACCCAAGCTAGGCATTTGACAGCGGCGCGTCAAATCACCTTGTCTTCGCGGCCGGCAGTCCGATTCGCGGAGCTGCCGGAATACTGTCGTACCGAGGGCGTGAGAAGGCCGCGTGCTTACGGCACGGCCGCCCGATAGAACTGCCGCGTCAGGTTTGTTGCCGACGAATCACGGAACGAAGTTATCGAATTGGTACTGACAAACGTGGTGAGCGGCGCCCAGTCCTTCAGGTTCGTTGAGACGTCAATCCGGTAACTGACTCCGGCGAAACCTCCCAGGGTCAGGTCCAGCCCATTGCTCGATAAAGGTCGCGTCGAACCAAATCCCAACCATGGCGGCGGCACACTGGTGAGCGGTCCGATCCGATAAAACCGGCGGGCATAGTTGCCGGCGGCTGGGTCCAGGACAACCGTCGAAGTGTTGGTGGAGGTGAAAGTGAGTATCGGCACCCAATCTGTCAGGTTGGTTGAAGCCAGCAGGGCATATCGCTGACCAAGGAACCCCAGAACAGTCATGCGATACGTTCCGTTGGTTTGCATCTGCCAGGTCAGGAAACGCAGTGAATCATACGCCAGCGGATTCGAACCCGTCAGAAATTCCTGCAGGTTGTTCATGCCGTCGTGGTCCGGGTCGTCCAAGGGTCCGGAACCGGGCGCGCCCAAATAGCCGAAGTATTGTATCTGCCACGAATCGGGCAAGCCGTCGTTGTTCCGATCATCCGCCAGCGTCGTGCGGACCAGGAATAGCTGGCCGCCCGTGGTGCGAAACGCCAGACCATCCACACCCCAGCGAATGAGGCTGGTGGGGGTGCCGGAAATGTTTGGGATCGTCACATTGCCGGTTTCGATAAAATTACTAACGGTCACCGCGTGCAAGGTTCCGGTCGAACCGGACACCGTCAGGTAAAATACCTTGCCACCCGGCGAGTCCGGGCAGACCAGACCGCTGTAGGGAAGATTGGTGACAACGACTGCGGCTGACGGGTCAATCACCTCGCCTCCCGCGGTATACAGCCGTCCGGCGTCGAAATGGATTTGGTCATCAAAAGATCGGATCAGGCCAAGACCGCTAAGAAGCGTGGCACCGGTTGAATCAATCGCAATGCTGCGCAACCCGTCCGGCATGGCTTCGTACGCCAGCGTATTAGTGTCGGAGACAGCCAGATAGTATTGGAAATTGTACGAACCGGGCGCCACCGTGTTCGGTCGCATCACCCCGTCGTCGTAAACGGCAAAGGTGGTGTGGGCGGTGACCACAACGGCATGCGGGCTCCCCGGCAATACGGCCATGTCGGCGACGTAGTTCAAGCCGGTCGGGAATTTCAGGTCTGCCGCACGGGAAACGAGATTGACGCGCTGGATTGAATTGTCGCTGTTGATGCCGGCGTAGAGATATTGGCCATTGTCGGCAACGGCGAGTTTCGCGGGCTCGGTCGCCATGGCTATCCGCGGATCGAAGTTGCCGGTGAGCGGATTGAGGGCGGCAATGCTGTTGCCCTGCAACCAATTTGCGTTGGGGATGCTGGCAAAGATGCGGCCGGAGAATTTGTCCCAGACCAAATCGGTTGTCGGCAGCGCCAGCTCGGTCACCGTGTCGCGGCCCGGCGTGGCGGCCACGGGCACTTCCAGATTCACCAGGTTGTTGGTCAGGATGGGGTCGAGTGAATCACTCGTGACGCTGGCCACCGCGGTCAGGAGACCCGGCTTGAGCGTTTGAAGGTTGACGGTCACGGCCACGCTGCCGCCGGCGGGGATTCCCAGCAGCGAGACAACCAGCCCGCCGCTGGTCAGTACATTTGAACCGGAACTGGTCGTGGCGGAAACGAAGGATGAGTTGGCCGGCAGCGTTTGGGTTAGAACTGCGTTTTGAGCGGTTGCCGGCCCTTGGTTGGAAACGGTCAGGGTATAGCTGAGAACATTGCTCGCAGCGACCGGCAACGCCGGTAGATTCACCGACAGTTGCAGATTGGCGGAGGGGCCGGTTGAAACCAACGGCGTACGGATCAGTGCGACCTTCGTGGTGTTCATGCGCAGAGCGAATCCGTTTGTGCCCCAGCGAATGAAACTCCCCGCTGCGCCAGTGACGCCGGGCAGAGCAGTCACACCCACGGGCAGCAAGGTGTTCTGGTCATACGCCACCAGAGCACCCGCGGATACGAGATAGTAGCGTCCGGAGGCCGCGTCGTCCGCGACCGGCGTGTTGCCAAACGAGCCGACTTGAATTCCCCGTTCCGGATCGAAGATTTGCCCGGTGGTGGCAAAAATCCATCCCCCGCGGCAGACAAAATCCACACCGAATCCCGACATCAGCCCCAGATTCTTTTCCACGGTGACACCCGAGGCATCCACTTTCATCAATTGAAACTCAAAGCTGGTGATTTCATTGTCGTAACCGTACAGCCTCGATGGCGAGTGGGAAGGTTCGATGACATTCGAACCGGTGAATCCACCGTTCACGTTGGTCCGCGCCGTCCCGTTGTCGTAGATCACGACGCCGCCAAACCGCGGGCTGCGATTTGGAATTCTGCGGGAAACCGCCACAGCCGCCGGGCTGCCCAACACTGGCGTCATATCTTCAACGTAAGTACCGTCCAGGGTCCAGGCATTGACGACAGATTGAGAATTCACATCAAACTGGCAGATGTGGTTGGTCGCCCCGTTTAACGCCGCGAAGATATATTGGCCGCCGTCTGATGCGCAAAGCCGGCCGGAAAGATTGGTGATCGCGACCGAAGTACTGATCGTGGCCGAGAACGGATCGAACGACGTCAACCCGCCGCTGTTGGTGACACTGGCGTAAATGAGTTTTGAGGTCTCGCTGTACGCCAGATCGCTGGCTGACAGGGTAATCAGCGAAACGGTCGGCGGGATTACATCGAAGCTGCCGCTCCGGCCGATGTCGCCGTCACTGTCCGTGGCGGTGATGCGAACGCCCTGGAACGCCCAGGTGGGCACAGTGACGCTGCCCGTCCACTGGCCGTTCACCATGCTCACGCTGGACGGTGTAAGCGGCACGGGATTGCCCAGAACGTTGGTCGCCGTCAAGGTGAGATAACTCGAATAGGCGGTCAGCAGGATGTCATTGGTGTCCCGCGCCGTGATGGTGACCGAAAAGGCAACGCTGCCCTGCTGCGGCGAGGGGATGGCGCTGAAATCGAAATGGTTCAGGCCCGCTGCTGGGTCAGTGTTGAGAATGGTGCCATTGGCCGTGCCGCCGTTCGCGAGTTCGGCGTTGACGGGGTTGGACAGGTTCAGGGCAAAGGTTTCGGTCGACTCGTGGACAAGATCGTTCGACACGATCACGGTGACGCTCCGGTTCGTAATCGCCGGGGTAAAGGTCAGGTGGCCGGACGTGGCGAGATAATCCAGCCCGGCCGTAGCGGTGCCATCGGCTGTGGCGTAATCTACGTCAATGGTCTGGGCGAACGGTCCGCCGACAAACACGTTAAAGACGGCGTTGGTGGTCGCGTGGCTGCGTTCCACCACGGTCGGTCCCTGGACGTAAAGCAGCGGCGGTTTGATGGAGAAGACGAGTGCGGAGGTGTTGTTCGCCAGGTTCGGATCAAAATTGACGGATGTGAAACCGGCAAGATTTGTGGCGGTGCCGGGCAGCAACGGTTGGGTCACGATCGTGACCGTGGCGCTTTGATTCGCGAACAGGGTTCCGACGGCGCAACGGACGGTGCCGTTGGAGAAAACGCAGGATCCCGCGGTGGAATTTGCCGACAGGAAAGTTTGATTGGGTGGCAGGAGATTGGTCAGCACCAGGCCGGTGGCGGTGCCGGGGCCCAGATTGGTAAGCAGGAGCGCGTAAACGGCATTTGAACCAACCCGCGCCGGGTTCGGCCCAACCGAACTCTGCAGTACCACATCGGCATAGTTCAAAATGGTGAACGGCGCGCTGTCGCCGAAATGACCATCCCCGTCATCCACGTGGAGGACAAGATTGCTGGCGGCGGCGGCGGCAATGAAGCTGCCCGACCAGACGCCGTTGGTGAACGGGGAAATCCAGGTCGGCGTCAAGGGCGGGGCCATGACCCGCACGTTGTCGGCATAGTTCCACACGTCCGATTCCAGATAGCCGCGATCGAAGCGCACGGAAAGCTGGTAAACGCCATTGCTTGGCGCGAGGTAGTTGGCCAATAAATTGGTTCGAAAGATTTGGCCGGGATTTATTGTTCCGAAAACACCGAAATTCATGGTCGCGACTTCCTGGCTGTTGATCAACAAATGTGCCGTGCCCGGGTCACCGTTCGCATACGTTCCATTTTCATTCATCGAAGCGATGTCGACCGAGAAGGCATAGGCAGCGCCGCCCTGCAACGACACGGGTCGCGTGATGCCATCCGCCGCGCCGGAATTGGCTGCGATGCGGAAGGCCAGCGATGGGTGACCATGTCCCGGCACGTCGAAGGGAACAATTTGATACGGCCCGGGGCTGTTTCCCAGATTTAGCGGGGTCCATTGACTGAAATCGCCTTCTTCGAAGTCGAACAAATAGCCCGGCGTATTGCTCGTGCTGCCGCTCAGCGTGACGGAGCCGTTGAACGTGGTAACCACCGAGTTGGAGGCATCGCGAGCTGTGATGGTCAGGCCGATGGGGAACGTGGCGTATTGCGGGGGCGTGATCGCGCTGAACGTGAAATGGTCCAACACACCAGGCAAACCATCGTCGCTGATGATGGTGACGACGCCCGGTGCGCCGGCAATGGCATTGGTTGGCGAACTCAGTGCGACGTAAAAGACCTCGTTCGTCTCGTAAAGCGTGTCACCTTTGACCAGCACACCCAGGGTCAGGTTGGTCGTGCCGGGGTTAAAGGTCAAAAGACCATTGGTGGCGATGTAATCCGAGCCGGCCAGCGCGGAGCCATCGCTGGTGGCGTAGTTGACAGTAATGGCTTGGTAAGATTTTGCCGACAGGTATGCGTTCAGCGAAACGTTGGTTGTACCTACGTTGGGTTCAAGGACCGTGGCGGGCGCGACGGTCACCGTTGGAATGGGGTCGTCATTAAGAATCGTTCCCGTGCCCTGGCTGATCCCGAGGCTGGTATTGGTGGGATTGGAGAGGTTGACCTGGAATGTCTTGTCCGGTTCATAATCCCGGTTGCCGATCACGGCTACCGTGACGGTTTGATTGGTGCTGCCGGGCGGGAACATCACCGTCCCATTCGTGCCCACATAGTCCACGCCGCCCACGGCGCTGTTGTCCGAGGTGGTGAAGTCAACTGATACCGGCAATCCCATGGGCGACGTCAATGTGAGGTTAAAAATGAGATTGGTCGTGCCGGTATCTCCTTCCGCGCCGGCGGCGTCCGCAATGGAAACGGCCGGCGGCAGTTTGGTTCGGGCCGGATCATAAATTTCCGTGCTCGTCAGGTTGGTTCCGGCCAACCCGCCGATGATGAGCACGCTGCCATCCGCCAGCAGGGTCGCCGTATGCATCATCCGGCTCTGAGTCAATTGAACAGTATGCGAAAATGTTCCAGAGGCGGGATCGAATAAATCCGGCGTAGTATCGTTCCCCGTCACCAGCACCCGGCCGTCCAGCAGCCGCGTCGCCGTCGCGTAACTGTGTGCATTGAGCATGCTGGCGTTCGTGGCATAGGCCAGCGCAACCGGATCGAATATTTCCGAACTGGTTGAATACGGTGGGGAAATGTAGGGGGAACCACCCGCCAACAGAATTCCCCCGTCCAGGAGTTGCGCCACCCCGGCGTAAACCCGCGGAGACGGCGGATAGCCCAGCCAGCTGAAGGTGCCGGCCACCGGATCGTAAAGGTCGCTGGCCCCACCGGTGAGCAAGACCACCTTTCCGTTTGCGAGCAGAATGGCCCGGTGACCCCCCGCGCCGTTGATGAGTCTGCCGGTCAGGGTGAAACCGTGCGTGGCCGGATCATAAATTTCCGCCACCGCCGGATCCGAATCCGCGCTCCCGTTGTTGAAGCTGGTACCGGCGATGAGGGCGCGTCCGTTTTGCAGCAAAGTGCTGGTATGTTGCGCATGGCCGGAAAGCATGTTGCTAACCGCTGTGAAGGAGCCGTTCGTCGGGTTATAAATCTCGGCGGAGTGAAGCAGGCTGAACGATGCTCCCAGGCCACCGGTAATCAACACCGTTCCGTCCGGCAACAGGGTGGCAGCATGATCGGTCCGGTTGGTGGTCATGTTTCCGGTCAGGGAAAACATCTTCGTGGCCGGGTCATACAGTTCCGCGCTGGCCAGGACGCCCGACGACCCGTTTCCGCCCGCGACCAAAATCTTCCCGTTGAGCAACGTCGTCGCCGTGTGATGGGAGCGGCCAATATTCAAATTCGGTCCTTGATAAAATGTCGGTGGGACCACCAGGGTCGTTTGCACCACGAAGTTGTCAGCCGGATTAGCATCCGCCTGCGCCAGCGACACGATTGCAGAGTTGGTGATGGTGCCCGCTGACGCGGGCGTTACCGTGATTCGAATGGTCACGGCGCTGCCGGCGTTGATTGAGCCGAGATTGCACACGACCAGACCACCGCCGGCGGTATTGGTTCCCTGCGACGCACTAGACGAAAAAAACGTAGTGTTGGGAGAGAGGGTATTGGTCAGCATCACGCCGGTGGCCGCGCCGGTCCCGGCATTGGTCACCACCAGGTTGTAGTTCAACAACTCACCGACAGTTACCGGGTCGGGGGTATCGGTGCCCATGAGCCGCAGGTCAGGTCCGGCTGCCGGACTGCGTGTTCCCCAGAGCCCGAACAGGAGGAGTACCAAGACGCCCCTTTTTAATGCGATCACCATCTGAGTAGTCATCAAAGTCTCTTGATGCAGGGTTCAACCGGGTCTGCGAATCATAGTGCGATTGTATCCGGTGACAACAGTCATAGTCAATCTGAAAGACTCCGGAGGCCGGTGAAATTCCTGAAAATTTCGCAGTGGACCACACGATGATGCGAAGTGATACGTGGTTCATCGCTGAAGTCGTTGCGTTGCACGCTCTTTTGAACCCGGCGTTAAATTGTGCGGCCAGTGTCTGGTGCTTGACCGCCGGACGAATCCGTCTGCTTCGCAACGGCCTGCGGCCGGTCTCCCGAGGATGAACATCCAACACGAAGGTAAAAGCGTAACGAACGGGAGCCAATGAAAGGTCGTCCCGGGCAGTGTCCTGGCGGATTTGTTGTAGCGTCGGCGCTGTGCGCCGATTTCGAGGCAGAGGCTCGACCCGACAGCAAATGCGGACACTGCCACTCCTCAAAGCTTCTCTTCTTTGAAGAATTCGGCTAGACTGTTTTCCCGTGAAACCCGATTCGTGGCGTCATAGCGTCACACCTTATCAATGGCTGGTTCTCTTTGTCGCATGGCTTGGCTGGGTGTTCGACTCGATGGATTCCACGATTTACGCCATGGTCCTGCAACCCGCCTTGCACGAGCTCATGCATTCACCTGGCGGCGGACCGGTCACACCCGATGACATCGGCTGGTATGGCGGAATCATCTTCTCCATTTTCCTGATTGGCTGGGCGATTGGCGGAGTTTTGTTCGGTGTGTTTGCCGATCATTTTGGCCGGGCCAAAACGCTGGTCTGCACGATTCTGATTTACGCGCTGTTCACCGGTTTGGCGGCATTGTCACATACCTGGTGGCAATTGGCGTTATTCCGGTTCATCACAGCGCTCGGCATTGGCGGTGAATGGGCGGCGGGTGCCGCGCTCGTAGCCGAGGTCTGGCCGGAAGACAAACGCACCCGGGCCGCCGGGCTGCTGCAATCGGCTTGGGCTGGCGGGTTCCTGCTGGCGGCGGTGCTTTATCTGATTCTTCGGGATTCTAGCTGGCGAGTCATGTTTGTCGTCGGCGTTGCGCCGGCCATCGTCGCAGTCTTTGTTTTCCTATGGGTCAAAGAACCGGAACGCTGGGTCAAGGCGAGCACCGAGGCAAAAAGATCGAACAACCGGCCATCGTCGAAACTGACTGAGCTGTTTGCGCCGGGACTGTTTCGCGCCACGCTGGTCGGTTCCGGGCTGGCGTTTGTGGCCGTGTTCGGTTTGTGGGGGGCGACGAACTGGACGCCGACACTCGTCCGCGCCTTGCCTGATTTACAGGGCCTGAGCCTATCGGAGCTAACCAGTCGCGTCAGCTATGCCACCATGCTGCTCAATGTCGGAGCTCTGGCCGGTTACCTGAGTTTCGGGCCGCTGGCTGACCGGCTGGGCCGGCGATGGGTTTTTGCCGTGATGTGCCTCGGCAGCCTGGTGATGTTGCCGGTTACGTTTCT
>JBGPDH010000118.1:0-10441 GCA_041482195.1 Verrucomicrobiia bacterium
GAACCACTGCGGCTGGACGAGCTGGTGCGCGATAATTTTGCCGACACGCAAATCCTGGCTGAACCGCAGCATATTCAGGTGGAACTCGCCGATTGCGAGCAACTGTCCGTGCGCGGCGACCGGCACCGGTTGCGGCAATTGCTGCTTAACCTCGCCGACAATGCTGTCAAATACAACCAGCCACAGGGTCGGGTGACGATGAACCTGCATCGAGCGAACGGCGCGGCCGAGTTCGTCATCGCGAATACCGGACCAGGCATCCTGCCGGAATCATTGCCGCGGGTTTTCGACCGGTTCTATCGCGGCGATCCCGCGCACGGCCATGAAGCGGACGGTTGCGGCCTCGGTTTGAGCATCGCCCGGTGGATTGTTTCGGCCCACAACGGAACCATTCAAATCGAGTCGGCACCGTCCCAACTGACGACCGTCACCGTCCGCCTGCCCCTGGAGGCGACCAAATGAAACATTCAACATTCAACATTCAACATCGAACATCCATTTTTCAACGTCCGCCATTGACACATTTTAACGGGCGTTGGGTGTTGAATGTTGAATGTTCGATGTTACTCGCGATCCTTGTCTTCATCGCCGGCTGCGCCACGTATCATTCGCAGCCCATCGCGCCTGAACAAACCGCCGCCACGTTCAATACCCGGTCGTTCACGAACGAAAACCTGCACGCGTTTCTGGAAACCAATCATATTGCCGGCGAATGGCCCCGCCACTCCTGGGATTTGAATGCGCTCACATTCGTTGCGTTCTATTACCAACCGGCGTTGGCCGAGGCGCGCGCCCATTGGGCCTCGGTGCGGGCTGCGGAAATCACCGCTGGCGAACGGCCGAATCCTGCCGTGTCCGTGACACCGGGATTCGATTCGCAGATACCCGGCAACTTCAGTCCCTGGCTGGTGACGGCGAGTCTGGATGTGCCGATCGAGACGGCGGGCAAGCGAACCAAGCGCAAGGCCGAGGCCGGCCACCTTTCCGAAGCGGCATACTGGAATTTCGTCGCGTCCGCCTGGCAGACGCGCAGCCAGGTGCGCGCTGCGTTGTTCAACCTTTATGCCGCGCGTGAAACTGAATCATTGCTCACCCGCCAGGAATCGGCGCAACGCGATGTCGTTCGCCTGCTCAAAGGCCAGCTGGCTGCGGGTGCCGTGTCCGATTTCGAGGTCACTCAGGCGCGCCTCGTGCTCGACACGACACAATTGGCGCGGCAGGACGCCGACGGACAACGCCGTCAGGCGCGGATCCAACTGGCGAATGCGCTCGGCCTGCCGTTGCGCGCATTGGATGGTGTGCAATTGTCGTTTGTCGGGCTGGACCAGTTTCCGCGGCAATTGACCCGGCCGGAGGTCCGGCGTCAGGCGTTGTTGAATCGCGCCGACGTGCGCGGCGCGCTGGCCGAGTACGCCGCCAGCCAGTCCGCCCTCCAGTTGGAAATCGCCAATCAATATCCGGATGTTCATCTCGGACCGGGCTACGGCTGGAATACCGGCAATGCCGGTGATAATGAATGGACACTGGGTCTGAGCGTCACCTTGCCGATATTGAACCAAAACCAGGGCCCCATTGCCGAGGCCAGGGCGAAACGGGGCGAGGCTGCCGCGCATTTTCTTACCGTGCAGACCGCCGCCGTCGCCCAAATTGACAGCGCCCTGGCCGGCTACCGGGCGGCGGTGCAGCAGGCCGCCACAGCGCGGGCGCTGCAGGAACATTCGCAAAAACGATTGGGCTCCATTCAGGCGCAGGCGGCCGCCGGCGAAACGGATCCGCTCGCCGTGGCCAACGCCGAAATGGAATTTGAATCCGTCGCCCAAAGCCGGCTCAACGCCTTAATCAAGGAGCAACAGGCGCTGGGCGAATTGGAGGACGCCGTCCAAAGCCCATTGACGCTCCCGCCGGAAACGCTCAAGGCGGCACAGAATAATTTTCCCCAAACTGAAAAATGAAACGAAAACAAATCATCATCGGTGGCGTGATTGTCCTCGGTTTCGGGTTGGGTATTTTTATGCTCGTCAAATCACCCCACGCCACTCCGGCTTCGGATGACGAAGGTGGGCCGTCGGAAAACGTCCCGTCCCTTGTTTCTGTTCAAACCGGCACGCTGCAACGCATGACCTTGCATTGTTACGTCACCGGCTATGGCATGGTCGAAGCCGCGCCCGCCACAGCGGATCAACCGGCGGCCGGGGCACAACTCGGCGCACCCTCCGCCGGGGTGGTGGCCAAAGTGAACGTGATTGGGGGCCAGCACGTGGAAAAAGGCGACGTCCTGGTGGATTTAAGCTCGGTTTCGGTTAAGCAGGAAATGGTGCGGCAGAAAACATTATACGCACAACACAACACGTCGCTAAAAGCCTTGCAGGATGCCCAGGCGCAACTGGCCTCGCAGCAAGTCGTTGCCCCCATGGCCGGTACCGTCACCCGGCTCAACGTCAAGGCCGGCGAGGCGGTGGATGTGAATACAGTCGTCGCCGAGGTAGTTGATTTAAACCGGCTGGCCGTAAGCGTGCAAATCCCGGAGGTGGATGCAATGGATTTAAAAAGCGGCGAAGAGGTACAGGTGCTGACTCAGCCGCCGATAACGGCCGCGCTGTCGTTTGTCAGCCCGGCGGTGGACCCGAAAACCGGCGCGGTTCCGGCCTGGGCGTTGTTGCCGGCGGCCAGCGGGTTGCGCCCCGGCCAATTCGTTCAACTGAAAATCGTCACCGCGGTTCATACCGATTGCCTGGCCGCTCCGGAGGAGAGTCTGGTGACCGATGTCGCCGGGCACAGCGTCGTTTCGTTGGTCCAGGGCGATGAAGCCACACAAATACCGGTGCAAGCCGGCTTTCGCGAAAACGGCTGGGTGGAAGTTGCCGGAACCGGGCTCAAAGAGGGCGATTCGGTGGTGACGGTCGGGGCCTATGGCTTGCCGGCCAAAACCAAAATTCAGGTGGCGAATCCAAGGGGTGAATGAAGAAGGCAGAATGAAGAGTGAAGAAACAAATTACGAGCGCATGAATCGCGGGCGAATCCCTTTCTTCATTCTGCATGCTTCATTCTGCATTTGTTTCCAAAGCGCAGCCGATTCAAAAATTGCCGGCGACTGAGATTCCGCAAGAAAACGCATGACTTCCACCGCCTCTTCACGCCTGGGCCGGTTTGCCACGCGACACGCGTTGGCCATCTCGTTTATCGCGGTGGCCCTGTGCCTGGCCGGAATTTTTTCGGCGTTGCACACGCCCTCGTCCGTGTTTCCGCGGACGGATTTTCCGCGTGTGGTCGTCCTGGTGAACAATGGCATCATGCCCGCCGACGAAATGATGGCCATGGTCACGCGGCCCATCGAGGAGGCGATGAAGGACATTCCCGGAGCGGTTTCGGTGCGTTCGGCGACGAAGCGCGGTTCGGCGCAGATCAATGTCTTCTTCAACTGGCACGTGGATATGCCGCAGTCGGAACTGTATGTGCTGGGACGGCTCGCGCAAATCCGAGGCCAGCTGCCCGCGACCGCTGAGACCGAGATCGAACGCGTCACGTTCTCCGCGTTTCCCATCATCGGCATCAGCCTCACCAGTACCAACCGCGACATCATGGATTTGTGGGAGACGGCAAATTACCAGTTGAAACCGCTGTTCCTGCAAATCCCCGGCGTCGCCAGAGTGGAACTGGTCGGCGGCCAGGTGCCGGAACTTCATGTCATCGTGGATCCGTTGAAATTACAGGCCGCCGGACTGGGTTTGCCCGATGTAAGCGACGCGCTGGCGAAGAACAACCTCGTCGCACCCGCCGGCATGATCGAGGAAAATTATCATCTCTACCTGACCACCGTGGACGGCCGCGTTCGTTCACCCGAAGACATTGGCAGGGTAGTGATTGCGGTCCGCGAGAGTCACCCGATCCGGGTCCGGGACGTGGCGCGTGTCGAGCGCGGGCCGGCACCGGCTTACACGGTGGTCACCGCGCAGGGACGTAACGCTGTTTTGCTGAATGTTCAGAGCCAGCCGGATGGCAGCACACTGGATATCGCCGCCGCGCTGAAGGCCAAACTACAGCTGCTTCGGCAGGTATTGCCGCCGGACATGCGCCTCTCGTTTTTTTACGACCAGTCGCAATTCGTGCACGATTCGGTCGGCAGCGTCTGGGACGCCATCCTGTTCGGCCTCCTCCTGTCGGTGCTCATCCTTTATTTCTTCCTGAAAAACTGGGGCAGCGTGTTGACGGCCATTGTCACCATTCCCATCACGGTGCTGATCACGTTCGTCGCCATGAAACTGGCGAACATGACGTTTAACATGATGACGCTCGGCGGCATCGCGGCCTGCATCGGCCTCATCATTGACAACGCGATCGTCGTGGTGGAGGCGATGTGCGTGAAAATTGCCGCCGGCCGGCCGCGACTGGCCGGCATCCAGGAGGCCATCGGAGAAATCCTTTATCCGCTCATCGGCTCGACGCTGACGCCGGTGGTGGTCTTCATTCCGCTCGCGTTTTTGACCGGCGTGGCGGGCGTCTTTTTCCGCGCACTGGCACTGACCATGGTGGTGTCGCTGCTCGTATCGCTGCTTCTGGCACTCACGCTGACACCCTCGCTGGCGGCGTGGTTCATCCGTGAGCGCGCCACCATGGAGCACGGACACGCGCCGACGGGGCTGGAAGGCGGATTTCTGCTGACGCGGGTCATCCGGGTTTACGAACGGGCCGTGCGGTTGGCCTTGCGGCATGGCTGGCTGACCCTGGCGGCGTGCGGACTGGTCCTGCTGGGTGGCATTTTCATCTATCAACATCTGGAATCCGATTTCCTGCCCGACTTCGACGAAGGCGGTTTTGTGATTGATTACTGGGCGCCGCCGGGCACGAGCCTTACGGAAACGTCGCGCATCCTCAACGAGGCGGAGGATATCCTCCGCGCCCACCCGGACGTCGAAAGCTATTCCCGGCGGCTCGGCACGGAGATGGGGATGTTTATCACCGAGCCGTATGTGGGTGACTTTGCAGTCAAACTCAAACCGAACCGCAAGCACACCACGGAAGAGGTCATCGCCGAATTGCGTCATGAATTCACCGGGCGGTTCCCGATGATGCGCTGGGAATTTCCCGGAATCCTCACCGATGTCATCGGCGATCTGCAACTGACGCCCAACCCCGTCGAAATCAAATTGTTCTCGCCGGATTTGAAATGGTTGGAGCAGACCGCGCCGCAGGTGAAGGAAGAAATTAAGAGCGTTCCCGGTGTCGTGGACACGTTCGACGGCCTGACGGAAACCGGCCCGTCCATCAATCTGCGCGTGCGCCCCGCCGATGCCGAACGGTTCGGCCTCACCGCACAGGACATCGCCGAGGCGGCCAACACCGCCTTGCTCGGTGAAGTGTCGTCGTCCGTTCTTCAAGGCGACCGCGTGGTCAACATCCGCGTGCGGGCCGAGCGGAACAGCGTCAACAACACCGCCGCGTTGCGCGAATTGCCCATTCGCACGCCCGGCGGCACGGTCGTGCGACTGGATCAGGTGGCTGACCTGTCTCTCGAACCGAGCCAGGTGGAACTGGTCCGCGAAGATTTGCGGCAGGACATCATCGTGTCGGCGCGGCTCGAAGGTCGCGATCTCGGCAGCGCGATGAAGGACATTCAGGCCAAATTAAGCCGGGACAAATCGCTGCCGCCCGGCACGGTGGAATATGGCGGGCTTTACCAGCAACAACAGGAATCCTTTCGCAACCTGATAGTCGTCCTGGCCGCCGCCATTCTGCTGGTCTTTACCGTGCTGCTGGTTGAATTTCGCTCGTTTTACGAGCCGGTCGCGATTGTCTTCGGCTCGGTGCTGGCATTGTTCGGCGCGGTCGTCGCGCTGTGGCTCACCGGCGTCACGCTCAACATTGTTTCCTTCCTTGGCGCCATTATCGGCGTGGGCATTGTCGCCAAGAACGGCATTCTGATGCTGGATTTTTCGCGGCAGTTGCAGGACAACGGCGTGGAACTGGTGGAGGCACTGGTGCGCGCCGGCCACCGCCGTTTGCGTCCGGTCCTGATGACGTCACTGGCCGCGGCGCTGGGCATGCTGCCTCTGGCCTATGGCATCGGCGCCGGCGCGGACATGCTCCGGCCGCTGGCCATCGCCGTGATCGGCGCGCTCTGCATCTCCGTGCTGTTATCACTCATCGCGACGCCGGTGGCGTACTATCTCCTGGTGCAATTGAGTGGCGGCGAACCCATCAAGCGTCAGACCGGAGAAATGACGTAAACCGGTTATTCTTTCGCTTGCGGTTTTGCCACCTTGGCTGCGCGCAACAATCCCGCAATCAATCCGTCCGTGGTGTGTTCCTTCGCTTCCAGCGCGGGGGCCAGACCAAAGGCACGAATGGCCTTGCTCGTTTCCGGGCCGATGGACGCCAGTTTGATTTGCGGAAATTTCTTCAGCAGTTTTGGCAAATCAAAGCGCGCGTGAAAATGTTCCACCGTCGAGGCGCTCGTGAACGTCACCCAGTCCGCGCCGCTCTCCCGCAAACGGGTGCCGGCACCGGATGGATCCTCCGTCTCGGCGACGGTGTGATAAATCGCAATGTCATCCACAATGGCACCCAGTTGTTCCAGTTCGCGCGGCAGGTCAGGGTTGGCTTCCCCGGCGCGCAACAGGCAGATTTTCAGGTTCTCGACGCTCTCAAATTTGGCGAGTGCCCCGGCGATTTTCGCGCCGAGCGCCTCCTCCGGCGTCAAATCCACCTGCAAATGCAGTTCGCGCAACTTCGCGGCCGTGGCCGGACCGACTGCCGCGATGCGGGTGCCGCCGAGATCGCGCAGGTCTTGAAAGCGCCTGAAGAAAAGCTCGAAAAACGACGTCACGCCGTTGGCACTCGTGAATACCAGCCAGTCGTAGGCGTTCAACTCCAACAGCACATCCACGACAGCCTGTTTGTCGTTGGTCGGCACGGTCTTGATGGCCGGGATGTCCAGCACTTCCGCGCCAAGTTCTGCGAGCCGCCGTGCGAAGTCACCGGCCTGTGACCGGGCGCGGGTGACCACAATGCGCTGACCGAACAACGGGCGCTGTTCAAACCAGTTCAGTTTTTTGCGCAGTTTGACCACGTCGCCGACGATGGTGAGCGCCGGCGGGACAATTTTTTCTTTGGCCGCCAGGGCTGCAATGGTGACCAGCGTGCCGGCGACGGATTTCTGTTTTCCCAGCGTACCCCATTGGACGATGGCCACCGGCGTTTCCGATGGCATGCCCTGCGCGATGAGCGATTTTGTCCAGTCATCCAGATTGTCGGTGCCCATGAGCACGACCTTGGTGCCGGGGATTTTGGCAATTTGCGCGTAATGCAAAGCCGTGGCGGCATCCGCCGAATCGCTATGTCCGGTGAACACGGTAAAGCTGGAGCAATGCTCGCGGTGGGTGAGGGGAATGCCGGCATAATTCGGCGCGGCCACGATGGACGAGACACCGGGAACAACCTCAAAGGGAATATTCGCCGACGCCAGTGCCTCGGCTTCCTCGCCGCCCCGTCCGAAAATATAGGGATCGCCGCCTTTAAGCCGGACGACGCATTTACCCTCACGCGCCCGGGCGACTAGCAGTGCGATGATTTCCTCCTGCGGCATCATCATGTTTTTGCCACGAGCAATCAGTTCAGCCGACGGCGGCGCGAACCGGAGCAGCTCCGGACTCACCAGCGCGTCGTAGAGCACCACATCGGCGCGGTGGAGCAATTCCGCGCCGCGCAACGTGAGCAGCCCCACGTCGCCCGGCCCGGCCCCGACCAGATAAACCGCGCCTTTGGATTTCACGCGCCCAGTCTATGCGAACGATGGAAACGGGCAATGAAAGAGGATGAACCGTAGCGGCGTCTCGGCAGAGCGCCGCAATCTTCAATCGGTTGAGAAATAGTGCGGCTTTCTTCCGAAAGCCGTTACGCCAGCGCTTTGGATATCACGTACCCGGTTTATGCAGATGGCGCATTTGGGCAATGAAAGAGAAGGGACTGGGTAGCCTACAAGGGTGGCGGGTACTGTTCCGCAGGAACAATTGGTAATAGCCCGGCATTTCAATGCCGGGTTGGCGTGCCCACGATTTTAAGTCCCGCAGGGACGACTGAAGCGAGATTGGATTTTTCAGTCGTCCCTCCGGGACTCGCCTGATAACGAACCCGATTCCCGGCGTTGAAACGCCGGGCTATGGTCGGAAATCCCTGCGGGATTGGCACAACGGCGCAAACGGTTCCCGGCGATTTTTTTATTTGAATTGCGTTCAAATTTGCGGATGATTTGGCTTAATGAAGTTCAGGAGACTTGCTGCTGACAATAAAATTTAGCCCGAACAGGAGAAATAAATAATGTCTAAGAACAGACTGATCGCCGCCGTCACCGTCGGCGCGTTGCTGTTGACCGGCTGCCAGAAGAACGGACAAAGTACAACCACCTCAGCGGCCAATGGCAACGGACTCACCAAAATCCGCGTCGGCTATATCGGCCTGACCTGCGAAGCCCCCATTTATACGGCGGTGGAAAAGGGTTTCTTCAAGGAGGAAGGGTTGGACCCGGTCATGGTCAAGTGCGACTGGTCCAATTACAAGGACGTGATGGCGCTGGGCGGATTTGATATCACGCATCATCTGGTCATGTATTTTCTCAAGCCCATCGAGCAGGGGCTGAACGTAAAATTCACCGGCGGCATCCACCGCGGTTGCCTGCGGGTCCAGGCGCCGGTGAACGGAAAGATTAATTCGATTAACGACCTCCGGGGCAAGCGAATCGGCGTCCCCGGCATGGGCACCCCGCCATTCATTTTTGCCAACCGCGCGCTTTCCGCTCATGGTATCGACCCGTCCAAGGAGATTACCTGGATCGTCTATCCGGCGGGAGAACTGGGCCTGGCGTTGGACAAGGGCCAGGTGGATGCGGTGGCTGATTCCGAGCCGATCGGCACCCTGCTGGTCGCCCAGGGCAAGGTCAAAAACATCGCCGATCAGGCAAAGGACGCGCCTTACAAGGATGAATATTGCTGCGAAGTGATTGTGAGCGGGAAATTTCTGGCTGCCAATCCCAAGGCCGCCGCCGCCGCCACGCGCGCTCTGCTCAAGGCGGCCAAATGGGTGCAAACCAATCCCGCCGCCGCCGCCCGGCTTTCCGTTGAGAAAAAATATCTCGCCTCGAATCCGGAACTCAACACCGTCGCGATTTCACATCTCAGCTACATCCCAAGTGTTTCGCTGGCCGAGGCTTCGGTCAAAACCGCCGCCGTGGCGATGAAGCAGAACGGCATGCTCAGCCCCAGCACGGACGTGGATGAACTGGCCAAACGCGCTTTCGTGCATCTGGACGGCGTGTCGGATGAATGGATAAATTCATTGCCGGTGGAAAAAGTGGCAGGCGGTCAATTGCCGCCGGATGAAAACGCCCGTCTGCTTGCGGAATTATCGCACGGTACTGCCACTCCGACTGAATACGGCGACATGTCATGCTGCCGACTAGCCAACACCAAGTGAGCTCCGCTCCGCAAGGAGTGAAAGTGCCGGCGCTAAAAACCGATTCCCGGCGTGTGGCTGCCTCGCGAGCCCGGCTGCGGGCCATTCTGCCCGTCCCGGTGGCGACCCTGATAACGCTGGCCATTCACCGGTATATCCCCAACAACGAATTGCCAAACGAAGCCCATTTATATTCTCAATTTCTCGGTGGCATTCTCGTCGCCGCCGTCGTTGCGGGGCTGATTCAGTTTCTCTGGCCCGGCCTGCGCCGATGGATGTGGAATATGTGCCCCATCTTTGCCGCCGCGATTTTGACGCTCTGCCTTTGGGAATTGATTACCGGCGTGTTGCATTGGTTGCCGTTGCCATATTTTCCTGCCCCGGCAGGCGTACTGCAAAGCCTGTTGGATGATCGCGCGTTGCTCTTCGACAGCACTTGGCATTCCCTGTTGCTGTTGCTGTCCGGTTATGTGCTCGGTGTTATTGTCGCCCTTGCAACCGGTGTGTGCATTGGTTGGTCGACCCACATGCGCTACTGGGGGATGCCATTGTTGAAAGTGGTCGGCCCGATTCCGGCCACCGCCTGGATTCCGCTCGCAATGGTTGTCTCGCCATCGGCGATGTTCTCGGCGGTGGGCCTGATTGCGCTGGCGGTCTGGTTTCCAGTGACGATGCTGACCATTTCCGGCATCGCCAACACATGTGTACCGTGATGGTAGACGCAGCCGGCAGTATCGCAGCGTATTTGCGTTTCATTCGGCGGCAATTCATACACATCCACCAACTCTGGATTGCCAAGACGTTTTTGCCATTGATCGACGGTAAAATGTTCACGATCGAGATTGGACACAGCCAGGCGTCCATCCGCCAATCGCGCCGCCCATTGCTTGCCATCGGCAGTCGCCACAAAATCGGGCGCAGTCGTATAAAACGGATAAAGCATGCCGACCAAAATCGGAATGAGGCCGAGAAACCGCCAGCGCCGCCGCCACAGGCA